>JAWKRR010000026.1:0-94558 GCA_041389525.1 Myxococcota bacterium | reverse complement strand
GAGATCTTCGCCGACGGCGACGCCCACACCTTCATCGCGGAGCTCCACCGGCGCTGGTTCGAGCGCCAGGCCGCCCGCACGCCCCCGCCGCGCGACCGCGCTGACACGCCCCCGCCCCCGCGCCCCGAGGCCGAGGAGGACGCCGTTTTTCTCAGCTACGCACGGGAGGATCGCGAGGTCGTGCGGCCCTTCCGGGACGCGCTGGAGGCCGCCGGCATCGCCACCTGGTTCGACGAGCGCGAGATCGACGGCGGCGAGCGCTGGGAGCGGGAGATTCAGTCAAACCTGCGCCGCTGCGCGCTCTTCGTGCCGTTCATCTCCGAGACCACCGAGCGACGCCTCGAGGCCTATTTCCGCGTCGAGTGGCACGCCGCGGTCCAGCGCCTGCCCCGCCTGGACGCCTCGGTGGTCTTCCTGGTCCCGGTGGTCTTGGGCCTCGACAACGCGGACGTCGCCCACGTCCCCGACGAGTTCCGGGACATCCACTGGACCGCCGCGCCCGACCTGACGCCGCCGACCGAGTTCGTGGACCTGATCCGCCGCGAGATTCGGCGCAAGCGAGCGCTCCGTGTCTTCTGAGCCGACGACACGCGTGGTCGAGGCCACTACCCTCAACCGGGACAACCCGTTCCTCGGGTTGGAGCCCTTCCGGGAGGCCGACGCGGCCTGGTTTCACGGGCGCGACGCCGACGAGGAGGCGCTGGCGCAGCTCTTGCGCCGCACGGGGCCGACGGTCGTGTACGGCGCCTCGGGCCTGGGCAAGACGTCGCTGCTGCGCGCTGGCCTCTTCCCGCGCATGCGCGAGCAGGGGATGCTGCCGATCTATGTGCGCTTGGGCT
Organism: Myxococcota bacterium; assembly: GCA_041389525.1. GTDB lineage: Bacteria > Myxococcota_A > UBA9042 > PHBI01 > JACKFB01 > JACKFB01. The sequence goes on along the minus strand of JAWKRR010000026.1, from coordinate 93,719 downwards.
ATCAGGCGCGCCTGAGCGACCCGCTGGCCCAGATCCGCGCGCGCATCTCGGCCGAGATCGAGTCCAGCGCCGTGGACGCCGAGCGGCCTGCCGCGGACGTGACCCTGTGGGAGTACTTCCACCGCACGCCGTTCTGGGACGAGCGCAACCACCTGCTGGCTCCCGTGCTGGTGTTCGACCAGTTCGAGGAGCTCTTCACCGTCGGGCGCAACAGCGAAGGCCGGGACGCGCTCATCGAAGAGCTGACCGACCTCGTCGAGAACCACATCCCCGGCTCGGTTCGGGAGGCGGTGGAGGCCGGCGAGACCGACCTGCCGACTTCGTATGAGCGACCGAAGGTGAAGGTCGTCCTCAGCCTGCGCGAGGACTTTCTGCCCGACCTCGCGTCGCTGCAGGCGGCGATTCCGGCGCTGCGACAGAACCACTACCGCCTCCGCCCGCTGTCGGGGATCGGCGCGGTGCAGGCGGTCGTCGGCCCCGGCAAGGACATCGTCGGCGAGTCCGTGGCCAGAGACATCGTGCGCTTCGTCGCGTCGGCCGGCGTCCACGCCAGCGCCGAGGACGCGGCGGAGGCCGACCTGGAGGCGCTGCAGGTCGAGCCGTCGCTGCTCAGCCTGGTCTGTCGCGAGCTCAATGAGCGGCGCCTCCGCGTGGGGGCCAAGAAGATCACCGCCGAGCTGCTCGCCGGCTCGCGAGAGACGATTCTGCGCGATTTTTACGAGCGCGCGACTCGCGATTTGGGGCCTCAGACCCGCACCTTCATCGAGGACCGGCTGCTGACGGCGCGCGGATTTCGCACCACGGTGGCCCTCCAAGACGCGCTCGAGGAGCCAGGGATCACCGAGGCGGTGATGTCGGCGCTGGTGGATCGGCGGCTGGTGCGGCGCGAGGAGCGGCTGGGCATCCCGCACGTCGAGCTCGTCCACGACGTGATGACGCGCTTCGTCGCCGAGAGCCGCGACCGGCGCTGGGCGGAGGCGGGCGAGCTGGAGGAGCAGGCCGCGCGTTGGCGGCGGTTCCGTGGCTACGCGACGGCGCTGGTCGGGGTGCTGTTGGCCCTGCTGGGCTTTGCCGGGTACACCGCGGTGCAGAACGCCGCCGAGGCCGAGCACAACGCCCTCGCGTTGGTGGAGCTGAAAGAGGCGGCCGGCGAGCGCGCCGAGCAGGCGACCGAGCAGTCCTTGTCGCGCCTGGTCGACACCCTCTCGACGCTCGCTGGCGCAGACCTGGCGCGAGGTGAGCGCGCCGCGGCGATCGGGCGCTTGGCGTTGGCGCGGGCGGCGAGCGACACGCGGGAGATCCACTCGCGGGTCCGACAGTGGGTCGAGGCGCGGACCTTCTCGGCCCTCCGCGCCCTCGTGGAGCAGCGAGCTTCGCTGGGGAGCCGGGTCTCACGGCTCGCCGTCAGCCCGGACGGAACGCGCGTCTTGCTCATCGGCGCGGACGGCGCGGCGCGGGTGGGCACGCCTACCGCCACGGGGCTTGATCAGGACGCCTCGGCCTACTTCGCGGCCTCGCCCGATGAGGACGAAACCCCCGCAGATGTTGTGCAAGCGCAGCGCATGCCTACACGGGAGCAGGAGCGCGCGCCGCGGAGTCAGGCGCGGATCGTGCACGGGGCGTGGAGCCGAGACGGCGAGCTCGTGGTGCTGGTCGACGATCGCGGGCGGGTGGTGCGGCATCGCCTGTCCGACCGCGCCACCACGGTCTTGGGCAGCGTGCCGCCCGGCGTGGAGCAGATCGTCGTCGACCGCTCGGCGCGTACGGTGGTCGTGCGGGGGCCAAACGGCGGCGGTGGCGTCGTCACCATCGTGCGGGAGGAGGGCGCGGACCCTGCGGCGGCGGCTCGGATCACCTCGAAGGTGCTGGGGGATATGGCAGGGCTGGCGCTGGATGACGGCGGCAGCGTCGCCATCGCCAGTCGCGCGCGCAAGGCCGTCGTCATCCTGGATCTCGGCTCGAAAGTCACGGAGCGTACGGTCGCGCTGCAGGCGGAGCCGCCGGCCATCGCGCCGAGCGACGACGGCGGCCAGATCGTGGTTGGCGACATGCAGGGCGGGGCCGCGACCGTCATGGCCGACGACGGCCAGGTCACCCCGATCCGGCTCGGGTTCGACTCGCCGATCCTCGGGTTGTCCGCCGACCGCACCCTCAAGCAGGTGCTGGTGAGACCCTGCCGGGCCGGTGGTGCTGCTCGGGCGCGCGGACGTGACCGTCGCGAACTGGCAGGTAATCGCTCGCTATTCGGGACATCGCGGCAAGGTGCGCCTCGCGGGAGTGGGCGGCGCGGCGCGCGAGCTGGTCGTGACCTCGAGCAGCGCGGACGGGATGGTACGCGTGTGGGAGGCGAGCACGGGCCGCCTCTCGGATCTGCACGCCCACGAGGGCTCCGACGTCATGGCTTGGTTGATGCGGGACGGCCGCACGCTGTTGAGCCTGTCCGGCGATGGCACCCTTCGGTTCGGTGGAATCGCGACGCGCCGGCCGTGGGTTCCGAAGGGCGCGCATGGTCTGAGGGCGCGCCGCACTTCGACGTCCTGCCCGGCGGCTCCAAGGTCGGGACCCACGAGCGGGCGGGGGCGGTCGCGCCGGCCTTCTCGGCGGACGGGCAGTTCCTCGCCACCCTCGGGGCCGACGGCACGCTGGTCCGCTGGCGCCGCGAAGCCGGGGGGTGGGCGCGAGACGGCTGCGCGCGGGGGCCCAGCGGGGGCGGCGTGGGGCTGGGCTTCAGCAAAGACGGGCGGTCGCTCCGGTTTAGGGCGGCGAGCGGGGCGGTCTACGAGTGGAGCCCAGGCTCAGGCGGGCAGCGGGCCGAGCGCGGCGGTGACACCGGGTGCAAGGACGAGCTGAGTCGCGCGTCGAGCGCCATCGAGGCCCAGCAGGGCCCGGCGCAGGTGGAGTCGCGCCTGTCGGCCGCGCTCGGCGAGTCCGGGCGGCGGCTGGTGGAGGGGGCGGCCGGCGCCCTGGAGCTCCTGGCGGCCACCGGGGAGCGTGAGCGCACTTTGCTTGGCCACGACGGGGCCATCGTCTCGCTGGCGGTGAGCCGCGATGGGCGCCGGGGGCTGAGCGGGGCGGCCGACGGCTCGGTCCGGCTGTGGGATCTTCAGCATGGGCGCACGCTAGCGCATTGGGGCGGGGTGTCTCGTGGCGAGGCGGCTGCTGCGTTTTCGACCGACGAGCGCGAGATCGCGCTGATCTTACCGGGGGGCGAGGTGTCGGTGGTCGCGGCGCCCGCGCTGGACGCCGTCCCGGCGGCGGGCGGTCGGGCTTGCAAGCTCGGGCACACCGCGCGTGTGCTGGCGGTGGCGTTCAATCAAGGGGGGGCGCGCCTCGCGACGGCGGGGGCCGACGGGTGTGTCATCCAGCACGCGCTGGAGAGCGAGGTCGACCTGCCGGAGCTCAGCCTGGACGAGCCGGCGACCGGGGTGCGCTACCTGCGACACGAAGGGCTGCTGGCGGAGGGCGGGACGCCGCGCATCTATGACGCCAACAGCGGGCTGCTCCGCGCGAGCTTGGAGGCGCCAGACGGCGGGCGCACGCGCTTCGTGCGCGTCGCGGCTAAGGACGAGAAGATACTCGGCGTGGACGCGCGCGGCGGGGTCGCGGTCTGGACGGTGGGCAGCCCGGGCGCGGGTCGGGATGGCGCGAGCATCGAGAGTCGGTGGCGCGTTCCGGTGGCGGGGCGCGCTGGGCTGGTGACCGCCATCGCCGCCAGCGAACGGGGCGGGCGTTACGCGCTGGGCGACGAGGCCGGCGGGGTGCGCGTCGTGGGCATGGGCGAAGGGGCGGCGGACTTGGTGCTGCCGATGCCGGAGGGCCCGGTGCGGGCGCTGGATTTCGACGATGGGGGCGGGCGGTTGCTGGTCCTCACCGCCGCTGCGGCGCAGATCTACTCCATCGAGGCGCAGCCGCAGCCGACGACGCTGCCGGGCGCGGGCGGTGTCGCGGCGGACCTCGCAGGCGACGGCGGCTCGGTGATCATCGCCCGCGACGACGGCGGGGTGGAGATCTGGACGGCCGGCGACGCCCCCCGGCGCGTCTACGCCGGGCGCCTGGGAGTCGAAGAGGTCAGCTTCGCCGCGCGCCATCCCGGGCGAGCGCTGGCGTGGAGCGCGCACCGCAGCGAGGTCTTCGTCTTCTCGTCGGTCGCGGGCGGCGCCTTCGAGGTCACCCGCCTCGACCTGCGCCAGGGCGCCCTGGCCGCCGCGCTCGCGCCGGACGGGCTGAGCGTGGCGACCTCCTCGGTGAACACCCTGATGCTCTGGACCGGGGAGCTCGGCCAGCCTTCGGCCACCCACGCGCTGACCGGGGAGCGTTTCGCCCACGCGCTCGCCTTCGTCGGCGGCAAGACCCTGGTCGCGGGGCTGGGAGGCGAGGGCGTCGCGGCCTTTGCGCCGTCCGACTGGGCGGACGTGGCCGGGCCAGGGCACGTCGAGTCGTGGGTGCTGCGCGCGGATACGGACGGCCGCCGCGTCGCCAGCCTCGGCGGTGAGCTCGCGGCGGTCTGGCCCCCCGGTGCGTCCACGCCAGCGAAGGAGTTCATCCACGACGGCGGGCTCCCGATCGACGTCGCCTTCGGGCCCGGCCCCGACCGCGTCGTCACGCTCACCGAGGCCGGCGCGGCCCACGTGTGGCGGCTCGATGCCTCAGCGGACCCCGAGACGACCCACTTCCCCGTGAGCCTGGTGGACGCCGCGTGGACACCCATGGGGCCGCGGGTCGTGACCGTCTCGCAGGACGCTCGGTTTCAGGTCTGGGACGGCTCCGGCGGGGACAGGCCGGTCATCGAGCACGGGATGGGCGGCGGATTCCGAGTCTCCGCGGCCGCGGTCTCGCCCAGTGACGTGGGGATCGCGCTGGGGTCGACGACGGGCGAGGTCGCGTTCGCGATGCTGGTCGGGGAGACCGCGCCGGTGTTCGCGATCGACGCGGTGGGTGGCCGCGCGTCCCACGGCCGTCCGGTGACCGCGATCGCGCTGAGCAGCCTGCGAATCGCCAGCGCGTCGTCCGAAGGCGACCTGCGGATCTGGTCGACGGACGGCAAGGTCGTCGCGCAGCACGCGCTCCAGGACGAGGAGGTGAGCGCGCTCGCGTTTGGCGCGGGCGGCGAGATGCTGTTCGCCAGCTTGGACTCCGGCCTCGTCCGGGTCTACGGCGCGAGCTCGGGCGAACCGCTGTTCGTCGTGGACACTGGGTTGGAGTCCGCAGGGCCTGTGGCGCTGGACCCCGACGCGCTGAACATGGCGACGGCCAGCGGTGAGGGGCGGTGCGCTCTGGCCGCTGGCGTTGTCGAGGCGTGTGGTCGACGGGCTGCTGGATATCCTGGCGCCGGCCCGGTGAAGACGCCGCCCGCGCAGCGCTACATGGAGTCGGACGGGTCGTCGGGGCAGGCCGCGTGCGGGCAGTTCGTGGTGATGGCGATGCCCAGGCGCTGAAAGTAGGCCTTGTCCTCGGCCGCGTTCACGGTCCAGGCGTTGACGACGAAGCCGCGTCGGCGCCACGCCGCCACGCGCTCGGCCGACACCAGGTCGCGGTGGGGCTCGACGAGGCCGACGCCCAGCCACTCGGGGAGCCAGAACGAGCCGAGCAGCCGGTCGACCAGCGCGATCCCGGTCGCGTCGGGTCGGATGGCGAGGGCCGTGATGACACGCGGCTCGCGCGAACGCACGGCGTAGAGCACCTGCGGGTAGAAGGACGACGCGAACGTGGTCGCGAAGGCGTCGTGGCGGGCGAGGACGGTCGCGATCTCCTCGGCGACGACTGATGTTTCGACGTTCTTGACGTCGAGCTCGAGCCACAGCCCCAGCGCGCGGGCGAGGGCGACGGCTTCGTCCAAGGTGGGGACCGGCTCACCGGCGTAGTCGGCGATTCCGGCGTCGGCGCTGAGGGCGCGCAGGTCGGCCAGGGTGCGCTCGGAGACGGGCCCCGCGCCGTCGGTGGTGCGGTCGAGGGTGTCGTCGTGCATCAGGACCGCGCGACCGTCCGCGCTGAGGCGCACGTCCACCTCGACCGCGCGCACCCCGGCCTGCGCCGCCGCGCGGATGGCGGCCAGGGTGTTCTCGGGGGCCGGGGCTGCGCCTCCCGTCTGGGCGCGGTGGGCGAAGATCGCGCCGCGAAACTGGGTCGCGCCGGGCGAGGGCGGCAGCGCACAGGCGGCCTGCCACACCCACGCGCCCGCGCTCGCCATCAACAGCGCCCAGCACAACGCCGCGATGCCGTGGTTGATGCGGCGCAGCACCGCCCGCACCGGGGTCACGGCGCGAAGCAATCCGCGTCGTAGGTGATGACCACGGTCTGTCCCGGCGCGGGCAGGCATTTGCCCGCGGGGTCGAACGTGACGCTGTGATCGGCGTTGGAGTAGCTCCAGTTTGTGCCGCTCGCGCTCTGCGCCAGACAGCCGACGCCGTCGACCTTCACCGCGATGCTGTTCACCACAGGCTGCTCCGACAGCGGAAAGCGCGCGCCCGGACCGAACGCGATGGCCGCGATGGCCTTGAGCGCGGTCGAGAAGCTCGCCGAGCAGATGCTCGCGAAGACGCCGTTGGTCGATTTGACGAGGCTCGTGTACCGGGCTCCCGAGTCCGCTACCCCGTTGACCGAGGTGCAGCCGCCCGGAGGGCCCACCAGCGCGTGGGCGTGAAAGAGCCCCTTCGCGGCGCCGCCTTTCAGCGCCTGGAAAAATGAGAGGTAGCTGGTCGTCGTGCCGCTCGACTGATCCTCCTCATCGCTGAGGAAGATCACCTCGAGGCCGGCCGTCGTGCGCAGGAAGCCCGCGTTGGCGCCCCCGCAGAAGCCGTCCCGGCAGACCAGGCCCGACGGGCACGAGCTGAACGTCCCGCAGGTCGTGTTCGTCTGCGTCGTGTTCGGCGCGCTGAGGGCGAGCTTTGCTGACTCCAACCCGCGCTCGGTGCCGGACCCATTCGTCCCGACTTTGACGTTCTGCGCGAAGGCGCCGACGGTCGCAGGGGTCACGTAGCGGGGCGTGCCCTGCAGCTCGCCAGCGTCGTCGATGTCGGTGGTAACCAAGCCGATATGGTAGTTGTTCTGCGAGCTTGCGGCCCCGGCGATGAAGTCGCTGAACCCACTCGCCAGCAAGTCCTGCTCCTCGGTCATCGAGCCCGAGTTGTCGATGACGAAGAGGACATCCACGTCCTGACTCTGCGGCTGGATGAAGCTGTCGACCGTCTGCGCCGCCGCGCTGCCCTGCGCGATGAGCTGCACCACCGCGTCGTACTTCGCCGGCAGGTTGGCCGACAGCTCGATCTGGCAGCTATCCAACCCGGCCCCGCTTGGCGTGTAGGTGACCTTCCACGTCTTCGTCGCGCCGGGCACCAGCGTCACCGGAGCGGGCACGTCGACCCAGCTGAACTCAGCGCTGCAGCCGACGAACTTCGGGGCGTCGACGATCACCAGCGGGACATCTCCCGTGTTGAGGGCTGCAAACTCAAGGGTCTTGGTGCCGCAACCACTCGAGACCAGACCGAAATCGAGGAGGGTGGGCGTGACCTCCAGCGGGCCGCAGCCCGGCCCGGTGACCGCGCACGTCGTGCCATTGCACTTGCCAAACTCAGCGCACGGGTCGGCGCTCTCGCACACGGTGCCGGCGGGCGCTGGGCTCAGCTGGCACACCCCGGTGGCCGGGTCGCACGCCGCCAGCGCGCAGTCGCTGCCACCCGGGCACTGCGGGATCGAGCTCGGGTCGACCACGCAGGCGCCCGCGGAGTCGCAGCGCATCACCCCGTTGCACGCGTTCCCGTCGTCGGGGCAGTCCGCGTCTTTTAGGCAGTCGCAGCCTGACAATTTGCCTGCGCACCCGGCCGGTCCGCACACGTCGCCGGAGGTGCAGGCGTTGCCGTCGTCGCAGGGCCCGGTGGCGCCAGAGTGGACGCAGCCCTTGACGAGGTCGCAGCTATCCACGGTGCAGGGGTCGCCGTCGTCGCAGGCCTTGGGCGCCGGCTTGCAGACGCCGGCCGCGCAGGACGCGTTGGCCGCGCACTCGGCCGCGCCAGTACACGGCGTGCCGTCGCTCGCGGCGCCAAGCACGCACTTGCCCGTGGAGGGCGCGCAGACGTTGACCTTGCACGCGTTGGTCGAGGGCGGGCAGACCACCGCCGGCGCCCCGTCGTGAACGCACAGGCCATTGTCGCAGGCGAGCCCGCCATCGCAGAGGTTCGTGTCCACGCCCGCGCAGTCTTCGTCCGCGACGCAGGTGCAGCTCCCCGAGCCCACGCACACGCCGCCCGTGCACGCGTCGCCGGTGGTGCACGGGTCGTCGTCGGCGCAGGCGGAACCGTCGGCCGCGGCCTCGGTGACGCAGCCCTTGGCCGGCTCGCAAGTCACGCTGACGCAGGGCCCGGAGCCCGAGCAGACCAGCGGCACGCCACCCGGCGCGCAGGCTCCGCCGACGCAGCGGTCGCCGATCGTGCAGAGGTCGCCGTCATCGCACGGGGTGTCTTCGGCGGCGAGCTGGGCCACGCAGGAGCCGCTGGTCGGCTCGCAGACGGTCTGCTTGCACGGCCCGTCGCCGGCTGCCGGCGCGCAGCTCACGACGCTGCCGGCCGCCACGACGCAGCCTTCGTCCTCGCAGACCAAGACCCCGTTGCACATGTTGCCGTCGTCGAACTGGGCGCAATCCGCGTCCCCGGAGCACACGCACGCGTTCGCGCCGCCCTTGCAAACCCCGGCGGCGCACGCGTCGTCGGCGGTGCAGGGGTTCCCGTCGTCGCAGGCGCCGCCCGCGTTCGACGCCTCGGTGACGCACTGCCCGTCGGTCGTGCACAGGGCCCGCACGCACGGGTTGTCAGAAGCCGCGCAGTCGTCGGCCGTCACGCAGCCCGCGCCGACCGCGGCGTCGAGGCTCGGCGTCGCCGCGTCCACGTCCTCAAACCCGATCCCGGGCCCACCGGACCCCACGCTGCAAGCGCTCAGCGCCGCCAGCGCGACCCAGCCGGCGCGCACCCAAGCTCGTCCAGTCATCGCCGCCCTCCAGTTCGATGGGCGGGAACCTACCAGAGCGGCGGCCTCAATGTGAGTGTTCCGGCATGTGTGGCGAGACCGACGCCCGGGGCGCCGTCCGCCGCCCGCGAAGGGCTTCCGGACGCCCGACCGCGGACCCTAGAGACGCTAAGGCTGCGCCGCCTTACGACCCCGCGAGGACCCAAGAGGCCCGTCTCAGCGCGTGGACCTCCAGGGTCTCGCTGATCGGATCTCCCAGCCACACGTGAGCCACACCGGCCCGCGCATACAACGGCAGCTTGAGCACCCGGTCCAAACCGTAGCGGCCGGTTCCGCCGATGTCGACGCGCGGGCTACGCAACCCACGAGGCACCCGCGATGTCCCGCCAGCCAAGGACGGATGCGGTGGAGCGCTGTTGCGAAGCGTCCCCGCCGTAGATGAGGCGCTGTTCGGTCGGAAGCCAGCTCTCGGCCTTCGACACCAGCTCAGCGACCTTGGCGAGTGGGTCGAGGAAGTCGCCGCCGATGGTCGCGCCGGACTTGGCTTCGACCAATAGCGTGGCGTCCCCGCGCTCGATGACGAGGTCGACCTCCAGGCCCTTGTGATCTCGAAAGTACGAGGCGTTTGCAGCCTGCCCGGCGTTGAGACGGGCCTTGAGGACCTCGGCGACCACCCAGGTCTCAAACACAGCGCCGCGCAGTGGGTGGAGGCGAAGCTGGTCGGGGTCGCGGATGCCCAGCAGGTGGCACATCAGGCCCGTGTCGTAGAAGTGGACCTTGGGCGCACGCGTCAGGCGCTTGTTGATGTTTCGATGCCAAGCGGGGAGCCGGTGCGCGATGAAGCTCGCTTCGAGCACGGACAGCCAAGCGCGCGCGGTGTTGTGGGAGATCCCAGCGTCCGCGCCCAGGGTCGAGAGGTTCAGCACCTGGGCGCTGCGTCCGGCCACAAGACGGACGAAGGTGGCGAACGCGGTGAGGTCGGTGATGTTCTGGATCTGGCGGACGTCGCGCTGGACGTAGGTCGTGACGTAGTCGGCCAGCCACCGTTCTGCGGCGATACCCCGGTCAAAGATCGCCGGATAGGCGCCCGTCCAGAGGGTCTCCAAGAGCGTGGCCGGACCATCGGGAAATCGCTGCAGCTCGTCGTACGCCGGCGGGAGCAGGTGCAACACGCCGGTCCTGCCAGCCAGGGACTGCGACACCGCCTCGCTGAGGCCGAAGTGCTGCGAACCGGTCAGGATGAAGCGGCCCGGGCGCAGGTCCTCGTCGACGACCCCTTGCAGGTAACTCAGCAGCTCGGGGACGTGCTGCACCTCGTCGAAGATGGCCCCCGCCTCGTAGTCTCGCAGCAGTCCCCGCGGGTCGCTCTGGGCGCGCCGGCGCGTGTCTAGGGGTTCCAGCGAGACCCAGGGTTTGCCGGGAAACGACTCGCGGCAGAGCGTGGTCTTCCCGGACTGCCGCGGGCCGGTCACGGTGACCACCGGGTAGTCCGCAGCGAGCCGCCGCAGCGTCTCCGCGATGTTTCGCTCAATCATGCCGCGAGGTTACGCCGTGTGGTGCAGATTGGCAATCCAGACTCCAATCTGCACCACCAAACCGCAAGCCGCCGAAACGACTGGCTATCCAGCCACCGCCTTCGCGTGGGGCCGGGCCAGCAGGCGGTCGACGTAGGCCTCCAGCGCCGGGCTGTCCGGTGGGCCTCCGAAGCGGCGCTTCCAGATGAACATGCTCCCGATGAGCACATCGCAGGCCGTGAAGCGCTCGCCGAAGAGGTAGGGCCCGGCGCCTAGCTCGGACTCGACCACCTGCTTGGTGGTCTCCCAGTCGTTCCAGCCGCGCGAGGGAGCCGTCTCCACCTTCGCGAAGTAGTCGCCCATGGCCGGCTCGAGCTGGCTGGTCGAGTAGACCATCAGCGACAGATAGCGGCCGCGCTCGGGGCTGCCGACCGGGAAAGACATCCCTGAGTTCGGGTACTTGTCGCCAAGATACAGGGCGATGGCCGCGCTCTCGTACAGCTTGGTGTCGCCGTCGGTCAGCGCGGGCAGCTTCCCGGCCGGGTTGATGGCCAGAAACGCCGGGGTCTTGTGCTCGGCCGCGGCCAGGGAGATCGGGACGATCTCGTAGTCGGCGCCGCACTCGTCCAGCATCCACTTGGTGATGGTCGCGCGGCTCCGGGGATCGAAATACAGCTTCATCGGGGCCTCCAGAATCAGGGAGGTCGCGATACTGAACTTATGGGCAGTGCGTCGTCAAGTCAGGGTCGGATGATTCGCCCGACTCACCCGCGCGCCCGCGCCATATCGATGGCCAGGTCCTCGATGAGGTCCTCCTGCCCGCCGACCGTCTTACGCCGCCCCATCTCCACCAGCAGATCGCGCGACGAGATGCCGTACTTCTCGCCCGCCCGCTGCGCGAAGAGCAAAAACGACGAGTAGACGCCTGCGTATCCGAGCACCAGCGCGTCGCGGTCGATGCGCACCGGCGCGTCCATCATCGGCACGACCAGGTCCTCGGCGACGTCCATCAGCTTGTACAGGTCGATGCCCGTCACCGCGCCCATCCGGTCCAGCACCGCGGCGAAGACCTCCAGCGGCGTGTTGCCCGCGCCAGCCCCCAGCCCCGCGGCCGACCCGTCGATGCGGCGCGCGCCCGCCTCGATGGCGGCGATGGAGTTTGCGATGCCCATGCCGAGGTTGTGGTGCCCGTGAAAACCCACGACCGTGCTCGATTGCAGCCCATCCCGCAGCGCAGCGATCCGCTCGGTCACGTCGTCCGGCAGCATGTAGCCGGCCGAATCCGTGCAGTAGAGCGTCGTCGCCCCGTAGCTCTCCATCAGCCGCGCCTGCTCCAGAAGCTGCTCCGGCGTCACCATGTGCGCCATCATCAGAAAGCCCACGGTGTCGACGCCCAGCTTCCGCGCCATCCCGATGTGCTGCCGCGACACGTCCGCCTCGGTGCAGTGCGTCGCCACCCGAATGGTCCCCACGCCGCAGTCGACGGCCATCTTCAGCTCGTCCAGCGTCCCGATCCCCGGCAGCAACAAGGCCGAGATCTTCGCCCGCTTCATCTTCGGGACCACCGCCCGCAGGTACTCCTCGTCCGAATGCGCCGGGAACCCGTAGTTGATCGACGCCCCGCCCAGCCCGTCGCCGTGGGTGACCTCGATGAGCGGCACGCCCGCCTCGTCGAGCCCGGTCGCCACCGCCACCATCTCCTCGATCGAGATCTGGTGCTGCTTCGGGTGCATCCCGTCGCGCAGGCTCATGTCGTGCAGCGTCACCTCGATACCGTTCAGCTTCACGCCGCACCTCCCGCGCCCCGCGCCGTCATCTCCTCAGCGAACATCTCGGCGGTCCGCAGCGCTGCCGCCGTCATGATGTCCAGGTTCCCGGCGTACTTCGGCAGGTAGTCGCCGAGCCCCGTCACCTCGACCCAGATCGACACCCGCCGCCCGTCGAAGACCGGCCCGTTCTTCAGCCGGTAGCCCGGCACGTAGCGCTGCACGTCCGCGACCATCGCCTTGACCGATTCGGTAATCGCCGCCTCATCGGGCGCGTCGTCGACGAGGCAGTGGATCGTGTCGCGCATCATAATCGGCGGGTCGGCCGGGTTGATGACGATGATGGCCTTGCCGCGCTTCGCCCCGCCCACAAGCTCGACCCCGCGCGCCGTCGTCCGCGTGAACTCGTCGATGTTGTCGCGCGTGCCGGGGCCGATGGACTTCGACGCCACCGTCGCGACGATCTCCGCGTAGCCGACCGCCTGCACCCGGCTGACCGCCGCCACCATCGGGATCGTCGCCTGCCCGCCGCACGAGATGAGGTTGACGTTGCGCGCCTCGGTGCCCGCCAGACTCGCCAGATTCACCGGCGGCACGCACGGCGGCCCGATCGCGGCCGGCGTCAGGTCGATGACCATCACCCCGTGCGCCTCGAGCTTCCGCGAATTCTCCGCGTGAACCTTGGCCGAGGTCGCGTCGAAGGCGATCTGAATCCGGTCGTCGGCCAGATGCGGCAAGAGCCCATCCACACCGTCCGCCGTGGTCTTCAGCCCGTGCTTTCGCGCGATCGCCAGCCCCTCGGACTCGGCGACCACACCCACCGACCACACCGGCTCGATGATGTCGCTGCGCAGCGCCTTCAAGAGCAAGTCGGTCCCAATATTTCCCGGCCCGATGATGGCCGCGCGTGTCTTCATACGAATTTCACCGAGGCCGTACCGACCTGTTCGAGCTCGAGCCGCATCACGTCGCCAGCCACCACGGGCTCCAGCGGCACCAGCGAGCCCGAGAGGATGATGTCTCCCGCGTTGAGCGTAATTCCGTAAGCGCCAAGGGTCTGGGCCAGCCAGCGCACGCACTCGAGCGGCGTGCCGAGGGCGGCCGAGCCGTAGCCCACCGAGAGCTCCCGCTCGTTCTTCCAGACCGTCATCTTGAGGCTCGCCAAGTCGAGTCCCCGCGGGTCGATGCGCTCAGCGCCGAGGACGAAGAGCCCGCACGACGCGTTGTCGGCCACGGTGTCCTGGATGCGGATCTTCCAGTCGCGGACTCGCGAATCGACGACCTCGAAGCAGGGGACGATGGCCTCGGTCGCGTCCAGCACGTCCTGGTGGGTGAGGTTCTCCCCGACCAGATCTCGGGCCAGGATGAAGGCGATCTCGCCCTCGGCCCGCGGCTGAATGAGCTCGGTCGAGATGGGCATCTCGGCCCCTTCGCCGTAGACCATCCGGTCGGTCAAAAAGCCGAAGTCGGGCTGGTGCACGTCCAGCATCCGCTGCACGGCGAGCGACGACACGCCGATCTTCTTGCCGACGATGCGCTCGCCCGAGGCCACGCGCCGCGCGACGAGGTGCTTCGAGATGGCGTAGGCGTCGTCAATCGTGATCTCGGGCTGGCGATTCGTCAGCGGCTCGACGACCTGGCGCGCACGCAGCGCCTCGTAGAGCTCGTCGCCGTAGCGGGCCGCCTGCCCGTCGGTCAGGTGCCGCACAGAAACTCCCGGGTGCGCTGGTTGAAGGCCTCGACGCGCTCGACCATGACCCAGTGGCCGCAGCGGCTGTAGAGGATGACCTCGGCGTCGCCGCAGCCCGTCGCCAGGGTGGTCGCGCCGCTGACCGGGCAGAACTGGTCGTTGGCGCCCCAAAAGCCCAGCACCGGGCAGGTCAGCTCGCCAAGGCGCGGCGCCAGATTCGGCACCCCGACCGTCTCGAAGACCGCCCGCGGCTGCGTCAGGGCGACGCGGGTCCGCTCCTCGATGACCTCGTGGGCCACCTCGCCCTCGAACACCTGCAAGCCGAAGAGGCGCCGCATCCCGTCCAGCGTAATCCCCGCCTCGCCGTAGACGGTCTTGAGCATCGCGCGGATCCCGCGCATCCCCATGTAGGTCTCGCGGTCCTCGAGCCCGCCCGGGGCCATCAGGACCAGCCGCCGGGTGCGTCCGGGGTGCGCCAGCGCGAAGCCGATGCACAGCGCGCCGCCCAGCGAGTTGCCGACGAAGGCCGCGTCCGGAGCGCCGACAGCGTCCAGGAGCCGCGCGAAGGTCTCGACGTGGACGTCGAAGCCGTAGACGAAGTCCGCCGGCATCGACGAGCGCCCGTACCCCAAAAGATCAGGCACCACCACGCGAAATCCGCCGTCGGCCAGCGCCTGCGCGTTGTGGCGGAAGTTCGACCAGCCCGAAGCACCAGGGCCGCTGCCGTGTACCAGGACCACCGTGGGCCCCTCGCCCAGCGAATGGTAGTGCATCGTCAGGCCCTCGCCGACCTCGACGAAGTGGCTCTCGGGGGCGTCGTTGCTCATGCGCGCGGCTCCTTGGCCTTGGGCGGCGGTACCAAAAACTCGGGCGGGTGATGCCCCCACTCGCTGACCTGGCCGTACACCGTCGGCTCCCAGGTCGCGTCGTCCACCTGCCGACCGCCGTAGCCCATCTCGAACTGAAAGCCCGAGGGCGTCTTCGCGTAGAAGCTCAGCATGCGGTCGTTGGGGTGGCGGCCCAGGGTCTGCATGATGCGCAAGCCCGCCTTCATGGTGCGGTCCATGGCCAGCCCGACGTCGTCGACCGAGCGGACCTCGAGCATGAAGTGGTGCAGGCGCTTACGCTGCTGGGCGCCGAACGCGACCGAGTGGTGCCTCGCGTTGGCGTGCATGAACGCGATGTCCACCGGGTAGCCGTGGATGTCGCAGGTGATGTGGTCGGACAGCCGAAAACCCAGGATCCGACTGTAGAAGTCGAGGTTCTCGTCCTTGTCCCGCGCGCTGATGACCAGGTGCCCCAGGCCCTGCTCGTCGCCGACGAAGCCCGAGCGGACGACCTCGGACGCAAAGGGCCCCGCGGCCAGCTCAGCCCCCCAGACCAGGGCCGAGGGCACCCCGCCGAGGTCGGCGTAGCGCAGCATCCCGGCCACCCGTCGCTCGGCCGCGTCCGCGTCGCTGGCCCGCGTCACGGCGACGCCCGCGACCTGAAGCCGCTCCGCCACGTCCAGCGCGTCCGACTCCGAGCCCACCTCCCAGCCAAGCTCGGCCAGGTCGTCGGCACCGCCCGGGCGCACGCGGATCCGCTCGGCGTGGCCGTCCATCCGGAAGGCCAGCGAGCCGTCCTCACCCCGCCGCACCAGCGCGAGCCCAAGCACCTCGGTGCCGAACCGCTCCCAGGCCGCGAGGTCGCGGACCTCGAACTCCAGATATCCAAGCTGCGCTACCGTCGCCATCGGGCCTCTATCCTTATAAGGGGGCGTCTGAACGAAGAGGTCGACGGGCGCCTAAATGAAGAAGTCGGTCGTCGACATCCCGAAGAGCACTCCGCCCGCGTTGCGTCCGGGCTTGTCCGGGTTGTTCGCGTAGTGCGCCCGCGCGGCGTGAACGTCCTGAAAGAAGCGCTGGACCGGGTTGTTGCTGAAAATCGCCCGCCCGCCGCTGGCCGTGAAGAGCTGGTCGATGGCCCCGGCGCACTTGGTCACGACCCGGGCCGAGTCGTAGCGGAACTTCACGCGGCGCTCGATGGGCAGCTTCTCGTCGGCCTCGGCGAACCGCATCATCTCGTCGAGGTTTCGCGCCAGGACCAGCCGCAGCTCGTCGAGGACGGCCTCGGCCTCAGCACTCGCGATCTGGGCCACCGCGTCCTCGGCGATCTTCTGGCCGTCCGCCGACGCCACCCGGGACTTCTGGTAGCCGAGGTAGGCCTGCAGCGCCCCGTCGAGCATCCCGATGGCGCCGCTGGACACCGAGCGGACGAAGATCTGTCCGAAGGGCAACCGGAAGAGCGGCGCCGGGTTCACCTCGTTGCCGGGCGAGCGGCAGATGAAGCCGTCCTTGAAGGCGTGGGTGCGGTGCTCGGGGACGAAGACGTCCTCGACCACGATGTCGTTGGAGCCCGTGCCCTTCAGCCCCGAGACGTGCCAGGTGTCCTCGATGCGGTAGTCGCGCCGCGGGACCAAGAAGGTCCGCATGTCGGGGCCTTTGGCGCCCTCGGCCGGCGGGCAGAACGCGCCCAGAAACGCCCACTGGCAGTGGTCCGAGCCGCTCGAGAAGCTCCAGCGGCCCGAGAGCTTGAACCCGCCGTCCACCTTCTGGACCTTGCCCACCGGCGCGTACGACGACGAGATCAGCGTGCTGCTGTCGGACTCCCAGACCTCTTGCTGCGCCTCCAAGGGGAAGAGCGCGAGCTGCCAGGAGTGCACGCCGACGACGCCCAGCACCCACGCGGTGGACGGGCAGGCCGACGCCAGCGTGGTCTGCACGTCGAAGAAGACCTGCGGGTGCAGCTCCAGCCCGCCCCAGCGCTTGGGCTGCAGGATGCGGAAGATCCCCGCGTTCTGGAGGTCCTCGATGGTCTGGTCGGGCAGCCGCCTCGCTCGATCGGCCTCACCGACCCGCGCCTCGAGCGTCGGGAGCAGCGCGCGTGCGCTCTCGCGCAGGGCGTCCGCAGTGATCGCCGGGCGGCCGGTCTGTGCGCTCATCGTAGCCTCCAGTGGTGCTTGAATCACCAGCCCGAGATCGCGCTCGGGCCTTATTTTGCTCGCCATCCCAGGTGCTGGACCCACGATGTGAAACGTGTTTCAATTCCAACATGAAACACGTTCTATTGCCAGTGAGCGTGCAAGAAAGTCGGGGCGATGGTGCCCCGGCAGCCCGGAGGAAGCGATGAGCGGGAACGCCACCCCGACCTTGCCCCGCGCCATTGACGCCTTCGTGAACGTCAACATGGGGTCGACGGACAAGCCCGAGTGGCTGATCCGGGTGGCCGAGGACTACTTCAAGCGCTCCGACGCCATGTTCAAGGACATCGGGGTCTCCGAGCTTGTCGACCTGATGGACGCGCACGGCGTCGAGAAGTCGATCCTGTCGACCCGCGCCGAAGAGCCGGACCCCCACGTGCTGTCCTTTACCAAGGCGCGGCCTGATCGTTTCGCCCTGTCGATGTCGGTGGACCCGCGCCGCGGGATGCCGCCGCTGAGGGCGCTTGAGGCCATGGTGCGCAGCGAGCCGGTGGCGCTGGCCCGCGCCTTCCCGTTCATGACGGGCCTCGCCCCCAACGACCGCGTCTACTACCCGCTCTTCGCCAAGTGCGTGGATCTCGGGCTGCCGATCTCGATCAACACGGGCATCCCCGGGCCGCCAGCGCCGGGCGGGGTTCAGAACCCCATCTACCTCGACGACATCTGCCTGTTTTTCCCAGACCTCGTGCTGGTGATGGCCCACGGCGCCGACCCGTGGTGGGACGTCGCGATTCGGCTCATGCTGAAATACAAGAACCTCTACCTGATGACGTCCGCGTACGCGCCGCGCTACTTCCCGGAGAGTCTGGTCCACTACATGAACACGCGCGGCAAGCAGAAGATCATCTTCGCGTCCGACCACCCGGTGCTGGCGATGGACCGCTGCGTGCGGGAGGCGCTGGCGATGGACCTGCGGGAGGGCGTGCTGGAGGACTTCCTGTACGGCAACGCGCAGCGGGTGCTTTTCGACCATATGGATGGGCGGACGGGCCGGCAGACGGGGGGCGCGAGCCGTGGGTAGCATTCCGGCGCGGTGGGACCTCGAGGTGGACGTCGCGTGCGTGGGCTCTGGCCTGGGCGCGGTCACCGCGGCGATTCGGGCGCACGACGCCGGGGCGTCCGCGGTCATCTTGGAGAAGGCGCCCAAGCTCGGCGGGGTCTGCGCGTACTCGGGCGGCGAGGTCTTCGTCCCCGACAACTACAAGATGCGCGAGCTGGGGATCCCTGACTCAGAAGAGGCAGGTCGGGCGTATTTGCGTTTTCTGGGCGGTGGTTACGCCGACGAGCGGATGCAGCGGCTGCTCTACGACACGGGGCGCGAGGCCGCGCGGTGGCTTGGCGAGCACGCGAAGATCCCGTGGAAGCCCATCGCCGGGTTCCCGGACTACCACTACCCGCACGCGCCCGGGACCGTGGCGGGCGGGCGTTATCTGGAGGTCGAGCTCTTCAGCGGCGCGGACCTCGGGCCGTGGCAGAAGAAGAGCTACTCATCGCCGCACATGCCGCCGGGGATCACCCACGACGAGCTCTTCGCGTGGGGCAGCCTGAGCTGCGTGATGACGTGGAATTTCAAGCTGATGGGCCAGCGGGTGCGCGAGGATAAGCGCGGGTTCGGGCCGGGCATGATGGGGTGGTTTCTCAAGGCCGCGCTCATCGACCGGAGCATCCCGGCGCACGTCGAGACCCCCGTGCGTGAGCTGATCGTCGACGGCGGCAAAGTGATCGGCGTGCGCTGCGAGAGAGACGGCGCGGACTTCTTCGTGCGGGCCAAGCGGGGCGTGGTGCTGGCCATCGGCGGCTACGACAACAACCGCGAGGCGGCGCGCTCGTTTGAGGGACTGCCGGAGTGGAACTCCCTGTGCCAGCCGTCGGTCTCCGGCGACAACTTGGTGCTGGGCGGCGAGGTCGGCGCGGCGCTGGCGGGCGTGCCGGCGTACAACCTGGGGATGTTCTTCGGCTACCAGGTCGCCGGCGAGGAGCACGACGGGGCGCCGCTCTTTCGCGCGTCTTGGGAGGGCGGCTACCCGCACGCGCTGTGGGTCAACAAGGCCGGTGAGCGCTTCTGCGACGAGAGCTTCTACCGCGAGTACCTGCCGCGCTGCCGCGACTGGGACGGCGAGAAGCAGGCGCACCCGAACTACCCGCCCTACCTGATCTTCGACGCGTCGTACCGCGAGAAGTACTCGTTCGGGCCGTACTTCCCGGGGCAGCCGCTGCCCGAGGGCCTGGTCGAGGTCGGGGACACGCCGGGCGAGCTTGCCGAGAAGCTGGGGCTGCCGCCGGCGGCGCTGGAGGCGACCCTGGCGCGCTTCAACAGCTTCGCGGACGGCGCGGTGGACCCGGACTTTGGGCGCGGGCGCTACCCGTGGGCGGCGATGATGGTGGGCGACAAGTCGCGGCCGAACCCGAACATGGGGCCGGTGGCGAAGGCGCCGTTTTACGGGCTGAAGCTGTCGGCGGTGGGCGTCGGCGTGAACGCCGTGGGGCTGAAGACCGACGAGTACGCCCGGGTGATGCACGTGCGCGAGCGGCCCATCGAGGGGCTGTACGCGTGCGGGAACTCGGCGGCGGCGCTGGACACCGGCGCGGGATATCAGAGCGGACTCGCAAATCTGCGAGGCATGACCTGGGGATTTGTCGCCGGCCACCACGCCGCGACGCGCTCCTGAAGACCAGCGGAAGGCGCCATGTTCGAACGCTTCACGAAGAAAAAGCAGCGCTTCACCGAGGAGGCCGACGTCGTCGTCATCGGGACGGGCGGGGCGGGGCTGGTGGCCGCGCTGGCGGCCGCTGAGGGCGGCGCGAAGGTGGTGCTGCTCGAGAAGTCCCAGCTCGTGGGCGGCACGACGGCCGTCTCCGGCGGGGTGGTGTGGGTGCCGCAGAACCACCACATGGCCGAGGTCGGGGTCGCCGACTCGCGCGAGGACGCGCTGGGCTATCTGCGCATCATCGCCGACGGGCGCACCGAGGACGCGCTGCTCGAGCGCTACGTCGACGAGGCGCCGAAGATGGCGCGCTGGCTCGAGGACAAGACGCCGCTGCGCTTCACGGCGCTCGGCCACTATCCCGACTACCACCCCGAGCATCCGGGCGGAAAACCGGGCGGGCGCTCGATGGAGACGGGGCTCTTTCAGACCGCCGAGCTGGGGGACTGGGCCAAGGCGCTGCGCCGCAGCCCCATCTTCGGGGCGACGCCCATGACCGTGACCGAGGCCACCGAGTGGGGGGTGTTCTCCAAGCCGCTCTCGCTGCCCTACGGCGAGCTGGCGAAGCGCTACAAGGCCGGGTTCGTCTGCTACGGCGCGTCGCTGGTGGGCAACCTGCTGGCGGGGTGCCTCGCGCGCGGGGTCGAGCCGCGGCTGGGCGTGGCGGCGAGCTCGCTGATTCAGGACGAGACCGGGCGGGTCATCGGCGTCGAGGCGACGGCGGGCGGCGGCCAGATCACCATCGGCGCCAAGGGCGGCGTGATCTTGGCGACCGGCGGCTTCGAGTGGAACAGCGAGCTGCGGACTCGCTTTTTGGGAGGTCAGCTCACCCACCCGAACAGCCCGCCGATCTCCGACGGCGACGGCCTGCGGATGGCGATGGCCGTGGGTGCCGACCTCGGCAACATGAGCGAGGCGTGGTGGTGCCCCTCGGTGGTCGTGCCGGGCGAGGACTACGACGGCGTGCAGCTCAACCGCGGGGACTTCGCGATCCGCTCGCTGCCGCACTCCATCATCGTCAACGCGGCCGGGCAGCGCTTCGTCAACGAGGCCCACAACTACAACGACATGATGAAGCCGTTTTTCCATTTCGACCCGGTGGCCTACGCGCGGCCGAACCTGCCGGCGTGGCTGGTCATCGACCAGGCCTTCGTCGAGCGCTATCTGCTGGTGACCTCGGTGCCGGGGATGGCGCCGCCGTCGTGGATTCCGAAGGCCGATACGCTGGCGGAGCTGGCGGCGGCGGTGGGCATCGACGCGGGCGGGCTTGCCGCGACCGTGCAGCGCTTCAACGGGTTCGCGGCCGAGGGCGTGGACCGGGACTTCCGCCGCGGCGAGAGTGTGTACGACCACTTCTACGGCGACCCGGACCACACGCCGAACCCGAACCTGGGGACCATCGAGAAGGGCCCGTTCTACGCGCTGGAGGTTCACCCGGGCGCCATCGGCACCAAGGGCGGGCCGATGACGACGCGCGACGCCGAGGTGCGGGGTGCTGACGGCCAAGTGATCGCGGGGCTTTACGCCGCCGGCAACGTCATGGCCGGCATCACCGGGCCGGGCTATCCGGGGGCGGGCGCGACCATCGGGACGGCGATGACCTGGGGCTGGCTGGCCGGGCGCCACGCCGCCGCACACAAGGCGGGCTGAGCGATGCCGGAAGTGACGTACACGACGGTGATGAACCTGCCGGTCGCGACCATCTGGGACTTCGTCAAGGACATGAACCACTGGGCGCCGATGCTCACGGGCTATCAGGGCCACGAGGTGCAGAGCGACACCGACTCGGTGTGGACGCTCAAGGGCGACGTCGGGATCCTGAGCCGCACGGTGAAGCTGGCGGTACACATCACCGAGTGGGTCGACGCCGAGAAGGTCAGCTTTACGCTCACCGGCCTCAACGAGGTGGTCGAGGGCGGCGGGACCTTCACCATGGCGCAGGCGGCGGCGGGCGCGGCGGCGGGGGCACCAGTGCCGGCGGTCACGCAGCCGAAGCCGGGCCTGTGGCGGCGCTTTCTCAACTGGTTTTTCCGCGCCATGTTCAAGCGGAAGTTCGGCACGGTCGAGCGCGCGGCCCTGACGGCTCCGGCCGCGGGCGGCGTGTCCAGCCACCTGACCTTCACACTGCGAATGGACGCCGGCGGGCCCACGGCGCCGCTGGTGAACGCGATGCTCGAGCCGGCGCTCCTGCCGGCCGCGGAAGATCTCGGAAACAAAATCGCGGCCCATCTCGAGGCGGCGCAAGCGGGGAGTGGGGCATGAATCGCTTTGAGGACAAGGTCGTGCTGGTCACGGGCGCGGGGTCGGGCATCGGGCAGGCCACGGCCTATCGGGTGGCCGAGGAGGGGGCGAAGGTCGCGGTGGTCGACATCGACGCGGCCGGGCTCGCGCGGACCATGGAGAAGCTCGCCGAGATGGGGGCCGAAGCTCTGGCCCTCGAGTGCGACATCTCGAACCCGGAGCAGGTCACCGCCACCGTCGCCGCCGCCGTCGAGCGCTTCGGAAAGCTCGACGCGCTCTGCAACGTCGCCGGGATCCTGCGCTCGGACCACACCCACGAGCTGAAGCTCGAGGACTGGAACCGCATCATCGCGGTGAACCTGACCGGCACCATGCTGATGTGCCAAGCCGCGCTCCCGCACCTGCTGGCGACCCGCGGCTACATCGTCAACACCAGCTCGACCGCGGCCCTCGGCAAGCACCCGTGGATGGCGGCTTACGCGGCGTCCAAGGGCGGCGTGCTCAGCCTGACCAAGTGCCTCGCGGCCGAGTACGTCAAGCAGGGCCTCAACGTGAACGCGGTCATCCCGGGCGGCATCGCGACGCCGCTGCACGGCCAGTTCTCGATCCCGACCGGCGCGAACCCGGTGCTGATCCAGGGTGCCATCCCGCACGTGAAGTACGTCGGCCCCGAATACGCCGCGTCGGCCATCGCGTTTCTGGCGTCCAACGACGCCCGCTACATGAACGGCGCCGAGATGCGCATCGACGGCGGCGCGCTGTCCTAGTTCGATCTGCAGGGGAGGGCGCGTGGCGATCGAAGACGATTTCAAGCAGGCGCTGGCGAGCTGGGCCTCCGGTGTGGCCGTGGTCACGAGTGCCGACGACGGCCTGCTCTACGGTCTGACCGTGTCCAGCTTCACCTCGGTGTCCCTGGACCCGCCGCTGGTCCTGGTGTGCCTCGCGACGACCAACCGGATGCCGGCGATGATCACCGCGTCGGGCCGCTTCGCCGTGAGCGTCCTGGGCCGAAATCAGGAGGCGGCGTCGAACTATTTTGCGATCTCGGGCCGCGAGCCGACCGCCACCTTCGAGACCGTCGACGGCGACTGGACCCCCGGCGGGATGCCCGTCGTGAAGGACTGCATCGCGTGGCTGGACTGCAAGCTCTACGAGATGCTGACCCACGGCGACCACAGCATCGTCGTCGGCGAGGTCATCGAGGCCAAGAGCGCGGTGGACCCCGACCCGCTGCTCTACTACCGCCGGGCCTATCGTGGCGTCTCTGACTGATCGCCCGCCACTGGAAGGCCAGCCCGAGATCTGCCGCTTCCAAGGCCACGACGGCATCACGCTCCGGGCCTCTGCCTGGGGACCCGCGGACGCTCAGCCGGTGGTGCTGGCCCACGGCGGCGGCCAGACGCGCAACGCCTGGGGCCGCACCGGCGCCAAGCTCGGCCGCGCCGGATATCGCGCCTACGCGCTGGACCTCCGCGGCCACGGCGAGAGCGACTGGGCGCCCGAAGGCCGCTACGCCGTCGTCGATGTGGCCCCCGACGCCATCGCCGTGTCCGCCCAGCTTGGCCGCCGCCCGGTCTGGGTCGGCGCCAGCTTCGGCGGCCTCATCGGTCTGGTCGCCGGCGGCACGGTCCCGACGCCCTTCGAAGCCCTGGTGCTGGTCGACATCGCTCCGCGCATCGAGCTCGAGGGCGTCCGCCGCATCTTCGAGTTCATGACCGCCTACCCCGACGGCTTCGCCAGCGTCGAGGAGGCCGCCGACGCCGTCGCCCAATACCTGCCGCACCGCCCGCGCCCCAGCGACTTGACGGGCCTCGCCAAGAACCTGCGCCTGCGCCCCGACGGCCGCTACGTCTGGCACTGGGACCCCAAGCTGCTGGCCCAGACCCGCGAGGAGTTCGACCGCGAGGTGCTGCACTTCTACGACGCCGCCCGCGCGCTGCGACTGCCCACCCTGGTCGTGCGCGGCAAAAAGAGCGACGTGCTCAGCGTCGAGGGCGCCGAGGAGCTGGTCGCGCTGGTCGAGGGCGCCCAATACGTCGACGTCACCGACGCCCACCACATGGTCGCCGGCGACGACAACGACGCCTTTACCGACGCCGTCGTCGCGTTTCTCCAGGCGCTACCTAGCGATTAGCGCCGGTCCCGACCGGCGGGTCTTCGTTGACGTATCGCCCTCCCCACGATAGGCCCGCCCCCGCGCCCACCCCCGGAGCCCGTCGTGCCCGACAATCTCGCCCAGAGCTTCTACGCCGTCTTCGTCCCGCTCTTCGTCGCCCTGAGCCCGCTCACCATCCTGCCGGTCTTCATGGCCATGGCGCAGGGCCTCGACCTCCAC
The DNA here is from genome assembly GCA_041389525.1 of Myxococcota bacterium. Classification (GTDB taxonomy): domain Bacteria; phylum Myxococcota_A; class UBA9042; order PHBI01; family JACKFB01; genus JACKFB01. Next base: position 69,491 of record JAWKRR010000026.1, on the reverse strand, counting down.
CAGGAGCGCACGCTCGCCAAGAAGGGCATCCTCACGGCCTTCCTCGTGGCGCTGCTCGTCACGCTGGCCGGCCAGGGCCTCTTTCGCCTCCTCGGCATCACCGTGAACGACCTGCGCATCGCGGGCGGCCTCATCCTCCTGGTCATCTCGATGCACGACCTCATCTTCTCCCGCGAATCCCGCAAACAGCGCGACAGCTTCGACGGAAACATGGGCATCGTCCCCCTCGGCGTCCCCCTCATCGTCGGCCCCGCGACGCTCACGGCCTGCCTGGTCCTCGCCGACATCCACGGCCGCGTCCTCGTCATCTTCTGCCTCTTCCTCAACCTCGCCATCAACGGCCTCATCCTCATCAACGCCCGCCGCCTCGCCGCCCGCATCCGCCCCCCGGTCATCCAAGCCTTCGGCAAGGTGATGTCGCTTTTCCTCGCCGCCATCGCCGTCGCCATGATCCGCGTCGGCGTCAGCCACTTCATCACCGGAGGCTGAGCCCCCTCCTTGCCCGCGCGCGCCCCCGGGGTCATCGTGGCTCCATCCAACCTGGCGGAGCCAGAGCCATGACGCTCGCGCAAAGACGCAAAGACGCAAAGGACGCGCGTTCTTGGCGCCTTGGCGTCTTTGCGCGAACCAAAGTGACCCCGCAAACTTGAGACAGGTCCCGCCGGAATCGAGCAGGAATTCGGACCTAAGGGACCAACGAAACCCCATGCCCACCGCAGGCTCGCGCGAATTCAGGACCCGCCTGGGCCAATACCTCGACCTCGTCCGCAAAGGCGAAACCGTCGTCGTCACCCACCGCGGCCGCCCCATCGCTAAGCTGCACCCCATCGCCCCCGCGCACGACGACCTCAACACCCGCCTCGCCGAACTGGCCGCCCTCGGCATCGTCACGCTCGGCAACCGCCGCCCCCTGGAAGACCGCGAGCCGGTCCGAATCCGCTCAGGCGAGGGCCTCTCAGAGACGATCCTCGAAGAGCGCGAAGACCGCTGCTGATGCGCTTTTTCGATTCAAGCGCGCGCCACGTTTGACGCCCCCGATCTCGGGCTGGCGTTCCTCGAATCGCCGGATATGCTGCCGCCATGGCTGAGGGCGTCGGGGACATCATCGGCGGGCGGTACCGGGTCGAGCGGCTGCTTGGCAAGGGCGGCTTCGCTGCGACTTGGGCGGCGCGTGACCTGCAGACCGGGCGCGAGGTCGCCGCGAAGGTCCTCGACATTCGGGAGCTGGACGACTGGAAGTCGGTGGAGCTCTTTGAGCGCGAGGCGCGGGTGCTCTCGCGGCTCGAGCACGCGGGGATTCCGCGCTACGTCGACTTCATCGCGCCCAGCGAGGCGGGGGAGGGCGGCGACGCGCAGAGCCGGATGGTGCTGGTCCAGGAGCTGGCGCCGGGCGAGTCGCTGGACGCGCGGATCAAGTCGGGCTGGCGGGGGACCGAGGCCGAGATCTTGCGAATCGCCAGGCAGATCCTGGGGATTTTGAGTTGGCTTCAGCGCCTGTCGCCGCCCGTCATCCACCGCGACATCAAGCCGGCGAACCTCATCATCGACGACGCGGGCACGGTGCGGCTGGTCGACTTTGGGGCGGTGCGGGACAGCCTGGCGTCGCACACCAGCCTCGGCAGCACGGTGGTCGGCACGTTCGGGTATATGGCGCCTGAGCAATTTCAGGGTGCGGCCACGCCTCAGAGCGACCTGTACGCGCTGGGGGCGACCCTGGTGGCGCTGCTGACGCACAAGGACCCCGCCGACATCGGGCACGAGCGGATGCGGCTGGATTTTCACGACCACGTCAGCATCTCCGAGCCGTTCCGCGACTGGCTGGACCGGATGCTGGAGCCCGTCGCCGAGGACCGGTTCGCCAACGCCGCCGAGGCGCTCGCCGCGCTGGACGCGCCGCCGGCCGCCAAGATCAGCGCGCTGGCGCCGGCCGGGACGCGGCTCGAGCTGGCTCGGGACCGCCGCGAGTTCACGCTCGAGGTGCCGCCCACGCGCAGCGGCGGCCTGGCCATGGGCGGCTTCACGATCGTGTGGGTCGGCTTCGTGGCGTTCTGGACCTTCTCCGCTGTCGCGATGGGCGCCCCCATCATCTTCCCTCTGTTCTCGATTCCGTTCTGGCTCGTGGGCTTGGGCATGATCCGCAACCTCTGGCGCACGCGCACGATGCGGACTCATCTCCGCATCGACCGAGACGGCTGGCAGATCGAGCGCTCCGGCATCCACAAGCGGCGCGTGGTCGGCAGCGGCAAGACTCGCGATCTCATGGGCTTCACCACCGATGTGCCGATGCGAATCAACGGCAAGCCGATCTATCGCCTGGTGCTGCAGGAGGGCACGCGCGAGCACAAGGTCGTCTCGCCCATCATGCCGGCGGAGGCGCAGTGGCTGGAGCGCGAGCTCGCGGCCTATCTCGCCGAGGCGCGCTGAGGCGCGCGCTGGCAAACTCGCCTCCGGTGGGGATTGGCCGCGGAAGTTGGGCTCTCGCTGTCAGAACGAGCGCTCGCTCGGCATAGGCCAGTACCGACGCCGCCCTCGGCATGATGCCGTGGTCGCAGCGTCGGAACGCCTAGCCCCTGGAGCAGCCCATGCGTCCGATCCGCTTCCACCGATACGTTCTGGCCCTGACTCTCGGCCTCGGCGCCGTCCTCCACGCCGGCGCCTGCGACCCCGCCGAGACGCCCGTCGACATCCCGAACCCCGATCCGGGCGGTGACCCCGGGCCCATCGGCACCTTCCCCGTCACCAAGGTCAGCACCTGCCCCGAGCAGGTCGCCGAGGACGGCGCCGACCGCCTCGCCGTGGCCAAGCACTACCAGGCCAGCGGCCAGTGGTGGGCGCGCTTCGGGTTCCCGCCCATGGCGCGGCTCGCAAGCATCCGCGAGGCGACGGGGCTGTCGGGCCTCGGCGCCTTCAGCGGCGCGCTGGCCCACTTCGACGCCGAGGGCTTCGCGTTCCTCGCCAAGGTCGGCGAGCTGTCGCCGCAGCTTCAGAAGCGGCTGCAGGTGGCGCTGGGCGCCTTGCCGAAGGCGCCGCTGAGTGAGCGCGTGGTCTACGTCATCCGCGGCCTCGTCGACGAAGGTGACGCGATGGCCGGCGGCGAGATCCCGCCGGCGTGGCTGATGAACGCAGGCCTCGAGGCGCAGCTCGCTGAGATCTACACGGCGGGATTTCAGGCCCTGGGGACCGCGGTCGCGCCGGCCGCGAAGAAGAGCTGCGCGAGCGCTACCTCGACGGTCCTGGCGACCGCGGGCACCGCGCCGGGTAGCCTCGATTGCTCAGGCGCCGGCAATGCAAAAGACCCCCAGTGCCTGCAGATCGCCGAGCCGCCGGTGCAAGACGGCCAGACCACGGGTGGGATCGGCTGGGAGGACATCACCGGCGTCGCCTGGAAGACCACCTACAACCCGTCGTGCGTGATGCAGTCCATCGGGTTGTGCCTGCACAAGCTGGGCAAGCTGGCCGACGAGACGGTCACGTGCAAGCTGTGGAACGACTTCGGGAAGGCCGTGGGCGGACAGCCGGTGCGCGACGCCGCGGGCAAGCCGATTCTGGACGCGAAGGGCAAGCCCAAGGGTGGCGGCGCGCCGCGAGCGTCCATCGACGCGTACATGCGAGGCACGCACGACCTCTGCCCGACCACCGCGACGAACTCCGCGACCCAGAGCGCCTGCCAGGAGGCCGACGCCGCCAAAACCCGCGGCTGCGACCTCATCATCTACTGGCGCGACCACGCCGAGATGGTGACCGGCATCGCCATCGACGCGAACAAGTCCGGCAAGTGCACCGTGACCACGCACTCCTGGGGCCAATCGGCGACGGTGACCTACGAGGACGGCAAGGCGAACAACCACTCCGGCGCCAACCGCTTCGGCGACGGCGCGGCCCTCAAAGAAGCCAACGCCGCCGTGTCGCTGGTCAGCTACTGCCCCTGCGACTGACCACCTCGATCGCGGCCGTCGTCGCTCCGCCTCTGCGTGAAGGAGCACGCGGAGGCGGAGCGCGTTCCGGCGAGCACCGCCCGCTAGAAGTCCATCTGGAGCTGGACGCGGACGCGGGGGTCTTGGGTTTGCTCGCCGGCGGCGCTTCGTTTTCGGAGGAGCGAGAGGTCGGTGGTGCACTGCAGCGTGTGGCCGCTGATGAAGAGGGTGCCGGCCAGGGAGGATTCGTCTTGCCAGCCGCCTTCGAGGACGTTGACGCGGGCGTAGCGGGCGGCGAGCTCGCCGCGCTTTCGGCGGCCGAGGACTTGGCCGGCTTGGGCGTGGAAGCCGAGCTGCTTGGTCTCCACGGAGGCGAGGGCGTCGCGGTCGCCCTCAGCGCTCAGGTAGAGGGCGGCGCTGACGGAGAGGTGGTTCCACTTCAGGATGCCGTCGACCTCGGCGCGGACTCGCGGCGGCGCTCCGGACGCGGCGGGTTCGAGGATGGCGCTGATGGCGGCGGCGCCGCGGACTGGGCCGCCTCTGAGGTCGGGCTCGGTGTAGGCGTCGGCCCCGGCGCGGTTGTAGCCAAGGCGCGCGGCGATGAGCGGCTTCATGCGTTTGGGGACGTTCGAGAAGCCACCGCCCGAGATCGCGCCTTCTCCCGTCGCCGGGTCGACCGTGACCGTACCCGTCAGGTTCGACGTGTCGCCGGTGCCGTTGAACACGCCGAAGGCCCACTCCAGCGGCACGGCCGGCGCGAGGCCATTGTGCAGTAGCACACCGATATCCCGACCCGCTCCGAACGCGCGGTCTGTGATGGCTCGGTCGACGAATTGCTGCGCCGCGGAAGAGGCCAGGCGCTGCCGGGACCAGGGCAGCTTCATCTGGCCGAAGCGGACGTGCAGCCAGCGCCGGTCGGCGATGCCGTCGACGTACATGTCGCGCAGCGCCACGTCGCCGCGGTCGAAGCCGATGTGCAGCAGGTAGCGCAGGCGGTCGGCGAGGAGGTAGCCGAGGAGCTGCAGGCGCCCGCGCTGAACGGCGAACGCGCTCTCAGGCTTGCGGCCGGTGGGCGTGGCCGCGTTCAGCCACGTGTAGCGTAGCTGGAGGCGCGCGCGAATCCGGAGCTCTTCGCGGGCGCCGGCCGACCGGATGAAGAAGCCGCGTTCGAAGCCGGCCTCGAAACGCGAGGGCTCCGGCGGCGCGCTGGGGACCGTGGCCTCGGGCGCGACGGGTGGCTCCAGCGCGAGGGCCGGCGTCGTGAGGCCGGCGATCCACGCCAGCAGGGCGCCCACCGTGATCGGGAGCTTAGACCGCCTCATCGGGCAGGCTCGCGCGGTAGCCTTCCATGAGCTTGCGCACCCGCCATTCCAACTCGGCGTGTAGCTCCTCGCCGCCCGCAAGGTCGCCGCGGCCGCTCATGGTCTCGAGCCGCGCGGCGAGTCCCGCGGCGATCTCGGCGCCGAAGAAGAGCAGCGACGACTTCGCAGAGTGCGCCGCGAGCTGAACCCCCGCCGCATCGCCGGCCCTGAGTGATTCGCCGATGGCGTCGACGCGCGTGGGCGTATCGCGCACAAACGAGCGCGCGACCCGCACCATCGACTCCATCGACAAGCCGATCGTCTCCGCCGCCGCAGCCAAGTCCGCGACATCCTCTCCGTCCACCTGGGCACCCCGCGTCTGCCAATTCGATTCGGATTCGGGTTCACTACTCTTATGCGCTGCCGCCCAGGTTTCGTCGAGCACTCGGGCCAGGTCGGCCGCGCGGAAAGGCTTCGCGAGGTAGCCATCCATGCCCGCCGAGAGGCAGCGTTCGCGGTCGCCCTGCATCGCGTAGGCGGTCATCGCGACGATGGGGGTCCGCCGGTCGGTGTTCGCCTCGAGCGCCCGGATCTGCCGCGTGGCTTCGTAGCCGTCGATCTCAGGCATCTGGATGTCCATGAGGATGACGTCGAAGCGATGGCTGGCCGCCAGCGCCACCGCCGCCTTCCCGTCAACCGCGGTCCGGACCCGGTGGCCGCTGGCGGTGAGGATCGACTCGGCCACCTTGCGATTCACCTCGCCGTCGTCTGCCAGCAGGACGTCCATCGCGGGCGTGTGCGGCTCCTCCGCGGTCAGCGCCGCGCCGCGGGTGTGCTGCGCGGCGCCGTCGAGCCGCAGCGCCGCCGAGATCGCGTCCAGCAGCGAGGACTGGCGAATCGGCTTTGTCAGACAGCGCGTGATCCCGTGCCGCTTGTCCGCCTCCATCCCCGCCGGCGGCCCCATCGAGGACAGCAGCATCATCGGCGCCGTGCGCTCGCCCATCATGCCGCGCAGGGCCCGCGCCAACTCCAGCCCGTCCATCGCGGGCATCGCGTAGTCCAACAGGATGAGCTGAAAGTCGCGGTCCTCGTCGCGCGCCCGGTTCACCTCGCGGATCGCCGCCGTCGGCCCATCCACGGCCACCGCCGCCATCTGCCAACTCTCGAGCACCCGGGTCAGGATGGTCCGGTTCGTCTGGTTGTCGTCGACCACCAGCACGCGCAGGCCCTCCAGCCGCACGGCCAGCCCGTCCGCCGGACGCTCGTGCGCCAGCCCGCGCCCCAGCACCACCGTGAACGTGAACCGGCTGCCGACACCGACCTCGCTCTCCGCCGACAGACGGCCGCCCATCAACTCGACGAGCTGCCGACTGATCGACAGGCCGAGCCCGGTCCCGCCGTACTCGCGGGTCGTCGCCGCGTCGGCCTGCTGAAAGGGCGCGAAGATCAGCTCGAGCCGGTCCGCCGGGATGCCGATCCCGGTGTCGGCCACGCTGACCTCGAAGGTGATCGACTCGCCCTCGGTCGACAGCGCGCGCGCGCTGACCACGACCTCGCCGTGGCTCGTGAACTTGAGCGCGTTGCCGACGAGGTTGACGATGACCTGGCTCAGCCGTCCGGGGTCGCCCACGACCGCGTCGGGTAGCTCCGGCGGGACGTCCAGCGCCAACTCCAGCCCCTTCTCGGCGGCCCGAATCGACATCGCCTGCATGGTGGCCGCGAGGGTGTCGTGTAGCCGGAACTCCGCGCGCTCGAGCGTGAGCTTGCCCGCCTCGATCTTCGAGGAATCCAGGATGTCGTCGAGCAGGCGGCGCAGCGTGTCCGCGGAGTGGCGGATGCTGGCCAGCCAATCGCGCTGCTGGCCGTTCAGTTCGGTGCTGTCGAGGACCTCGCTGAGCCCGATGATCCCGTGCATCGGCGTGCGGATCTCGTGGCTCATGTTGGCCAAGAACTCGCTCTTGGCCTGATTGGCTCGCTCGGCCTCGGCCTGCGCCTCCCGAGCCTCGGCGGTACGCGCGCGCACCCGCTCTTCCAGCTCGCCATGGCTCGCCGCCACCTTCGCCGCCATCGCGTTGAAGGCGCCTGCGAGCTCGCCCACCTCGTCTCGCCGCCAGATCTTCGCGCGCCGCGTCAGGTCGCCCGCTGCGATGTCCACCGCCGCGTCCCGCAACGCGATGATCGGCCGGGTGAGCCGGCGCGCCGCCCAACCCGCCGACGCGAACGCCACCAGCAGCAGCGCCGCCAACGTCGCGAGCAGCATCCGACGTAGCCGCACGACGGGAGCGTTGGCCTCGGCCACGTCGATGCGCGTCACCAACCCCCAATCGTCGTGGGCCAGCGGGGCGAATGCCGCCAGCACCTCGTCGCCGACGGGCCCTATGGCCTGGACCACCCCGCGCTCGCGCCGCAACGCGCGCAGCATCGGCTCGGCGACCGCGAGCCCGCTGAGGTCGAGCCCGATCTCGCTGCTGAGCAGGTAGCGACTCGCGCTGGCGTCGCCCGCTCCGAGCAGAAACCTGTGCGTGGTGCGGCTTGGGGACACGTCGGTGAGCAGCGTCTGCAGCGGCTTGGCGTCGAGCCTGAGGAACACGGCGCCGAGGTCGCGGCCGGCGTTGGAGCGAGCGGGCGCGGCGAGCCAGAGCCGCGGGCCGTCCGCGGTCGCCTCGGGGTGGCCGAGATAGGGGCCGGCTGAGGCGCGGGCGCGCTCCGGGCGCGCGGAGAGGTCCGCGTCCACCAGCGCGGGGTCGGTCGAGCAGAGCACGCGGCCGTCCGGGCTGACGAAGGACGCCGAGAGCATATCGGGCGCGGACCGAATCGAGTCCGCGAGGATGGGCGTTGCTGCAGCGCGAAACTGAGCTGGCGCCACCGCACCGTCGAGCGCGCTCTCGACCAGCTGCCGCAGCCGCGTCCGGCTCGCGACGAGGCCCGCGCGCTCGTGTTGCTGCGCCACATACGCCTCCACGACGCCGCGTTTGGCGTCCAGGGCGGTGAGCAGCCATTCATTCTGCCGGTCGACCAAGGTGTCGGCGATGCTGTTGTAGCCGACGAGCGCCAGGGCGCTCCCGGTGACGAACACCAGCGCAGCGACGTACGCGGTGAGCTGCCAAATGAATGGCCACCGTCGTGTTCGCCAGAGCTGCTCGGCCTCCGTCATGGCGGGATCCGTGGCGTGCAAAGCCGGACGCGTGCCACCGCGCCGACTGCGGCGCATGGGTCGAAGCTACAGCGACTCTGCGTGCTTGCCTATCCCCCCAGCGACGGATTCGTGCGGAGCGGGCGGGACGCGGCATCGCGCCTGAGGCGGCGGTAGAGCACCACATGTCCGACCAGGGCGACGGCGACCAAGATGGCGGGCAGCCACACGAAGGGGAAGCGGGTGACCCAGGTGTTCGGGATGTTGGAGTGGATGAACTGAAAGGGGGTCGGGGCGGCGGCGAGGGCGGTGAAGACGGTCACGCCGAGGGTGGCGGCGGCGCCGAGATTCCAGGCGAAGAGGAGGATGCGGGGGAGCCGTGTGGCGATGGGGGCGAGCGCGAGCGCGGTGACGGCGGGGATGATGTCGAGGTTGAAGCCGGTCCAGGTGAGGCTGGCGGGGGCGAGGCCCTCGGTGACCGCCTGGTGGATCAGCAGCTCGACGAGGATTCTGAAGGCCTGAAAGCCCACGAGCAGCTGGAGTGGCAGGTCGCCCAGGCGCGCGCCCCAGTCGGAGCGGGCGGTCCAGATGAGCAGCGCGGCGATGACGGCGAGGACGATGGCGATGCGCGGCGGGGCCCAGTGGTCGAGGAAGCCGCTCGCGGCGAGGCCGGCGCTCAGCCCGGCCCAGGCGGCGACGAGGACGAAGGCGCGGATGCCGACGGTGCGGCCGGAGGTGCGCCAGACGGCGGCGACGGCGGCGGCCGCCATGATGAGCGACAGGATGAGGAAGCCGGCCCAGACGGTCAGTGATGGCTGAGGCAGGGGCGGGATCGTCGGCACGGTGGCTCCTTTATGTGCGTTGCGGGATACGGCTTTCGCAATGTCGCGACCCTGGAAGATCTCAATAGCCGCGGATCTCGGCCCAGCGACCGCGCCAGAATGCTGCATCGCCAAATGCGACGGCCGCCGCGCGGGCGCGCTTCATGTAGAAGCCGATGTCCAGCTCGTCGGTCATGCCGATGCCGCCGTGCATCTGGACCGCTTCGTTGGTCACGTGGATGACGAGGTCGCTCGCGCGGGCTTTGGCCAGGGCGACCAGCTCGGGGAAGGCGTCCGGGTCGCTGTCCGCGGCTTGGGCGGCGGCCAGCACGGCGGAGCGGGCCAGCTCGAGCTCGATGAAGAGGCGGGCGGCGCGGTGCTGCAACGCCTGGAAGCTGCCGATGGGCACGTCGAACTGCACCCGCTCCTTCAGGTAGGCCAGGGTCTTCTCGTAGGCGGCGCTCGCGAGGCCGAGCATCTCAGCGGAGACGGCCGCCGCGGCGCGGTCGCGCAACCCCTCGAGGATGGCGCCACCCTTGCCGACCCCGCCCAGCACGGCCTCCGGACCCACCGTGACGCCCTCGAGGCGCACGAGGGCGACGTTTCGGCCGTCCAGGCGAGTCTGCCGCGTCACGGCGAGGTTCGCGGCGCTCGCCTCGACCAAGAAGAGCGTGATCCCGTCGCGATTCAGGCGGTCGCCGCTGGTGCGCGCCGGGATGATGAGCAGGTCGGAGGACGTGGCCGTCGAGCACCTGGATCTTCTCGCCGGTCAGGCGAAAGCCCTCGCGCTCTGGCTCGGCGAAGGTCTCGACCGCGCACGCCTCGTAGCGGCTGCGCGCTCTCCTGGGTCGCCACGGTGACGATGGCGGTGCCTTCGGCGATTCGCGGCACCACGTGGCCTTCTGGGCATCGGACCCCGCGGCCAATGAGCGCGCCCGCGCCCAGCACGACGGTCGACAGAAAGGGCTCCGGACAGAGCTGCCGCCCGCCCGCCTCCAGCACCAGCGCCAGCTCAAAGAGGCCGAGCTCCGAGCCGCCGTGCGCCTCCGGCAGACACAGGCCCGTCCACCCGAGCTGTGCCATCTGCCGCCACAGCGCCTTCGAGTAGCCGGTCGCGTCCTCCGTGTCGCGGAGCTCGCGCACGCGGGTCACCGGCGAGCGCTCGTCCATGAACTGCCGCGCCGTCTTCGCCAGAAGCGTCTGCTCTTCGTCGAGGATCAGCTTCACCCCTTCCCCCTTTGTCGCTTGGCAGGCCCAGAACTCGCCGCGCCAGAATGTCGAGCTGTATCTCCGAGGTCCCGCCCTCGATCGAGTTGGCCCGCGAACGCAGCCACTCGCGCGTCGCCGCCACGTCCTCGTCGTCGAAGCCCGGGCCCTCCCAACCGAGCCCCTGCGGCCCGGCGATGCGCACCGACAGCTCCCAGCGCCGCTGCTTCAGCTCGCTGCCCGCCACCTTCATGATCGAGCTCTCCGGCCCCGGCGCGCGCCCGCTCTGCGCCCCCTGCCGCGCCCGCTCAATCGTCAGCGCGAAGGCACGCTCGTCCATCGCGTTCTGCACGATGGCGTCCCGCAGCGTCGCGTCGGGGAGCCGTCCCTCGGCGGCCTGCAGGTGCCTGCGTGCCCCGGCGACCAGCTGCGCCTCCGAGGTCGCGAGCTGCCCACCGATGGCCTCGCCGATCATCGAACGCTCATATCCCAGCAGCGCTTTCGCGACCGTCCACCCCGAGTCGACCTCGCCGACGACGTTCGACTCGGGCACCCGCACGCCCTCGAGGAAGACCTCGCAGAAGGGCGACGCGCCGCTGATGAGCGCGATGCGCCGCGCGGTGACCCCCGGGCTCTCCATGTCGATGAGCAAAAACGTAATCCCCGCCTGCTTCTTCGCGTCGGGGTTCGTCCGGGTGAGGCAGAAGATCCAGTCGGATTGGTCGGCGTAGGAGGTCCAGACCTTCTGGCCGTCGACGATGAACGCGTCCCCGTCGCGCACGGCCCGCGTGCGGAGCGACGCCAGGTCTGAGCCCGCTTGCGGCTCGGAGTAGCCCTGACACCAGCGAATCTCACCTCGGCAAATCGCAGGCAGATGCTGTCGCTTCTGCGCCTCCGTGCCGTAGTCCAGCAGCGTCGGGCCGATCATCGTCAAGCCGAAGCCGACGACCGCGGGAGGTAAGCCAGCCCGCGCCAACTCCTGGTCCAGCGCCCGCGCCTCCGCCCGGCTCAGCCCGCCGCCGCCGTACTCCACAGGCCACGTCGGCGCCGTGAACCCACGCTCGGCCATGAGGTCACGCCAGCGCAGCACGTCGGGATCCGTGCCGCTGGCCTTTCGCCCGCCCCAGAAGCCGTCGAAACGCCCTCGCCGTGTTCCGTAGAGCGAGCGCGGCGCGTTGGCCTCGAGCCAGCGGCCGACCTCTTGCCGAAACGCCTCTACCTCCGCCACGCGCGCCTCCGCTTCCCATGTGTCCCGGCGAGGATGCTACTCGGTCTCGCCTCGCGCTGCGACCCAGACGGCGCCGACCGCGAGCGCCGGCGTCCGACCGTGGATCGGAGGCCCCGCACGCCCTCTCCACCGCCCCGTCGCGCCGCCGCCGCCGGACCTCGGGCTCGCGGCGTGCTGGCGGCGCGCGTGGGCGTTGTTGCCGACCTCGCCGAGGCCGTGTCACTGTGACGTCACGATTGGGAGGGCAGCATGCGTACGACGGCGCGTTTCGGCCTCAAGACCGACGCCGACACCTACTGGCACGGCGTCTACTTCGACCCCGAGTTCACCCGGGCGCTCTACATCGACGGGCTGGGCTGCGACTCGGTCGAGGTCCTGGAGTCCTGGACCGGCGAGAACGGCCACTACCATCGGCAGCTGCTCGCCCACCCGCATCTGGACGCCCCGGCCGTCATCCAGCGGCTCTTCGGCGACGCTCAGCAGTTCACCGACGACGGCGACTTCGACCCCGCCACCAACCGCTGGTCCTACCGCGTGATCACCGCGAAGCTCTCGACGAAGATTCACGTCCAAGGCTCGCAGCAGACGGTCCCGACGGCCTCGGGCATCGACCTCATCTCGGAGCTTGAGGTGCGCGTGGACGTGCTCGGCTTCGGCGGGCTTGTCGAGAAGTTCATCGCCAAGCAGTTCGAGGAGAAGCTGGCCATGCAGGAGCGATTCACGCGCCAGTGGCTGCTCTCGCGGGCTTCCTAGCCGCTCACCCGCCCCGGTCGGCCAGACTCGAACGACGTGCGCTCTTTTGCTCGAACTGGGCAATGCGCTAGTCTACGCGCGCCGATTCAAGGCGAGCGGCATCCTGCCGCAGGAGGGGTGAACATGGTGTTGCGCAGGGTACTGCTGGCCTTGGTCATGACGGCGAGCCTCACGGCCGTCGCATGTGACGATTCCACGACGACGGGCGGCGACGTCACTTCGCCGGATGTCACGACGGACTCGGTGACGGGCGGCGACGCGGCGGCTGATTCCGCTGGGCCGGACTCGGCGATCGTTCCGGACTCGACTTCGGGCCTCGATACGACGTCGGACGCTGACCCGAAGCCCGACGTGGTCGCCGACACCACGCCGACGCCGGACGCCATCGCGGACGTGGTTGGCGACGTGATCCCTGACGCGGTGACTGACGCGCCGATGCCTGACGGCGTGGTGACTGGCGACGTGGTCCCCGACGCGCCGATGCCCGACGCGACGCCCGACACCGCCCCCGACGTGGTCGCCGACGCGACGCCCGACGCGACGCCCGACGCGACCCCGGACACCAGCCCGGACGTCGTGGTCCCGCCGGCCTCGGGCTACTACAGCCACGTCGTGGGAGTTGAGCTGCTCGAGAAGGCCGCCGATTACGCCTGCGACGGCAACAACGACGGCAAGATCGACGCCAAGGACGGCGACATCAACGGCCTGATCGGCACGCTGGCGTCTTTTGGCGTCGACGCCAACGCCGAGCTCGCCGCGACCGTCGAAGAGGGATCGCTCGTGCTGCTGCTCGAGATCCTCGGGTTCGACGGGACCGCGACGACGAACGCGACGGTCGAGCTGCTCATCGGCGACGACATGGAGGTTCAGCCCGACCCGACCTGCGGCATCGGCTCCAAGCTCGAGGCCTCGTGTGATTGGATCGCCTCCGACAGCTCCTACGACGAGGGCGGCGTGCCGAAGGTCTCGGTCTCGGGCGCGAAGGTCGGCAACGGCAAGCTCCTCGCGGGCCCCGCGAGCATCGGCTTCGCGGTCCCGATCACCGACGGGCTGGTGCTCGACCTCGACATTCAGAACGGCACCATCAAGGGCGACATGTCGGGCAAGTTCGGCATCACCAACGGCCGCATCTGCGGCTCGGTGCCGAAGAAGTCCATCAAGGACGGCCTGACCGCCGCCTGTGCCGAGCCCGACCCGCCGAGCTTCTGCTCCTTCATCGGCGCGATCGACTTCATCCTGACCTGCGATCAGTGCAGCGTGGTCATCGCGTTCGAGTCTGCCGAGGCCAAGTCGGTCTCGCCGCCGCTTCTCTAAGGTCGTCACGGAGCCCGGCGCGCCCTCCGACGGAGGCCCGCGCCGGGCTCCATCCTTCGCGTTCGCTAGTCGCCCTGCGGCACGAACATGAAGAAGGTCAGGTCGCGCAGCTCGCTCAGCTTGTCGCCGACCAACACCCCGTCGGCGTCGACCGTCGCCGTGCCCGCCGGCAAGAGCAGCCCGTCCAGCGGGTCCACGTCGTAGATGTCGTAGACCGTGCCCTCGGGCTTCGTCACGCCCTCAAGCACGCGGAACTTCACCGCTTTGAGCGCGAAGAGGTCGAAGGGGACGACGGAGAAGGCCAGGGTGTCGGCCTCTTTGCCCACCCAGGGCTGGTTGTAGAAGGGCGGGATCTGCTCGCCGGGCACGCGGCCGGCCTGGATGTCGAAGCGGACCGTACCCAGCGGATACTGAAGCACTTTCGGGCGCACGCCGTCCCCGTCGGCCTTGTCCGGCGCGACCGTCAGCTCGATGCGGCCGCCGGCGATCAACGCCGTCCCCGCCTCGCGCGGATCCCAGGCGGCGGGCGGCCCTTGCACCCGCGGCAGGGTGACGTCGCCGACGTTCACGAGCTCGCCGGGGTCGAACTCCCGCCGAAACGCGAGGCTGCCGAACTCGTCGTACTGCCCGAAGATCTCGAAGCGCCTGGGCCGCGCCGGGATGTCGAGGTGCAGGAAGTACCCGCCGGCGTCGGTCTCCGCGAAGGGGCACTCCAGGTCGCTGCACGCCGCCACGCGAATGCCGGCCACCGGGTCGCCGGCGAAGTCGAGGATGCGTCCAGCCATCGCCGCCAGGTCAGGGGCCACCACTACCCCGGCGAAGTGGTCCAGGTCGCCGGTGGTCACCTCTCCGTCGTCGCAACCGGGCGCCCCCACCGACACGGCCAGCATCAGCGCAGCCAGCGTTCTCACCGTCATCACAGCCCCCAGTCGAGTCGCGGGGCGCCCGGGTCGAGCGCCTGAGTGTTTCCTATGGCGCCCGCAGGCCGCGGGTTACTCGCCGTTGAGGCCCCAGTCGTACGGTCGATACGCGACCACGTAGCCCGCCTGCCGCGCCTGCGCCAGGGCTTGGGCGACGTCGGGCTCGGCGAAGTTCGCCACCCAGTCCAGCACCTCGACGCCCCAGCCGCGGGCCCGCGCGTCGTTGGCGAAATCGGCCGCGTACCACTCGTAGATCTGCGACAGCACGATGGCCCGCGCGGCGTCGTCGACCTGCACGTGGCGAGGCTCGCTGGCCAGGCGCGTCGCGGCCTCGTCGAGCCGCGCGTCCAGGTCCTCAGCCGACCACGCCGCCGAGCGCAGGTCCGGACACCCGAGCGACGCGCAGTTCAGCGCCCCGTGGATTCGCGCGTCACGGGTCCGGCGCAGCAGCGCGCCCTCCAGACCCATCAGGTGCGTGGACTCGCCGTCGAGCACGAAGCGCTGCGCCCAGAAAAACCCGAAGCCCGCCTTGGGCTCCACCGCGCCGCGGACGTCGTGAACCGAGCGGATCGGCCAGTGGTGGACGACGCCCAGCAGCACCGCCGCGTTGTACGCGTTGATGGTCCAGGCGGTCCGGTGCGCCTCGGTCGGGAAGCGGCCGGGCGTGGTGCGCGGGCCGGTGACCTCCAGCGTGGCCACGTACCGCCGCAGCGCGCTGCTGTCCGCCGCCAGCGCGGTGTAGTCGACGTGACCGCCGCGAACCCGCTCGTCGAGCAGCTTGTCGAGCAGCGCGTGGTCGAAGTTGGGCGCGGCCTGCGGGAAGGGCGCCACACCCGCCCGCACCGTCTCGAGACCCAGCAACCAGCGCCCGAAAGGCGGCCACGTCGCGATCAGAATGGCCCCCACCACCAGGGCGACAAGGAGGATGCCGCCAGCGCCGGCGAGGATACGTAGGGGGGCTTTCACGCGCGCGCTCTCCGGGGCGGGATTCGTAACCAGGGCACGGGGACGAGCATACCCAATCGGAGTGTGGCACGCTGCGGGACTGGCCGTGCGCATCGGCGCGAGGTCAGGAGGGGGTCGGATGAGGGTAGGAATTCGGTGGGTTGCGGTCGCCTTGGCGTTCGCGCTCGCGGCCGCTGGCTGTGACGACGGCGGGACCGCGTCGTCGAGCTTTGAGCCGCCCGACCTCGGCGACCCGATGCCGGCGGTCACCATCGCGCGCTGCGACTCCCAACCCCTCGACCTCAGCGCGTGGATCGGCGGCTACGACGTCGTCTATGTCACCTTCGGCGCCAAGTGGTGCACCAACTGCGCGAAAGAGGCGCCGATCATCAACTCCAAGGTGGTCGACCGCTTCACGACCGGCCGCGTCGGGGTCGCCCAGATCCTCATCGAGGAGGAGCCGAATCGCCCGCCCACCACCGCCCTCTGCAGCGCGTGGGGCGGAGACATCGGCGCCCGCTTCGATATCTTCGTCGATCCCCAGCAGCTCATGGTCCCCCAGCACTTCGGCGAGGCGGTCGGCGGCACGCTGCCGGTCCACTTGATCGTGAGCCGCGACGGCACCATCCGCTTCCGTAAAGTCGGCGATATCCCTGACGATATCGGCGACCGCATCGCAGATTGGTTGCCATGAGCGGGCGCACTCTCATCGCAGTGGCCTTGGCCGCGTGGGCGCTCGGCTGCGGCAGCACAGAGCCGCAGCGGCGCGGAGATGACGGCGGCGCGTCGAGCGCCAGCCCCGGCGCGGACACCGAGGCCGGCTCAGGCCGAAAAGTCAGCGCGTCGGCCACCTTCGCCGTCACCGACATCGACGGCCGCCGCTTCGCCCTGGCCGATCATCTGGGCCGCGACGTCGTACTCCTCAGCTTCTGGGCGACCTTCTGCGAGCCCTGCAAGACCGAGATGCCCTACCTGCAGCGCATGCACGAGCGCCTCGCCGGCCAGGGCCTCGCCGTCCTGTCGGTCAGCCTGGACGGGCCCGAGACCTGGGCCGAGGTCGCGCCCTACATCAAGTCCAA
Source organism: Myxococcota bacterium (assembly GCA_041389525.1). Taxonomy (GTDB): domain Bacteria; phylum Myxococcota_A; class UBA9042; order PHBI01; family JACKFB01; genus JACKFB01. Next base: position 52,877 of record JAWKRR010000026.1, on the reverse strand, counting down.
CGACTACACATTCCCAGTCGCCATCGACCAGGATTCGACGATCGCCGTCGCCTGGAACCCGCGCGCGGCCGCCCCATTCACCGTGCTCATCGGTCGTGACGGCCGCATCGCGCGCACCATCGAGGGCTTTCAGCTCTCCGAAGCCGCGCGCCTGGAGGCCGAGGTCGAGCGCCTGCTGGCCCAGGACAAGTAGGCCTTGAGCGGGACCAGGCGCAGCTTCGCCCTCGCGGCCGCCGTGCTGGCCCTGGCGCTGAGTCTCCCCGCGTCCGCCATCGATCTGGGCGCCCGAAAGGACGGCGCCCCCATCGTGCTGGACGTCACCGAGAGCCTGCTCCTCGACTTCCACACGAAGCTCGATGATCCGGCGCTCGCCGTGGCCCCCGAGAACGTCTTCGACCTGCGCAACCGCCTCAATCTGCGGCTGCGCGCCGGCTGGCTGAGCGCCGGCATGCGCCTGGACGCGGCTTGGTTTCCCGACCCCCCGAGCGGGCAGTACCGAAACGACCTGCGCGTCGAAGAGCTATATTTCACCGCACGAAAAGGGGGGTTCACGCTGACGGCCGGCGACGACTACGTGGCGCTGGGTCGCGGCATGGCGCTGGCGCTGCGCAAGGTCGACGAGGTCGGCTTCGACGTGACGCTGCGCGGCGCCCACGCGGGTTTTCGCTCGTCCAAGTTCGCCGCGCGCGTCGACGCGGGTATCACGAACGTCGTGAACGTCGATGGCGTCGAAGAGAAACGCGTGCCGGACCCCCACGACCTCGTGGTGTCGGGCCGCGTCGAGTACAGCCCCACCCCGAAGCTGCGGTTCGCCCTGCACGGCGTGGACATCGAGCGCCGCCACTCGCCGCTGAGCAAGACCCTGGTCCAGCCCTTCGACGTGCTGGCGCGAGACGATCTGGAGCCGACCCCGATCTCGGGCGAGCGTTTCATCCGCTCGTGGATCGTCGGCGGCTCGTTCGAGGCGCTGTCGCTGGCCGAGCGGGTCTCGCTCTACGCCGAGTTCGACTACCTGACGACCCGCTCGAGCCGCGAGGCCCTCAGCGGCACGGTCGACAGCGTGCGGCACGGCTACGCGCTCTACGGGTCGGCGACGGTCTTCGCCGGGCCCGTCACGCTGCTGGCTGAGGCGAAGCACTACGATCAGTTCGAGCTGGCCTCGACGCCCCACCCGCAGACGGCGCAGAGCCTGGGGATCACGACGACGTTTCCGTACAACGCGCCGCCCACGCTGGAGCGCGCGGGCCAACGAATCGCCAACAACACCGACGTCTCCGGCGCCCACATCCGGCTGGATTATCGGCTGCGAAAGAGCGAGGGCGGCAATCGCCAGAACGTCTTCGTGTCGGCCGCGGGCTTCCTCGACGCGCCCGAGCAGGGGCACACGACGGTGCACGGGTACGCGGGCTGGGACTACAAGCACGCGCGCGGCCACCGGGTGCAGCTGCAGGCGGGCACGCGGCTCGAGCAGGCGCCGAGCGGCTCCGACGTCGGGTTGCGGATGGTGCACCTCGACGCCGACGCCTTCGTGCTGCTGGGAGCGCGCCACGACCTGCAGTTCCACTGGAGCCACGAGTTCCACGACAAGAACCCCAAGGCCAGCATCACGCGCGACCGCTACGTGGAAGGCACGGCGTACGTCACGTGGGACTTCACGCCCCACTGGGCGTTCACCGCTCAGCTCGACTACCTGACCAGCGATGATCGGAGCGGAAGCCCGGTCTTCCCGGGCGCGTGGGTCATGTATCGCTTCGACCAGAGCAGCTTCATCCGGGTCTTCGGCGGGCGCTCCAAGGGCGGGTTGAAGTGCTCGGGCGGCATCTGCCGCATCTTCCCCGACTTCGAGGGCGTCAAGCTCGAGGCGACCGTGCGCTTCTGAGCGGCGCGCGGCGTGCGCGCGGGCCGAAGCCGCGGGCGGGGAACTCGCGCCCGTTCCGCTGTTTGCGATATCCTCCGGCGCATCGAGACGATCGGTTGGGGCAGACAGGGGGACCTGATGGTGCGGCGGCTTTGCTATACGGCGTTGGTGGGCCTGTGGTTGGCGGGATGCGGCGGCGGTGCCAGCAACAACGGCGGCGACACCGACAACGGATCCGACGCGATCGGCAACGACCTGGGCGACGCCGTGGGTGATGTGCTCGCCGACGCGGACGCCGACGCGGTTGGCGACGCGGACGCCGCGGGCGACGCGGACGCGGTGCCGGACTCGGACGCGACGGCCGAGGTCGACGGCGTGGCCGACGCGGATGGCGGGCCGGACGTGGACGCGGATAGCGACGCGGACGGGGACGCCGACGCGGACACGGACGCCGACGCGGACGTCGACGCGGACGCGGACGCCGACGCGGACGCGGACGTCGATGCCGAGGTGGATGCCGACGCGGACGCGGACGCGGACGCGGTCGCCGACACCGACGCTGTCGCCGACACCGACACCGACACCGACACCGACGCTGTCGCCGACACCGACGCGGGCTGCCAGACCGCCAGTCAGTGCGACGACAGCAATGCTTGCACCATCGACAGCTGTTCGTCGGGTAGTTGCGTCAACACCCCTGTGTCCGGCGACGACGGCGACCTCTGCACGATCGACGCCTGTGACCCGGCGACCGGGGTCGTGAGCCACACGCCCGTGGACGTCGACGACGGCGTCGCCTGCACCGTGGATAGCTGCGAACCGACGACGGGCGTCGTCAGCCACACCCTGACCGACGCGCTCTGCCAAGACGGCCTCTTCTGTAACGGCCGCGAGCTCTGCGCCCCCGCTGCCCTCGGCGCTGACGCGCTCAGCGGCTGCGTCGGCGGCGAGGCCGAAGACGCCGACGACGCCGTGGACTGCACCCTCGACGAGTGCATCGAGGGCGACGACCTCACCGACGACGCGGGCGAGCTCGTGCACACGCCGGTCGACGACGTCTGCCAGGACGGGCTCTTCTGCAACGGCGCGGAGACCTGCGATCCCGCCGCCCTCGACGCGGACCTGAACACCGGCTGCGTGGCCGGCACCCTCGAGCTCAGCGACGGCTTCGACTGCACGGTCGACGACTGCGACGAGGGCACCGACCTCGCCGACGACCTGGGTGAAATCACCCACACCCCCGCCGAATCCGCCTGTCAGGACGGCCTCTTCTGTAACGGCGTCGAGACCTGCGACCCCCAGGCCGCGGGCGCCGACGCCACCACCGGCTGCGTCGCGGCCGCGGCCCCCGTCGACACGGACGACGGCTTCGACTGCACCGCGGACTCCTGCGACGAGGGCGTCGATTCCACCGACAACGCCGGTGAGATCGTGAACGCGCCGGCCGACGCGGGGTGCCAGGACGGCCTCTTCTGCAATGGGGCCGAGATCTGCGACCCCACCGACGGCAGCGCCGACGCCGAGACCGGCTGCATCGCCGGGATCGCCCCGGATATCGACGATGCGGCGCTGTGCACCGCCGACGCCTGCGACGAGGGCGCGGACCTGACCGACAACCTCGGCGACATCATCCACGAGCCGGAGCACGTGAGCTGCCAGGACGGGCTCTTCTGTAATGGTGCTGAGCTCTGCGACCCGCAGGCGGCGGGCGCCGACGCGACCTCGGGCTGCGTGGCGGGCGACCCCGCCGACCCCGACGACGGCGTGGGCTGCACGCTGGATAGCTGCGACGAGGGCGTCGACCTGACCGACGACGCGGGCACGGCCGTCAACGCGCTCAGCGATGGCGAGTGCGACAACGACCTCTTCTGCGATGGCGCCGAGACCTGCGACCCCGACGACCCGACCAGCGACGCGGGGACGGGCTGCGTCGCGGGCACCGCGTTCGTCGTGGACGACGGCATCGACTGCACGGTCGACGCCTGCGACGAGGACGCCGACGCGGCGACGCACACGCCCAGCGATGCGCCGTGTCAGGACGGCCTCTTCTGTAACGGCGCCGAGGTCTGCGACCCCACGGCGACCGGCGCGGACCCGACCACGGGCTGCGCTGACGGCACCGCACCTGTCGTCGACGACGGCGCCGACTGCTCCGCCGACTCGTGCGACGAGGGCGCGGACGCCACCGACAACGTGGGCACCGTCGTCCACGAGCCCGACCACCTGGGCTGCCAGGACGGCTCGTACTGTAACGGCGACGAGGTCTGTGAGCCCGCGAACGCGATCGACGCGACGGGCTGCGTCAGCGGAACCGAGCGCGACCCCGACGACGGCGTCGAGTGCACCACGGATTCCTGCGACGAGGGCCTCGATCTCACAGACAATCTCGGGGAGATCGTCAACACACCCGACCGCGCGGCGTGCCAGGACGGCCTGTTCTGCAACGGCTCCGAGGCCTGCGACCCGTCCGCCGCGGGCGCGGACGCCGTGACCGGCTGCGTCGCGGGGACGCCAGCGGCAGACGACGGCTACGGCTGCACCATCGACGACTGCGACGAGGGCACCGACCTGGGCGACAACCTGGGCGTCGTGACGAACAGCGCCGACGACTCGGTGTGCCTCGATGGCTTGTACTGCAACGGCGTGGAGTTCTGCGACCCGACGGACGGTGACGCGGACCCGGCGACCGGCTGCGTCAACGGCGCGCCGCCCGCGCCCGATGACGGGGTCACCTGCACCGTCGAGAACTGCGACGAGGGCGCCGATCTGACCGACAACGACGGCACCTCTTCGGTGGCGTTCGACGATGCCGGCTGTCGCGACGGCCTCTTCTGCAACGGCACCGAGAGCTGCGACCCAGCGGACGCGGGCGCTGACCTCGCGACGGGCTGCGCACCCGGCGTGGCGCCCGAGGTCGACGACGCCATCGACTGCACTCAGGACCTGTGTCTGGAAGGCGTCGACACCACCGACAACCTGGGCCTCGCCAGCCACATCGCGCAGAACTCGGCGTGCGCGGACCCCTTGGTCTGTTCCGCCAGCCTCGGCTGCGTCGCCCCGGCGCCGCTGGCCACCGCCCTGGTCGTCACCGAGCTGCGCGTCTCCCAGGGCGCCGACAACAGCCAAGACGCCATCGAGATCTTCAACCCCACGGGACAGCGCGTGAACATCGGCACGCTGGTGCTGTGGAACTCGGACCTCTCGGAGTTCCCGCTCTACTCGGTCAACGACTACCTGGGCGAGCAGAACACCGAGATCCTCGTCGAGCCGGGCGGCTACATCTACGGCGTGCCGAACCCCGCGGACCCGGCGCTCATCCCGGCCAGCGCGACCTTCGTGTGGGGCGCGCCCGGCGAGACCGAGCGCCTGCGCGGCGCGGGCGCCGACTTCCCCAACTTCACCCTCGCCCTGGTGCGCCACCTCGACACGGACCCGCCGGACTTCGAGTTCGTCGACGTCGTCGAGGCCTCCATCGCCTTCACCGACTTCGCGAGTGAGCCGCCCCTGGCCGCGCTGCCCTTCGCCGAGGCCGCCACCACCCAGCTCGACGTCGACTCCATCGACGCCGACGACAACGACGACCCCTCGCTGTGGTGCTTGAGCGACCAGGTCGCGGACAGCTTGGGTGCGCCCAACCACCTGTGCTCGTACTTCACCATCAACGAGATCCTCTACGACTACTCGCACCCCGTCCTCGGGACCCTGGACGAGGGGCGCGCGTTCGTCGAGCTACGCGGCCCCGGTGGCGCGTCGCTGGACGGGTTCCGAGTGCATGGCATCGGCTCGACCGGGGCCATCCAGGCGCCGGACGTCACGCTCGACGGCCGCCGCATGCCGCTGGACGGCTACTTCGTCATCGCCGACGGCAACGTCAACGGTGGGACCACCAGCGTCGCGAACGCCGACATCGTCATCGGCGATGGCGACCCCCAGAACGGGCCGAACGACGCGATTTGGCTGCTGCGGCCGAACGGTTCGCCCATGGACAAGGTGGGCTACGGCACCGCGTCGACCAGCATCGCCGAGGGCACGCCCGCACCCGACGCGGACCCCTCCAGCCTGTCGATTACCCTCGCCCGCGACGAGCTCAGCACGGACACCGACGACAACGCGACGGACTTCCACCTCGACCCGACCCCCTCGCCCGGCGAGGTGAACCTGCCGGTCGTGCCAGTGGTCCTGTCCCTCAGCCCCGATGACGGGCTGGCCGGCCTCGTGACGCCTGTGCGCTTGGTCTCGTTCGACCTCGCGCGGCTCGCCGGCGTCGACGGCAACACGACAAACATCGCGGTCACCTCCGAGTTCGGCGGGGTCACGGGCAGCACCTGCTCGCCCCAGGACGCGGCCGACGGCGGGCGCGGGCCGGTGACCTGGACCTGCGTGGCGCTGGCGAATAACGGCACGCCGAGCTTGGGCGAGGCGCTCTTCACGAACCCGGTCGCGTTCGGCGCCGGCGTCGCCAGCTTCCCGTGGGCCTACACGGGCGTGCTGAACGAGACGGACACGCCCGGCGAGATCGATTTCTGCACGTTGCTGCCGGCCACCACCATCAACGCGACCTCAGGCCAGCTCACGGCGGCCATGCAGGCGGTCGTGCGCGAGGCGGGGGTCACCGACGGCCCTGGCCCGTCACCGACGCTCATCGCCGAGTTCGGCTACGGCCCCGACGGCGTCGATCCCTCCACCCAGAGCGGCTGGATCTTCAGCGCGGCGGAGTACGTCAGCAACGGGGGCAGCGACGCGCTCTATCAGGCCTCCTTCACCGCGCCGAAGGTCACCAGCAAGACGACCTACTACGCGGGCTACCGCTTCAGCATCGACGGCGGGCTGAACTTCACCTACTGCGATCGCGACGGCTCGGGCTCGGACACCGACGCCAACTTCAACCCCGACCTGGTCGGCCGCCTGCTGGTGTCGCCCACCCCTCCTTGATACAGCGGTGACCGACCAGCTTGATTCAGTCGGGCTTGATCCCGACGCCGCTGGACTGCGTTGGAAATTCTCAGCGATGCTTGGCATCGCTTGCGGTTTCCGCCTTGCCAGCGACGCCGCGCTCGGCGCCCTTGGTGAATCGGCTTGGTCGGACACCGCTATAATTCGTCCCGACGCGTGAACCCTTTTCCGCCGCCGTGGCTCTCACTCGACAGTGAGGGTCCGGCGGCGGTCGCGTCTTGCGATTCGCTAGGTGCGGCCTCGTGATTTGGAGGAACCCGTGTGTAGACGAGTGACCTGCTCGCGATGCAAGAAGCCCACGTTCGCAGGGTGCGGCGCGCACATCGAGCAAGTGTTGGGCGATGTCCCGAAGCCCGACCGCTGCCGCTGCGCCGAGCTGAAGGCGGCGGGGCAGCTGGATGCGACGGCGGGCGATGGCGGTTGGCTGAAGAAGCTCTTCGGCAAGTGAAGCAGAGGAGCGCGACATGCGAATCGTAGTCATCGGAGGAGTCGCCGCGGGCATGAGCGCGGCCAGCCAGGCGAAGCGGCGGATGCCCGACGCCGAGGTCATCGCGCTGGAGCGCGGCGAGCACGTCAGCTACGGCGCGTGCGGGATGCCGTACAACATCGAGGACCCGGAGCGTTCCATCGGTGACTTGGTCGTGATGAGCGCGGAGACCTTTCGCAAGAAGCGCGGCATCGACCTGCGCACGCAGCACGAGGTACTGGGGATCGACGCGGGCGCGAAGACCTTGCAGGTGCGCGACCGTGCGGCGGATGAGACGTACGAGCTGGCTTGGGACCGACTGGTGATCGCTACGGGCGCTCACGCGGTCAGGCTGAAGCTGCCGGGCATCGACGAGCCGGGGGTGTTGCCGCTGCGGACCCTCGACGACGGCGGGGCCATCCGCGAGTTCCTGGACGCGAAGTCGCCGCGTCGCGCGGTGATCCTCGGCGCTGGCTACATCGGCATGGAGATGGCGGAGTCGCTGAGGGCCCGCGGGCTTGAGGTCACGGTCGTCGAGATGGCCGACCAGGTCGTGCCGGGCTTTGAGCCGAAGATCGCCAGCGCGGTGCTGGCTGAGCTTGAGGCGAACGGCGTGAACGTCCAGACCAGCACGAAGGCGCTGGCGATCGAACGCGACGGCGCCACGCTGACGCTGGTGACCGACAAAGGCCGCTTCGACGCCGAGCTCGTGCTGGTCGCCGTGGGCGTGAAGCCCAGCGTGGCCCTCGCCGAAGCCGCGGGCATCGCCCTGGGCGAGACCGGGGCGATTGCGGTGGACGCGCACATGCTGACCAGCGCGCCCGACGTCTATGCGGCCGGTGACTGCGCCGAATCCCATCACCTGGTCAGCGGCAAGCCGGTCTGGATCCCGCTGGGGACGACCGCGAACAAGCAGGGCAAGGTCGCCGGAGCCAACGCCGCGGGCGCCAGCGAGACCTTCGGCGGCATCGTCGGGACGGCGGTCTTCAAGGTGTTCGGCCTGGAGATCGGCCGGACGGGCTTGGGCCAACGGGACGTGGACAAACTCGGCATCGAGGCGGTCTCGGCGCCGTCGACCCAACCGAGCCGCGCTCACAGCTACCCGGGCGGCACCGAGGTCGCGACCGTGCTCTTCGCCGAGACGAAGAGCGGGCTGCTCCTGGGCGCCCAGATCGTCGGCCGGGAAGGCGTCGCCGGGCGCATCAACACCTTCGCCACGGCGCTGCACGCCGAGATGACGGTCGAGCAGGTCGAGTCCCTCGACCTCGCCTACGCGCCGCCCTTCGCGCCGGTGTACGACCCCATCCTCATCGCCGCGACCGTCGCGCGAAAAGCCCTCGAATCCCAAGGCGGCGACTGACGAATCGCGAGTTCTGCGGGCGGTGGCGCGCCCTCGCCCAGCCCGTGCTAGCGTGCCGGTAGATGGCCACGCCCAACGCCCGCGCCGACTTCTTCATCAGCTACGCCACGTCCGACGCGCCGTGGGCGCGGTGGCTGGCGGACGTGCTCGAGGACGCTGGGTTCACCCAGGTCAGTGAGGGCTGGCAGTTCCATCTGCGGGGCGGCTGCGTCCTGGACCTCGACGCGGCGTTGCAGCGAGCCGAGCGAGTCATCGCGCTGATCTCTCGCGACTACGTGCGCGACAGCTTCTGCGTCCCGAAGTGGCAGCAGCGGCTGTACGCAGACCCCGAAGCCGCGCGGAGGGTGCTGGCGGCGGTCAACGTCGACCCAAGCTGGGACTACGAGAAGTTCGAAGGCGTGACCTGCATCCACCTCTTCGACCACGACGAGGAGAGCGCCCGCCAGCACGTTCTGGGCCGGAAAATAAGGGGTCAAGACCACTCATTTCTCATTTTTCGGGACAAGAAGTACGGGGGTGCCGGCCATAGTGCCTCTGCGCCCTGGCCCCGCGCCGTGGGCGCGCTGACCAACCTAGCTGCGCCCCGCGACCGTGATTTCGTAGGCCGCGACTCGCAGATCGCGGCCCTGCGAGCGCTCATCGCGACCGGCCGCCGCGGCTTCATCATCGAGGGCCAGAGCGGCGCGGGAGGGGAGGGCAAGTCGGCCTTCGCCGCCGAGTACGCCCACCGCTACCGCGCAGAGTACCCCGTGGTCTGGCGGGTCCGCGCCAAGGCCGAGGGGACGATGCTGTCGGATCTGCAGGCCCTGGCGCGCGAAGTCAAAGCCCCCGGCTACGACGCCCACCAAGCCGAGCGCGCCGCCGCCGCGGCAGTGTGCTGGCTCGAGCAGCGAAGCGACTGGTTGCTGATCTTCGACGACGCCGACACACCTGACCTCGTGCGGCGCTGGTGGCCCTGGGAAGGCGGCGGCCACGTCCTGGCGCTGACGAGCAAGTCGCGATGGCAAGGCGCGACCGATGTTGTCGCGCTCGGTCGGCTGTCCGACGCAGAGTCCGCCGCGCTCCTGGCGCGCCGAGCCCCCGAACCCGTCGACGCCAGCGAAGCAAAAGCGCTGGCCCGCGAGCTAGGAAGCCACCCCCTCGCCCTGCGCCTGGCCGCCGCGACCCTCGCCGAACGCGGCATCACCCTGCGCGCCTATCGCCAGCGGCTGGCCGTCCACCACGAAGCCCTGATGGACGAGCCAGACCCCGAGGACCGCTACGAAGGCCGAGCCAGCGCTCTCAGTCTGCGAGCCGCGTTCCGTGTAGCCCTCGAAGGCGCGACCGAGGCGGCCCCCGAAGCGCCAGGCGTCCTCGCCCTCGCCTCAGCCTTCGCCTCCGAGGACATCGCCCTGGAGTGGCTAAGAGACGGCTCGACAGACGCCTCCGGGACCCTCGCCAGCGCCCTGACCGCCCTCGCCGCCCACGGCCTCATCACCCTGACGACCGCCACCGTCGCCGTCCACCCCCTCATCCGCCGCCTCGCCCACTCCGGCCTCACCCCGCCCGAGCGCCGCGCCGCCTTCGAAGCCGCCGCCCGCGCCGTCCTCGAAGCCTTCCCCGAACACGTCGACGACCCCGCCACCTGGCCCGCCGAGGAGCGCCTGGTCCCCCACGTCGAGTCCATCCGCGCCCGCGCCACCGGAGCCGCGCTCGCCTCGCCGTCGCAAGCCCTGCTCCTGAGCCGCGCCGCCACCTACGCCGTCCAGCGCTACCGCATCGACGCCGCCCACTCGCTGTGCGCCCGCGCCCACGCCATCGCCCTACGCGCCGTCGGCCCCGAGCACCCCGTCACAGCCGCCTGCACCCGCGACCACGCCTACGTCACCATCCAAGGCGGCCCCGAGGCCTCCGCCGCCTCCTTCGCCGCCATGTCCCTGGCCCTGACCGAGAAAGTCCAAGGCGCCGCCCACCCCGACACAGCCCGCGCCGCCCACTTGTACGCCTACGCCGCCAGCCGCCAACACGGCGCCGCCGCCGGCCTCCAACACCACGAAAGAGCCGTCGCCATCTACTGAAAAGCCCACCCCCCCGGCGCCCTCCCCACCGCCAAAGCCCGCCTGAACCTCGCCAACCTCACCTGGCAAAACCACGCCGACGCCGACAAAGCCCGCCCCCTCTACGAGCAAGCCCTCCCAGTCTTCCAATCCACCCTCGGCCCCGCAGCCAAAGAGTCCCAACTCACCCTCATCCGACTCGCCGAGGTCTGCGAAGCCCAAGGCGACACCGCCGCCGCCCAAGCCCACCTGGCCGCCGCCCTAGCCGCCGCCCAAACCGCCAACGACCCCCTCGCCGCCGCCGCCCTCCACTCAAGACTGGCAGTTACCCTCGAGCAAACCGGAGCCCCCGCCGCAGCCGTCACCCACCTCGAGGCCGCCCTAGCCATCCACGACCGCGTCCTCGGCCCCCTCCACGGCGAAACCACCGACACCCTCGAATCCCTAGCGACCCTCCAAGAATCCCAGGCCAACCCGCTGGCAGCCCGCCCCCACCGCGAGCGCCTCTTAACCGCCATCCAAGCCCGCTTCGGCCCGGGCGACCCCGTCACCATCCCCCAACTCGAAGCCCTAGCCGCCAACCTCGCCTCCACCGGCGACCACGCCGCGGCCGCCGACCTCCGCGACCAAGCTCGCCACATCGCTGCCGCGTTCGACACCGCCTGAGGCGTCACACGTCGCCCGCCGCGCGGGCCATGCTATCGTTGGCCGATGTCGCCCACCGACCGATACCGCCGCGGCTTCTATCGCGCCTTGAGCCGCGAACCCCTGGCCGTGGGCGACCCGCGGTACGTCCCGCTACACCCGCCCGGCCTATGCGACCCGGTGGAGCTTTTGGCATTTCACATCGAGGCTTCGCGGCGCGGGACGGTCCAGTTCGTGTCCGGCAGCCCAGGCAACGGCAAGTCGACGGAACTCAATCGCCTCGCGGGCATCCTCGCCCAGCGCGGCTTCCACACCCTCAGTATCGACCTGGCCGGCCACCTCGACATGTGGGCGCCCGTCACCTGCGCCGACTTCCTCATCGCGCTCGGCTCCGGCGTCGGCCACGCACTCCAATCTTCCGAATGCCCCGCATCGACCGAGTCGTTTCCGTCCTTCTGGGACCATCTCGCAGCGTTGCTGGTCCGCTTAGCGCCATCGACGCCGACCCTCGGACCCGCTCCATCGGCCGCCGATCTCGGGCTGAACTTCAAGGCATCGCGGCATCTTCGAAGCCAGCTAGCCCTCCGCCTAGCGGGTCACCACGCGGCTCTTCAGACCCTCGTGCACGACTTCATCGCCTCCGGGATGGCCGCGACTCGCGAGCGCTCAGAGCATGCGCTGCAACCGGTGCTGCTGGTGGACTCGCTGGACCACATCCGAGGCGTCCGAGCCGAGGCTGCTGCAGTCTGCTGGTCTGTCGAGAGCCTCTTCGCGTCGCACTGCGACGCCCTGCAACTACCTGAGCTGCACGTCGTCTACACGGTCCCCCACTATCTGCGCGTCGCCCATCCCGACCTCGCCAGCCGCTACCGAAACGCTCGCTACCAACTCATACCAACGCCCGAGATCGCAAACGAGCGCGGCGACCCGAAGCCCGCCGTCATCGCCCAGCTCCGGTGCGTCGTAGAGGCGCGAGCCGACTGGCGCCCGCTGCTCCCAAACGCCGAAACGCTGACGGAGCTGATCCTGCTGACCGGCGGGAATCTCCAAGCCTTGTTCAGCCTGCTGAAGCACGTCCTCGGCTACGCCCAGACACTTCCAGTGTCGGAGGTGGCGCTGCACCTGGCGAAGGAGGCCTACAAAAGCACCTTCCAGCCCCTGGCCATCGAAGACGCCCACCACCTCGTCGCCATCCCCCGAATCGGCCTCTCCCACCTGATATCCACGGCCCATTTTCCCGACGCGGCCCACTTCCTGAACACCGGACTCATCCAAGCCCACGGCGACAACGAAACCTGGTACGCCATCCACCCAGGCGTGCGCGGGACGTTGGGAGGCCTTGGGGCGCACCCCGCCGTCCGTAGACCGCTAGTTTGAACCTCACGCCATCTGACGGCTTCCGCAGGCCGGCCAGTACGGGCGAAGGTTCGGTCGCGTTGCCGCTCAGGGGGCGCGCGTTTGGCACCGTAGTGGTACTGCCAACGTTTCCGCGCTTTGGGTCTTGGCGCACAGCGCCGCGAACTCCGCTTCGCTGATGAGGCGCTGTTCTCGCAGGTGCAACCAAAGGTCCGATGGGTGGGCGGCGCGACACCGACCGAGTTCCGCCAGCGCGAGGTAGGCCGCTCCCTTGTCGCGCCCGACGAACACGGCGCGGGGCTCTTCATGCAACGCCCACGCGATGGACTGATGCTCGGCGAGGTTCTTATCCGCCTCGTTCGGCCTTCGGAGATGCCCAAAAAGCGTTCTTTCGGCCTCCGTCCCCATCATCACCGAAAACGGTGCTAGCGCTTGGCCCGCAGCTTCCAGCAGCTTCCTGCGATCGCCAGTAGCGGCGCTGGCCGTGGCGTCTGCCACCACAAATTTGCCAGTCGGCCAGCTCGCGACCGTTCGATGGTCCACAACCCCGGCGAGCGTATCCAGCGGGCCGTCGTCGATGATCCAGACCGGCGTCACCCTATGCCCACGTCAGCAATTCCCGCGCACGGCCGACGCTGATTTGCCCTTCTTCCACTGCGGCAAGTACGAGGTCAGTCGCCCAACCTTCCCAAAGCTCCGCGGCGTGGTCCGGCAAGTCGTCGAAAATCATCGCCGGTGGCGTCGTGCCTCGCGAGGACTCGAAATTATGGAGAGAAATCCGCCGTCGCGAGCTGGTAGTGGCCTGGGCCTCTGCTTCGGCGAGTTCGAGGAGCTCGCAGTTCCGAGCGTGCCAAGCGGCGCCCTCTAGGGAGAGACCCCAGTGTTCCGCCAGCGCAACCAAGACGCCGTCCGGGGAGTTCTGAATCCGCGATGGCTGTCCTTGGAGCCAGGCCCGTGTCTGATCTCTGGGCGCCAGAAACGCCGGGGCGAAAGCTCGGGCTCGCACCTCGACAGCCTCGTTGAAGTTCCCGCGCCGGCCACGACCCCAGGAAACCTGGGTGGTGAGGTCCTGCTCACCGGCGTCATGAAGCAGGTGGCACAATTCGTGAGCTATCGTCGCTCGGAGAGCGCCGGTGTGCCGGTGTCGGCTGCTCTTCTTGTTCAGCAAGATGACCGGGACCGCCGTTGGGTCCCAAACGGAGGCGGCATCGATGTCCGGCGTGCTGAACGTCACTTGTGCGACGTGGATACCAAGCCCCCGCGCGGCCGCTTCCAGGTCGAAGATTGGGCCCGGCAACGGGAGCAGCGCCGCTCTCGCGGACTCTCCGAACTCGTAGCCTTCACGCCAGACGTCTCGATTCTGAGACGGTGGACGAACTTCCCGGTATCGCGCCAAGGGTACGCCGCGTCCCAGCCGCTTTAGGAGATGCCCGAGGATACGACTTTGCTCCACAGCCAGCGATAGTAGGCGCATGTCACGCCCATTGACGCGGCCGTCGGAGATCGCGCCACGAAAGCGCGCGGGGGCGCGATTCGGTCGGTTCTCCTCGCCGCGGTGCATCGCGACCGAGTCCACCGCCAGGGCTCGACACAGCGATTCAAACTCCGCGGCGCTGAAGGGCGAGCCGTCCTGAATCTCCCGCACTCTGGCTTCGGAAAGCCCGGCGAGTTCGGGGAGCGATGGTAGGAGCGACATGTCGTGAGCTCGCGCGAAGATGCGGTCTCGTAGACTTGGCGGCTCCCCGATGACGTGGAAAGGACGCATGGAACTCTCGGCTGGCCCACTTGCCGTCGGGCACGGAGGGCGACTCTGCCCCCCGGTGCCCGAATTGTCGCGCGGTTAGTCTACCCCAGCCGCTCGATGATCGTCACGTTCGCCTGGCCGCCGCCTTCGCACATGGTCTGGAGGCCGTAGCGGCCGCCGGTGCGCTCTAGCTCGTTTAGCATCGTGGTCATCAGGCGGGCGCCGGTGGCTCCTAGGGGGTGGCCTAGGGCGATGGCGCCGCCGTTGACGTTGACCTTGCTGAGGTCGGCTCCGGTCTCCTTTTGCCAGGCTAGGACGACGCTGGCGAAGGCCTCGTTGATCTCGACTAGGTCGATGTCGGCCAGGGTCATGCCGGTCTTCTTCATGGCGTGGGCGGTCGCGGGGATGGGGGCCGTCAGCATCCAGATGGGGTCGTCGCCTCTCACGCTCAGGTGGTGGACGCGGGCTCTCGGCTTGAGGCCGTGCTCGCGGACGGCGGCCTCGCTGGCGACCAGGATGGCCGCCGCACCGTCGGAGATTTGGCTCGAGACGGCGGCGGTCAGGCGGCCTCCTTCGGTGATGGTCTTGAGGCCGGCCATCTTCTCCATCGTGGTGTCGGGGCGCGGGCCTTCGTCGGCCGTCACCTCGCCGAAGGGCAGGATCTCGTTGGCGAATCGGCCCTCGGCGGTGGCCCTGGCGGCGCGCATGTGGCTCTCGTAGGCGAAGGCCTCCATGTCCTCGCGGCTGATGTTCCACTTCTCGGCGATCATCTCGGCCGACCGGAACTGGCTGACCCGGCCGGCGCCGTAGCGCTCGACCCAGCCCACCGAGCCCGAGTAGGGATCCGCCTGGCCGTACTCCTTGGCGGCGATGAGGGCCGCCGAGATCGGGATCATCGACATGTTCTGAACGCCGCCCGCGACGACCAAGTCCTGGGTGCCGCTCATCACGCCCTGGGCCGCGAAGTGGAAGGCCTGCTGGCTGGACCCGCACTGCCGGTCGATGGTCACGCCGGGCACCGAGTCGGGCAGCCCCGCCGCCAGCCAGCACGTGCGCGCGATGTCGCCGCCCTGCGGTCCGATCTGGTCCAGGCACCCGAAGACCACGTCGTCCACCGCGGCGGGGTCGATGCCGGTGCGTGCCATCAGGCCCTTCAGCACGTGGGCGCCCAGGTCGGCGGGGTGCACCGCGCTCAGCCCGCCCTTGCGGCGGCCGACGGGGGTGCGGACGGCGTCGATGATGTAGGCCTCTGGCATGGTCAATCTCCCAGGATCTGCCGAGCGATTCGGGCTCGGTGGTGGTCGGAATCACCGTAGGCGCGACTGAGCGCCCAGGCTCGCTTCATATAAAGGTGGAGGTCGTACTCGGTGGTGTAGCCGATGGCGCCGTGGCACTGAAGCGCCTGGCGCGTGCACAGCGTCGCCGCGTCCGAGGCCTGAGCTTTCGCCATCGAGACGTGCAGGTCGACGTCCGGGTCGTCATGGTCCAGCGACCACGCGGCGCGGTAGACGACGGGGCGCGCCATCGCCAGCGCCGCGAAGGCGTCGACCAGCTTGTGCTGGACGGCCTGAAAGGCGCCGATGGGGCGGCCGAACTGGGTGCGGACCTTGGCGTACTCGACGGCCAGGTCCACGCAGCGCGCGCCCAGGCCGATCAGCTGAGCGGCGGTGCCCAAGGTCGCCCGGAGCCGCGCCCGGTCGCACGCGCGGGCCGCGATTTCTCCGTCGGCGACTCGGTTTTCGCTCGACTCGGTCCACTGGACGGTGAAGAGGCGCCGGGCGTGGTCGACCGAGGCCTGGGCGGTCAGAAAGGCCTGGTCCGGCGTGATCGCGTAGAGGGCGCCCTCGCGCTCGAGCAGCAACAGATCCGCGCGGTCCGCACCCTCGACGAAGGGCTGGCCGGCGAGGCCGAGGCCGATTCGCGCGCTGCCGTCGGCGATCCTTGGCGCCCAGCGCGCCAACAGCTCGGTCGCGCCGGCCTCGGCCAGCAGCGGGCCGGCTACCGCGACGGTCTCGACGATCGGCTCGGGGAGCGCCTCGTAACCGCTGGCCTCCAGTATCAGGATGAGCTCAGCCAGCCCGAGATCCAGCCCGCCCCCCGACTCCGGCAGCAGCATCCCGCTGATGCCCTGCTCGGCCAGGTGCTTCCACGCTGTCGGCGCGCCCACGCCCTGCTCGTAAGCCCGCCGAACCACGTCGGGGCCCGAACAGCGCGCCAGCATCTCGCGGGCGGTGTCGCGGAAAAGCTTCTGGTCCTCGGTGAAGCGAAACTTCATCCGCGGTCTCGCGGCAGCCCTAGCACGTGCTGGGCCACGATGCTGCGCTGGATCTCGTTGGTGCCGGCGTAGATCGGGCCCGCCAGGGCGAACTCGTAGCCGCGCAGCCAGCCGCCGCCGTCCACCGCGTCGGGCGCGCCGTGGTCAAGCTCGGCCAGCGGGCCCAGCAGCGACAGCGCGGTCTCGTGAGTGCGGACGTCCATCTCGGACCAGAAGAGCTTATTGATGCTGGACTCGGGCCCGATGGACTCGCCGGCCGCCAGCGACGCGACGGTCTGAAACGTGTGCAGGCGATACGCCTCGGCGTCGATATAGGCGCGGATGACGCGGTCGCGCAGGCGCTCGTCGCCGCGAAGCCGTTTCTCTGAATGTCCTGCGCGCTGGCGCCACAGGGCGATGAGGCGCTCGGCCGTCGCGATGAAGCGGCCGGGGCTGCGCAGGCTCAGGCCGCGCTCGCTGGACGTGGTCGCCATCGCCACCGACCAGCCCTGGTTCACCTCGCCCAAGATGTCGCGCTCGGGGACGAAGACGTCTTCGAGGAAGACCTCGGCGAATCCTTCGTCGCCGTCGAGGCGTTCGACGGGGCGGACGGTCACGCCGGGCGCGTCGAGGGGGATCATGAAGTAGGTCAGGCCGCGGTGGCGGCTGGCCGCGGGGTCGGTGCGGAAGAGCCCGTAGATCCAGTCGCAGAAGGCGCCGCGGGTGCACCAGGTCTTCTGGCCGGTCAGCTTCCAGCCGCCCTCGGCTGCCACAGCGCGGCTCTTGAGCGACGCGAGGTCGCTGCCGGCGTTGGGCTCGGACCAGGCTTGGGCCCACATGACCTCGGCGGCCGCCATGGGGCGCAGGATGCGGGCTTTTTGCTCGTCGGTGCCGAACTCAAAGAGGGTTGGCGCCAAGAGGAAGATGCCGTTCTGGGTCACTCGCGACGGCGCGCCGGCCCGGTAGTACTCCTCTTCGAAGATGAGCCACTCGACCAGGCTCGCCTCGCGGCCGCCGTACTCCTTGGGCCACGACACGACCGCCCAGCCGCCCTCGAAGAGCGCGCGCTCGAACTCGCGCACCCGAGCAAAACCCTCGCGCGTGTCGCCTGAGGGCAGCGGCTCTCTCGGGACGTGGGCCTCGAGCCAGGCGCGTGCCTCGGCCCGAAACGCGTCTTCGGCCGCGGTGAAGCGAAGATCCACGGCCTATTTCAGCGCCTTGGCCATGGACTTCGCGTCCTGGCCCTGGAGGTGGTCCTCGCTGGTGAGGCTGTTGTGCGAGTGCGCCAGGTGATGCAGCCCGTAGGTCGCGTCGATGCTGTCGCGCAGGCCCATGCGGTCCTCGGCCTGGTTGATGGCCTTCTTCGCCAGGGCCAGCCCAAATCTCGGGCGGGCGGCGATGCGCTCGGCCATGGCCAGGACCTCGGCCTCGAGCGCGTCGCGCGGCACCGTCCGGTTGATCATCCCGATGGCGAGGGCACGCTCCGCGCTCATGCGCTCGCCCAGGTACAGGAACTCCTTGGCTTGGCGCGGGTTCATCACGAAGGGGTGGGCGAAGTACTCGACGCCCGGGATGCCCATGGCCAGGACGGGGTCGGCGAAGAACGCGTCGTCGGACGCCACGATGAGGTCGCAGATCCACGCCAGCATCAGGCCGCCGGCCACGCACGCGCCCTGGACCCGCGCGATGACGGGCTTGGGGATCTCGCGCCAGCGGCGGCACATGCCCAGGTAAAGCTCCTGCTCGCGGACGAACACGCCCTCGGCACCGGGCTTGTCGGCGTGCGGGTACCAGTTGGTCGCCACGCGGCCGAAGGGCTTGTGGATGTCGCGGCCCGGCGTGCCGATGTCGTGGCCGGCCGAGAAATGCGGGCCGGCGCCCGCCAACACGATGCAGCCCACCGCGTCGTCGTCGATGGCCTGCTGAAAGGCGCGGTCCAGGGCGTAGGTCATCTCGGCGTTCTGCGCGTTGCGGTAGCGCGGCCGATTCATGGTGACGATGGCCACCGGGCCCTGGGTCTCGTAGAGGACCGAGGGGCCGTCCTCCGCTGCGATTTCTTCGGTGGCGTCTGCCTGTTTTGGCTGTTTTGGCGTTTCGCTCACGGGGTGCCTCCGAGCCGCGTCACGGTCTCTCGCGCCTCGGCCATGATGCGCTCGATGACCTCGGCGACGGTCGGCAATTCGCCGATGACGCCCGCCACCTGGCCGGTGGGCAGGATGCCGACGTCCTCGCGCCCCTCGACCATGGTCGCCCGCGTCATCATCGGCGCGTTCGCCGCCATCGCGACCTGCGACCAGGTCAGGTTCGAGCCGCGCTTCATCGCCACGCCCTCGCGCATCAGCGAGCCGACCGACTCGCCCGACAGGCTTCGGAACTTCAGCGCGTTCATCACCGCGCGCCACAGCTTGCCCAGCGGCCCGCCGCGCTCGAGCGCGTCGATGCGCTCGGTGCGGATGACCCGCTGCGGGTAGCCGTCGATGGCCGTCGTCACGACGGTGTCCGTGACTGACGCCTTCAGGTAGCGCGCCTTGATCGCGTCGGGGACCGGGCTCTCTTGGGTGAGCAGAAAGCGCGTCCCCATCGCGATTCCCGACGCGCCGTAGGCCAGCGCGGCGACCAGCCCGCGGCCGCTGGAGAACCCGCCCGCGCCGAAGACCGGGATGGTCACCGCGTCGCAGACGTCAGGCAAAAGCAGGCTGGTCGGCACGGGTCCCGTGTGGCCGCCGCCCTCGTGGCCCTGCGCGATCACCGCGTCCACGCCCCAGGCGGAGACCTTCTCGGCGTGCCGTCGCGCCCCGATGGTCGGCATGGTCAGCACGCCAGCCTCTTTGAGCTGCGCGACCACCTTCTGGCCCGGCGCCTGCGCGAAGCTGGCGACGCGGACGCCCTCCTTGATCATCAGCTCGACCCGCGCGGCCACGTCGCCCTGGTCCGCCCGCAGGTTCACGCCGAACGGCGCCGCCGTCAGCGCCTTGATCGCCGCGATCTCGGCCACAAGCTCGTCGAAGGTCAGCGTGGCCGCGGCCAGGATCCCCAAGCCCCCCGCCGCGCTGGTGGCCGCCGTCAGCTTCGAGTTCGCGACCCAGCCCATCCCCGTCTGGATGATGGGGTAGCGGATGCCGAACAGCTCGCAGGCGTCCGTGTGCAGCGCGCCGCCGCTCAAGCCGGGACCTCTTGATGGCGCGTCCCGTCCGGGTCCAGGTCCTCGCGGATGAGCCGCAGCTCCTCGGCGGTCGGCATGCGCGTCTCGGGCACAAACTCAGGCACCACCAGGGGGAAACCGGTCTTGGCGATGACGTCGGCGAGGTTCGCGCCGCGGTGCACCGAGCGCAGCCGCATCGTCTTTTCCGGCGTGTCGAAGTCCATCACGGCCAGGTCGGTGATGACGACGCGGATCTCGTGAAAGCGCGCGGCCTTGGGGCCCATCGCCAGCGCCCGGTCGTAGCCGACGCCCGACACGACGTCGACGCGCTCGACCAGCACCCGCGCGCTCTGCCGCGGCACCCAGTAGCTGGTCGGGTGGTTGATGGTGTTGCCCGGCGCCCCGCGCACGCCCAGAAGCTGCACCTTGGGCTTATTGAAGTCGCCGATGCACGAGATGTTCTGGTTGCCGTAGCGGTCGATCTGCGTCGCGCCCATCAGCACGTGGCGCTTTCCGTGCCACACGAAGCCGAAGATGTGGCGGTAGGGCAGCCAGCCCTCGATGACCGGCTCGGCCGAGCCCGGGTCGTCGACCAGATAGGCCTCGCCGTCGCTCATCACGAGGTCGGGCTCAAACGTGCGCTTGGCGAGCCGGGCGCCCAGGCGGGGGATGGTGCCCATGGGGCTGGCGAGGATCTCGCCGTCGCCGCGGAAGGCTTCGGCGCAGGCGACCACGCAGATGTCGGCGCGGGTGGCGGGCTCAGTGCTCATCGGTCACCCACCGTGCGTCGGTATGCGGCGTGGGATTTCGCCAGGACGTAGCGGTCGCGGAAGGCGGCCCAGGCCTCGTCGTCCTTGGCCGACGCCGCGTACTCGGCCTGAAACCCCTCGTCTCGCGGGTAGTCGGGCTCGCAGGACGTGAAGTGCGCGCCGCCGGGGGCCTCGATGACGCCGTCGATCATCATGCGATGCAGCGTCAGCGACTGAACCGGCCCGGAGTCCATCAGCGACTCGGTCGAGACCACCCGCTCGACGCTCACGAAGCGCCGCGTCGCTGCCATGCAATACAGGTCGTCGAAGAAGGGCTCGGGCCCCAGCACCTGGGCGTTGCCTCGCGAATCGGCGCGGTGCGCGTGGACGATGGCGACGTCGAGGTGCAGCGCCGGCATGGCCAGGAGCTCCTCATCGTCGTCGTAGGGCGAGCGCACCGTCTTCAGAAACGGGTTGATGCGCATCACGTCAGAACCCAAGCCCGCCCGCGTGGGCAGAAAGGGCAGCCGCATCGCCGCGGCCTGAAGCCCCCACTGCAGCATCCCCTCGTCGAGCTCCGTCACCTCGACCAGCCCCGCCTCGCGCACCTTTCGGTAGTGCGGCTCGAGCGGGATCGAGTCCAGGGACACGAAGCCCGTGATCAGCTTCCGCACCTTGCCTAGCGCGCACAGGATGCCCACGTCCGGGCCGCCGTAGCTGACGATGGTCAGGTCGCGCACCTCGGACCTGGCGATCGCGCGCACCAGCGACATGGGCTTGCGCCGCGAACCCCAGCCACCGATGCCGATGGTCATGCCGTCTTCGAGCTCGATCTCGAAGTCCGCCTCCGTCATCCGTTTGTCGCTCACTTCACCCTCTCAGACTTCGCCACGAACGCGTCGCGGGCCTCGTCGCCAATGCCGGCGAGGTTCAGCTCGAAGGTGAAGCCCTGCTCGAAGCGGTAGCTGGGCCGCGGGTCCACCGGGTCGATCCCGTTCAGGCATTCCTTGGCCGCGCGGATGATTGTCGGGTGCATCGCGGCGATCTGGCGGGCCACCTCGAAGGCCGCGTCGCGCAGCTCCGCCTGGGGCACGACCCGCAGGACCGACCCGAAGGCGTGGAGCTGCTGCGCGGTCGCCCGGGTCGCCGTGTACACCATCGCGCGCATCAGGTGCTGCGGGACCAAGCGCGCCAAGTGCGTCGCCGCGCCCAGCGCCCCGCGCTCGACCTCGGGCAGCCCGAAGGTCGCGTCGTCGGCCGCCACGATGATGTCGGAGTTGCCGACCAGCCCGATGCCGCCGCCCAGGCAGTAGCCGTTGACCGCCGAGATCACCGGCACCGCGCACGCGTAGACCGCCTCGAACGCCGCGTAGCAGCCGCGGTTCGCGCCGATGAGCGCCGTGTGTCCCTCGGTGCGCTGCATCTCCTTGATGTCCACGCCCGCGTTGAAGCCGCGGCCCTCGGCGCGCAGGACGACGGCGCGCACCGCCGGGTCCTCGCCCGCCGCGCGCACCATGTCGGCCAGCTCGAACCAGCCCGCCACGCTCAGCGCGTTCACGGGCGGATTCGCCATGACGATCTCGGCGATGCCCTCTGAATCCACCCTCGAGATGCCCACGGCGCGCTCCTTGCCGAGCGGGAGTGAAACGTGTTTCAGTTTTCGGGTCAAGGCTGAGGAATTCGGGGCGCGGGAGAGTGCGGATGGTGGGCGCGGACGCGAGCACGCGGCGGGACTTGGAGCACGGGACCATCCCCGGTTTGCTGCGCGACGTGGCCGCGCGGTTCGGCGAGCGCGCCGCGATCGAAGACGCCGCGCGCACCCTGAGCTTCGCCGGGCTCGCCGCCGAGGCCGAGCGCGTCACCCGCGCCCTGATGGCCGTGGGCGTCGAGGCGGGCGACCGCGTCGGGATCTGGGCGCCGAACCTCTGGGAGTGGGTGGTCGCCGCCCTGGGAATCCACGGCGCTGGCGGCGTGCTGGTGCCTGTAAACACGCGCTACCGCGGGCGCGAGGCGGCCGACATCCTGGGCCGCAGCGGCGCCAAGGTGCTCTTCACGGTCCAGGGGTTCTTGGGAAACGACTACGTGAGCCTGCTGGCGGAGTCGGGCGTCCCCCTGCCGGCCCTGGGCCAGACCGTCGTGCTGCGGGGCGAGACCTCGGGCGGGTCGATGTCGCTCAGGGATTTCCTGGCCCACGGCGACGCCACGAGCGCAGACGAAGCCAGGGCGCGGGCTGAGGCCATCAAGCCGTCGGATCCCTCCGATATCCTCTTCACTTCCGGGACCACGGGCGCGCCCAAGGGTGCCATCACCACCCACGCCCAGTCGCTGCGGGCCTACGGCGACTGGGTCGCGGTGACGGGGCTCTGCGACGCGGACCGGTATCTCGTGGTGGCGCCCTTCTTCCACTGCTTCGGCTACAAGGCGGGCTGGCTCTCTTGCTTGCTCAGCGGTGCCGTCTGCTTGCCGCAGCCGGTCTTCGACGTGGCGCAGGTGCTAGAGCGCATCCCCAAGGACCGCGTCAGCGTGCTCCCCGGGCCGCCAGCCCTCTACGAGACGCTCTTGGCCAGGCCCGATCTCGGGCTGCACGATCTGTCGAGCCTCCGCCTGGCGGTCACCGGCGCGGCGGTGGTGCCGGTGAGTCTGGTCCACGCGATGCGGGACACCCTGGGTTTCGAGACGGTCATCACCGGCTACGGGCTGACCGAGGCGACCGGCATCGCGACCATGTGCCGCTTCGATGACGATCCGGAGACCATCGCCCAGACCTCCGGGCGCCCGATCCCCGACGTCGAGGTGCGCGTGTCGACGCCGCCGGCGCGCCGGTGGCCGCCGGCGAGCCAGGTGCTGTCGAGGTGCGGGGCTACAACGTGATGCTGGGTTACCTGGACGACGAGGCCGCCAGTGCCGAGGCCATCAGCGCCGACGGCTGGCTGAGCACGGGCGACATCGGCGTGCTCAACGAGCGCGGCTACCTGCGCATCACCGACCGCGTCAAGGACATGTTCCTCGTCGGCGGGTTCAACGCGTACCCGGCCGAGATCGAGCAGGCCCTGGCGCGCCACGAGTCGATCCAGGACGTCGCGGTCATCGGGATCCCCGACCAGCGGCTGGGCGAGGTCGGCATGGCCTTCGTGGTGCTGCGAGCGGGCAAAACCCTCGACGAATCCGAGCTGATCGCGTGGAGTCGGGGCGTGATGGCGAACTTCAAGGTGCCCAGGCGGGTGGCCTTTATCGAGGCCTTGCCGCGCAATGCCAGCGGCAAGGTGCTGAAGACCGAACTACGGAAAGTGGCCCAGCAATGAGGAGCGATTCATGAGTGGGATTTGTAGCGGGCGCGTGGCGATCGTGACGGGCGCGGGGCGCGGCATCGGGCGCGAGCACGCGCTGGAGCTGGCGCGGCAGGGCGCCAAGGTGGTCGTCAACGACCTGGGCTCGCGGGCCGACGGCGTCGAGACCTCGAGCGAGCCGGCCGAGGCCGTGGTCGCTGAGATTCGGGCCATGGGCGGCGAGGCGGTCTCGGACCCGGCGGACGTCGCGGACTTCGAGGCGGCCGGGCGCATGGTCAAGCGCGCCATCGACACCTTCGGGCGCCTGGACATCCTGGTGAACAACGCGGGGTTCCTGCGCGACAAGATGTTCGTCGGCACACCCGAGGACGCCTGGGACGCGGTGATCCGCGTGCACCTGAAGGGCCACTACGCGCCCGCGCGCCACGCGGCGGACTACTGGCGCGGCGAGGCGAAGGCGGGCCGGATGCCCGACGCGCGCATCATCAATACGAGCAGCGGCTCCGGCCTTCAGGGCAGCGTGGGGCAGGCCGCGTACTCGGCGGCGAAGGCGGGGATCGCGTCGCTGACCCTGGTGCAGGCGGCCGAATTGGCGCGCTACGGCATCACGGCGAACGCCCTGGCGCCCATCGCCCGGACGCGGATGACCGAGACGGTGTTCGCCGACATGATGGCGGCGCCGGACGGCGGTTTCGACGCGATGGCGCCTGAGAATATCGCGCCCATCGTGGCGTGGCTGGCCTCGCCCGAGTCCGCCGACGTGACCGGCCGCGTCTTCGAGGTCGAGGGCGGCAAGCTGGCGCTGGCCGTGGGGTGGCGGCACGGCGAGCCCTTCGACAAGGGCGCGCGCTTCGATCCGGCGGAGCTGGGCCCGGTGGTGCGCGGTCTCATCGAGCGGGCGCCGGCCGGCGAGAAGGTCTACGGCACATGAGCGGGCGCGTCGTCCTGGTCACCGGGGGCACGCGCGGCATCGGGCGCGCCATCGCCGAGGCCTTTCTGGCCGTGGGCGACACGGTCTTCGTGTGCGGGCGGAAGGCGCCGGAATCACCGCCCGAGATCGGCGGCGTTCAAGCGACTTACGTGCAGGCCGACGTGCGCGACCCGGCTTCGGCGCAGGCCGCGGTCTCGCAGATCGTGGCCGCTCAAGGGCGTCTGGACGTCCTGGTCAACAACGCCGGGGGCTCGCCCTACGCGCTCACCGCGGACGCCTCGCCTCGCTTTTTGTCAGCGATTATCGACCTGAATCTGACCGCGCCGCTGCTGATGGCGCGGCTGGCGAACGCCGCGATGCAGCCGGCGGGCGGCGGCGTCATCATCAACATCGCCAGCGTCAGCGGGACGCGGCCCTCGCCTGGCACGGCGGCCTACGGGGCGGCGAAGGCGGGGCTGCTGAACGCGACGCGCAGCCTGGCGGTCGAGTGGGCGCCCAAGGTGCGCGTGGTGGCGGTGACCGTCGGGCTGGTCGAGACGGAGGCGTCCCACCTGCACTACGGCGACGCGGCGGGGGTGGCGCGGGTGGCGGCGACGGTGCCGGCCGGGCGGATGGCGACGCCAAAAGACGTCGCTGGCGCCTGTGTGTTTTTGGCGGGACCCGACGCGAGCTACGTCAATGGCGCCAGCCTCACCCTGGACGGCGGCGGCGAGCGGCCGGCCTTCTTGGACGCGGCGCGCGACGACTCGAAGTAGCTGGGCGGCCCGAGCGCGTCGCGCCGACACGTCGCGTGCTCAAGGCCATCCCTCGCCGCGTCGGCGTCAGGACCGATTCAGGCCGCGCGCACCGCGCTCTCGACCTGCTCACCGAGCCCCCGATGCAGCACGGCGGGCGGCAGGATGCCCGCCTCGTGAAAGCCAGCCCGCACCCGCGCCGTGACGTCGGTCTCCAGGGCCTTCTCGAACTGCACGTCGAGCACGTAGACCTTGGCGCGCACGCGGACGCCGACCCAGCCGCTCTGGGCGACCTCGCTGAGCAGGACCGCCCACGGCTTGCCCATGAACGCGTAGCTCGATGAGGTCAGCGCGTCGCGGACGATGCGGCGGGCGGCCTCGACGTCCTGGTCCACGCCCACCCAGAAGTCCATCTGGACCAGCATGTCCAGGGCGCCGGCGTTGCTCGACGACACGAGGTCGGTGAGGAACTTGTTGTTCGGGACGGTCACGAGGCTGTCGTCCAGGGTGACGAGGCGGACCGAGCGCAGGCCGATGGCGGTGACCTCGCCGTAGACGCCGCCGAAGGTGATGCGGTCGCCGACCTGAAAGGGGCGGTCGAACAGGATGATGAGGCCGGCGAGCAGGGACGCGGCGAGGTCCTTCAGCGAGATGCCGAAGGCCACGGCGATGCTGCCGCCGACGGCCAGGAGCATCTCGTCGGACAGGCGAAAGCTGAGGAAGATCGCGGCGCCGATACCGAGCAAGTAGATGGTGAAGCGGAGCACCGTCGAGGCTTGGTGCAGTACGAGCCGGCGCTCGACGAAGCGCTGGCCGAGGCGCACCGCGCTGTTGTTGATGAAGCGCACCACGAGCCAGGTGCCGAGCAGCACGAAGCAGGCGGAGATGAGCCCTCCGAAGCGGATGAACTCGACGATCTTGGTGGCGTCGTCCATGGGGGCCTTCAGGTCTCGAGGAGGTTCTTGCGGGTGAGGTAGCGCAGGGCGGCGCGGCTCCAGAGGGGGGCGAGTCGGTAGCGGCCGTTCGCGAACTCGAGCACGCCGCGGGCGAGGAGCTGCTCGAAGACGGCGAGGCCGTGCTTGTCGGAGATGCGCAGCACGCGAGCGGTCTCGTCGGAGCTGAGGTTCTCGTGGAGCACGACGGCGGCTAGCAGAAAGCGGGACTCGGTGCTCAGCCACTCGAGCTCGTTGGGGCTGGGGCCGTCGAAGAGGCGCACGCGCACCTGGTGCTCGCCGTCGACCACCAGCGAGCGCAGCCAGAAGTGGAGGGCGGCGCGCGGGTTGCCGTCGGAGTAGTCCCAGAGCAGGCGCAGGTAGCGCTCGCGCATACGGGTGCGTTCGAAGTCGCGGTCGGCGGACGCCACGCGCGGCGGCAGCAGGTCGTCCCACACGGCCGTCCAGCCCGCGGCGGACATGCGCGCGTCGATGAGGGCGCCGATGTCCTCTTCGGACCAGCGGCTCAGGCGGATCACCGTGCGGAAGACGTCCTGCCCGCGGGTCGAGAAGAGCAGGAAGGACCACATGTAGCGCGAGAAACTACACACCCAGAAGACGTTCGGGCTGGTGCGCCGGACGATGTCGCCGAGGGCGTCGAAGCCGTGGGTGCCGTTCATCGCGCGCAGGATGAAGTTCTGGCAGTGGTCGAGCAGGACGATGCGGCGGGGGCCGGTCTCGAGCGCCTCGACCAGGGCGTCGGGGGTGGGCTCGCAGGTGATGCCGAGCGCCTCGGCGAGGGCGTGGCAGACCGCCTCGGCGGTGTGGAGGGATTGCTCCATCAGCGCGTAGGTGATCTCGGTGTCGGGTGTCGTGGCGGCCACCGAGGCGATGCGGTTGAGCCAGGTGGTCTTGCCGGCGCCGCGCTCGCCCACCAGCGCGACTCCCGGCGCGGCCTCGCCCGCCTGCCACTTCGCGATCGCCTCGAGGATCGCCTCTTCGTGTTCGAGCGGCGCGTCTGGCGCTGGCGCGTCGGGCGGCTCGGCGATGACGACCTTCACCAGGTCAGCCGGCAGCTCGGAGATGTTGCGCGGCCCGCGCCCGACCGACGTGGCGGACTTCTCCATCTGGCGCCGGAACAGGAACGCGAGGGTGCGGCGAGTGCGGTCGAAGCGCAGCGCCAGACTCGCCACCCAGGCGCTGGTGCCGGCGACGACGAGGTGGACGGCGGCCGCGGCTACGAGGAAGGCGCCGCCGAGTCGATTCGCGCGCCGCTCGAGGTAGCCGGCCATGGCGCTGCCGGGGAAACGGGCGGCGTAGCGCTCGGTGACGGGGCCGCGCCATCGCCGCAGCAGCAGGTAGGTGAGGGGGAGGGCGCCCAGCCAGCCCAAGAGCGGCACGGCATGCCAGAGATACCCGGGTCCGATCGCGGCCGCGATGACGTGGCGCAGGAAGACCAGGGCGAGGACGTAGCGGGCGACCCACCGGATGGTGGCGCGCGAGTCGGTCTCGTCGGCGATACCTGCGTCGCGGCCGACCCCGAGGACGACCAGCTCGGCCAGCGCGAGGAACACGCGGTACCACGCATAGATGCGAAAAAGCGTGGCAGCGATTAGGAATTCGGGGGCGGCGTCGATGACCACGAGGCGCGACTCGGCGAGCCAGACGACGGCGCCGAGGGCCAGGGCCCACAGGACGGGGACCAGACGGCGCGCCCACAGCCGGGCGATCGGGGTGAGGGTGTGGTCTTGGACGCGGGCGACGGCGGAGTCGACGATCCACTTCGACAGCGCCGCGTGCCGCCGCCACGCGAAGATGGTGAGGGCCAGCAGGAGCAGGATTTGCAGCGCAGCCCAGCGCGCCGCGCTCTGCTCGAGGCGGGCGGCCAGCCACGCGCGGGGCGACCAGGTGGGGCCGAAGCGCGCGCTGGCGTAGACGCGGGCGTTGAGGATCACGAAGCGGGTCTCGGCGCTGGCGTGCGAGAGGCCCTCGCGGCTCAGGCTGAGCCAGCGGCTGCGGGCGGCGCGGCTGAGCCGGGGCAGCGCTCGGAACGCTAGGGCCTGTAGGGTTCGGAGCTCCTCAGTGCGGGTGCGAACGCGGGCGGCGATCAGCTCGCGTTCGGAGTCGAGGCCCGCGACGCGCGCCGTGGTGAGCGCGTTGATGGTCCGCACCAGCGCGTCGCGTTCGACCGGGTGCGCGAGGGAGTCGGGCGCGTCGAGGTCGACGGTCGGAGTGAAGTCGGGGAAGGCGGACTCGGCGCCGCGATCATCGAGCGCTTGGCTCAGCTCGGGGCGCACGAGCGCGAGCTCGCCCTCGAGTCGGGCGAGCAGGGCGTCGGCCTCGGCGCCGCTGAGCTCCGGCATGTCGAGGCGCGTGGCGGCCGCGTGGGCCATCTCGAGGCGGCGCGTGCTGACCTCCAGGTGGCGCGACTGCTGCTGCGCGAGGTCGCTGCGAGTGCGGGCGATGGCGGCGCGGATGCCTTCCACCCTCACGCGCTCCATGGCGAACTGCTCGAGGACGCCGCCCCCCGCCAGGGCCACCTCCGCCAGGGCCGTGCGCTTGCCGGCTTCAGCACTCTCCGCCATCGCGCTGGCGTCGCGGGCCGCCTCGGTGGCGCTGGCCTGCTCCGCGGCGATGGCCTGGCGCTTCTCGTGGGCCGCCATCGCCTGCTTGCGCTCGGCCAGCGGTCGCGCGAGGAACTCCAAGCGGAGGCCGTCGCGCGCCATGAGCAGGCGGAGGCGGGGCGCGCGGTCGCTCGGCGTGGGCGGCGCCTCGTCGAGCTCGGTCTGCGCGAGCAGGATGGAGGCACGCAGCGCCACACGGCGCACGCCGACGGCGGCCTCGATGGTCGGGTCCACGTCGAAGAGCCGGTGCGCGTCGAACTCGGGCGGCAGGCGACCGGCGAGGAGTTGGGTCAGCGCGTCGACCACGGCCTGGAGCTCGGCGACCTCGGGCAGCGGCATTCGCGCCGGGGCCAGCGAGGGCGCAGCGTTGGGAGCCTCGGTTTCGACCTCGGGCGGCGGCGCGTCGAGCAGCTCGGAATCCTCAATTACCTCGATGGCGTCGAGCGAATCGGGGCCTATGTCCGCCTCCGCGGCGCGGCCCGAGTCGTCCGCGCCCGCGTCGGCGTCCCGTGACTGCTCGACGTCTGCGTCGACCTCCGAGTCCGCATACGCGACAGACGGGCAGGCCGCGCTGAACAACGCCAGCGCCGCCCCGAGGCCCAAGATCCGGCGGAGCCGCTCGGTCATGCGGCCTCAGCACCCGACTGCGACGCGCTCGAGCGCACGACGATGGTCTCAAAGGGCAGGTCCACCCCCTCCCGCGTCAGCAGCTTGAACGCGGCCTCGCGCAGCCACGTGCGCATCTCGACGTGGGCGCGCTCGTCGAGGATCCACGCGCGCAACTGGATGGCCACGTTGTAGTCGTTGAGCGCGGTCACCACGACGACCGGCGGGGGCGCCGGCATGAAGCGGTCGTCTCCCGCGACGATGCCCAGCAGCAGCCCGCGGACCCGGTCGATGTCCTCGCCGACCCCGATGGTGATGTCGATGTCGAGCCGCAGGTGCGGGAAGTTCGTGTACGACGCGACCGTCGAGTTGGCGCACTCCGAGTTCGGGATCGCCAGCATCTTGCCGTCCACGGTGACCACCCGCGTGGAGCGCATGGTGATCGCGGTCACCCGGCCGTAGCGGCCGTTGATCTCGATGAGGTCCCCGATGACGAAGGGCCGGTCCCAGAAGATGAAGATGCCGCTGATGATGTTGGACAGGGCGTCTTTGGCGGCGAACCCGAGGGTGAGGCCGGCGACGCCGAGGCTGGTGAGCAGCGAGGTGGTGTCGACGCCGACTTGGCCGAGGGCGGCGACCACCCCGATAGCGAGGAGCGCGTACTTCAAGAGCGTGAGGATGAAGGCGCGCGCGGTGTCGTCGAGGTGGCTGCGACCGAGCAGCGCGTCGATCCCGCGGCCGATGACGCGCCAGGCTAGGTAGAACAGGCCAAACGTGATGAGCGCCATGAGCACGTCGGGGAGGATTTGCCCGAAGAGCTTGTCGGCGAGCGTCGCGGGGGAAAATAGCTGCTCGAGTCGCCCGACGAACTTGTCCATGGATACCTCCGCATCGGTTCCGCTTAAGAAACGTAAGCGGCGCCCCGGCGATACACCGGCGCGGGCTCCGGAGGCCCGTCAGAGCTGGGCTGTGAGCCAGGCGCGGACGGTGACGGCGCCGTCTTGGCGGGTGCAGGTGAGCTCGAGCTCGACGGTGCGCGCGGTCTCGTCGCGCGAGGCCACGGCCGCGCTCATCGTCAGCACTTCGCCCGGAAACACCGGGTTCTGCCAGCGGATCCGCACCCGCCGCACGCGCTCGGGGCCGACCCAGGCGGCCGCCCACGCGCTGAGCGTTCCCGCGGGCCACATCCCCACGCCCAGCGGCGCCGGGAAGCCGGCCGCCTTGGCGAAGGGCTCGTCGTGGTGCACCGGGTTCATGTCGCCCGACGCGCCCTGGTAGCGGACGAAGTCGGTGCGCGTGATGGGGCCGACGGTCATGGGCTCAGGGCCCGCGCCGACGGTCAGCGCTTCCCAGCTCGGAGCGGTGGTCTCAGGCGTGCTCACGCGGCCTCCTCCGGCGGCTTCGACGTCTCGACGCCGGTCAGCCGCGCCTCCGCCACCAGCTTGCCCGCCGCGTCCCGGAACTCGGTGACCATGACCGCGAAGGTCAGCGTCCCGCCCTTGCGGCCGTCCTTGTCGTAGATGCGCTCGATGCGCGAGCTGCACACCAGCCGGTCGCCCGCGCGCGGCGGCGGCCCGTGGAAGATGTACTCCTGCTCGGCGTGCATCCCGCGCTCCTGGCTCATGGCGACCTTGTCCCACGGGTTCGAGCCCGCGACGGCCGCCTCCCAGAAGAACTGGGTCGTCAAAAACGTAGGCGGCGCCACGGGGTTTTCGCCCTCGTGGAAGGCGGGGTGCGTCGTCCCGACGGCCCGCGCGAACTCGCGGACCTTGCCCCGCTCGATGTCCATCTCGAAGGGGACGCCGGTGGCGCCTTCGGCTGTGCGGTCGACCACGAAAACCCCCTACGCGCGCTGGCTAGACACCGAGATCACCTCGCCGGTGAGGTAGCTCGACAGGTCGCTGGCCAGAAACAGCATGACGTTGGCGACCTCCCAGGGCTCGGCCGCGCGCCCGAAGGCTTCGCGGGCGGTCAGCTCCGCCAGAAGCTCGGCGCTGGTGACCTTCTCGAGGAAGGGGTGCATCGCCAAGCTCGGCGCGACCGCGTTGATGCGCACGCCGGCCTCAGCCGCCTCGACTGCGGCGCAGCGCGTCAGCGCCATCACGCCAGCCTTGGCCGCCGCGTAGTGCGACTGCCCCGCCTGCGCGCGCCAGCCCAAGACCGACGCGTTGTTCACGATGACGCCCGCCCGCCGCGGCAGCATCAGCCGCAGGGCCGCCCGCATGCAGCGCATCGTGCCGGTCAGGCTCA
The DNA here is from genome assembly GCA_041389525.1 of Myxococcota bacterium. Lineage (GTDB taxonomy): Bacteria > Myxococcota_A > UBA9042 > PHBI01 > JACKFB01 > JACKFB01. Next base: position 20,950 of record JAWKRR010000026.1, on the reverse strand, counting down.
CGTCGATGACCCGGTGCCACTGCTCGTCTTCCATCTCGGCCAGCGTCGCCGTCCCGCCGAGGCCCGCGTTGTTCATCAACACGTCGACGCCGCCTGCCTGTTCGGCGGCCTCAAAGAGCGCGTCGACCTCGTCCTGCTTCGTCACGTCGCAGCGGACGGTCAGAGGACGCCCGCCCGAGATCGCCTCCAACGCATCCGCGGCCTCACCGAGACGCCGCTCGTGAATGTCGCTGATGATCACGGTCGCGCCCTCTTCGACGCAGCGTTTGGCGACCGAAAAGCCGATGCCGCCGCCGGCCGCCGCCGTGACGACGACGCGCTTTCCGCGCAGGAGGCCGCGGGGCTCGGGGTAGGGCGGGGCGGTGTTTTGCGTGCTCATGGCTGGCCTCTTGGGTCGGCGGGGCGGGGCTCTTTGGGCAGCCCCAGGGCGCGCTCGCCGATGATGTTGCGTTGGATCTCGTTGGAGCCGGCGTAGATGGTGTCCGACCGCGAGAAGAGGAAGAGGCGCTGGAGCGCGGTCAGCTCGCCCTCGCCTGGACCCTCGGCGACCTCGGCGTCAGGACCCAGCACGTCCATGGCGAGCTTGCCGAGGTCGCGGTGCCAGGTCGCCCAGAAGAGCTTGGTGACGAAGGCCTCGCGCGGCTGCTCCGCACTCGAGCTCATCATCCGCAGGGCCTGAAGGCGCATCACGCGCAGGCCGGACCAGGCGTGGGCGATGCGCTGGCGGATGACAGGATCTCGGGCGGCCCCATTTTCCTTGGCCGCGGCGATGATGGCGTCCAGCTCGTGCTGAAAGGCGAGCTGCTGGCCCAGGGTCGAGGCCCCGCGCTCGAAAGCCAGGGTGCCCATGGCCACGCGCCAGCCCTCGCCGACGCCGCCGACCACGTTCGCCGCGTCGGTGCGCGCGCCGTCGAAGAAGACCTCGTTGAACTCGCTGGTGCCGGTCATCTGGACGATGGGCCGCACGGTGATCTCGGGCTGGCGCATCGGGACCAGCAGGTAGCTCAGGCCCTTGTGGCGCGGGACGTTGGGGTCGGTGCGGCAGAGCACGAAGCACCAGTCCGACCAGTGGGCGCCGGAGGTCCAGGTCTTCTGGCCCTCGAGCACCCAGGCGTCGCCGTCGCGCACCGCGGTGGTGCGGACGTTGGCGAGGTCGCTGCCGGCGTTGGGCTCGGAGTAGCCCTGACACCACAGCTCTTCGCCGCGCAGGATCGGGGGCAAGAACCGTGATTTTTGCTCGTCGCTACCGAAGGCGATGAGGGTCGGGCCCAGCAGTGTCTCGCCGATGTGGCCCAGGCGGCCCGGGGCGCGGGCGCGGGCGTACTCCTCGTTGAAGATGACCTGGCGGACCAGGGACTCTTCGCGACCGCCGTAGACTTTGGGCCAGCCGAGGCCGATCCAGCCCGCCGTGCCGAGGTGGCGCTCCCAGGCGAGGCGCTCGTCGTGGACGGCCTCCTCGTCGCCCGGGCCGCCGCGTCCGCGCACGACGGCGAACTCGCCGACCAGCGCGGCCTCGAGCCAGTCGCGGACCTCGGCGCGGAAGGCCTCGTCCGCTTTGGAGAATCGCAAATCCATCGGCGCAGCCTACTCGATTCACGCGGCGAGTGAAACGTGTTCTAGTCGCCCGCCCTGGCCGCCAAGCTCAGACCTCGAGGGCCAGCTTGCCGAGCTTGTCCCCGTTGAAGAGCAGCATGAGCGCGTCGTGGAAGCGCTCGATGCCGATGACGATGTGCTCGCGCGTGACGAGGCGGCCCTCGGCGAGCCAGGCGGCCAACTGGGCGGAGCCTTCGGCGTACCGGTCTTGGTAGTCGAAGGTGAGGAAGCCCTCCATCCGCGCGCGTTTCACGATGAGATTCAGGTAGTTCGACGGGCCGGCGATGCGGCCCTCGACGTTGTACTGCGAGATGGCGCCGCAGATGACGACCCGGGCGCCGACAGCGAGCTGGCCCAACGCGGCGTCGAGGATCTCGCCGCCGACGTTGTCGAAGTAGACGTGGATGCCGTCGGGGCAGGCGTCCTCGATGGCTTTGCGGAGGTCGCCGCCTTTGGGGGCCTTGTAGTCGATGGCGGCGTCGAACCCGAGGTCTTCCACGAGGTGGCGGCACTTCGAGGCGCCGCCGGCGATCCCGACGACGCGGCAGCCGACGATGCGGGCGATCTGGCCCACCACGGAGCCCACGCCGCCCGCGGCCGCCGAGACGAGGACGGTCTCGCCGGGCTCGGGGGCGCCGACGTCGAGGAGGCCGAAGTAGGCGGTGAGGCCGTTGCCGCCGAGGGCGCCGAGCAGCGTCGGCAGCGGCGCGGTCGCAGGGTCGACCTTGAGCAGCTGGTCGCCCGCGGCCACGCCGAGCTCTTGGACGCCGAGCATGCCGATGACGGTGTCTCCGATGGCGAAGTGGTGGTGCCGCGACAGCACGACCTGGCCGATGGCGGCGGCGCGCATCACCGAGCCGATCTCCACCGGGCGGATGTACGAGCGGCGCGCGTTCATCCAGCCGCGCATGGCGGGATCGAGCGAGATGTAGCGCGCGCGGACGCGGACTTCGCCGAGCGAGAGGTCCTCGATGCCGCGCTCGACCAGCTCGAAGTCGTCGTGGCGGGGGAGGCCCACCGGGCGTCTGCGCAGGATGATCTGGCGGTTTGTGACGGGGACGCCGACCGGCTTTTCGGCAGGTCGTGTCGGGGGATTTGCGGGGGTGGTCACAGGCCGATCTCCGCGGCGATGAGCTCGCGATGGGCGGTGGGGGTGCCGAGCAGGGCCTCGGAGGCGCGGGCGCGCTTGAAGGCGATGTGGGCGTCGTGTTCCCAGGTGAAGCCGATGCCGCCGTGGACCTGGATGCACTCGGCGGCGGCGCGGTAGCTCGCCTCGCTGCACCAGGCTTTGGCGAGGGAGGCGGCGGCGGCGGCCTCGTCGGGGGCGAACTCGGTAGCCCAGGCGGCGTACCAGCTGGCGGCCCTCGCGGACTCGACGTCGACCAGCATGTCGGCGCAGCGGTGCTTGATGGCCTGGAAGCTGCCGATGGGGCGGCCGAACTGGACGCGGGTCTTGGCGTACTCGACGGACATGTCGAGGCAGCGCTCGGCGACGCCGACCTGTTCGGAGGCGAGGGCGGCGGCGGCGCGGGCGAGGACGCGGCAGAGCAGCTTGTGCGTGTTCCCCTTCGTGCCGAGGAGCTCGGTCGGCGCGACGTCGACCAGCACGGGCGCCTCGGTCGACAGGTCGATTCGGGCGAGGCGGCGGGTGCGGTCCATGGTCGGCAAGACCGTGCGGACGATGCCGGGATGGTCGCCGGGGACCACGGCGAGGACGGAGAGGCCCGGACGGGGGAGGCGCGCTGGCAAGATCAGGAGATCGGCGGTGTGGCCGTCGATGACCTGCGCGACGCTGCCCAAGATCCGGTACCCGCCGCTCGGCCGCGCGAAGGCGAACAGACCCGTCTCGCATGGGTCGGCCGGTGGGCCGAACGCCACGGTCGCGGTCAGCTCGCCCGAGGCGATCTTGGGCAGCCAGCGCTGCTTCTGGGCCTTGTCGGCGCCGAGCACCAGCGCGTTGGTGGCCAGCGCGACGGTCGAGAGCACGGGCGCGCAGGCCAACGCGCGGCCCAACTCCTCCATCAGAGGCGCCAGCGAGGTGGGGCCCAGGCCGAGGCCGCCGTACGCGTCGGGGACCAGCAGGGCGGTGACGCCAAGCTCGCCCGCCAGCCGCTGCCACAGCGCCGGGTCGTAGCCGCGCTCGGTGGCCATGGCGGCGCGCACCGCGTCGGGCGGCGACCACCGGTCCAGCACCCGGCGGGCTGTGCGTTGAAGCGCGACCTGCTCGTCGTCGAGGGCAAAACGCATAGGTATTTCCTGACTATTCGGTGCGGATCTGGTCGATCAGCACCACGGAGTCGAAGGCGTTGTCGCCCACGTTGGCGACCCGGATGGTGACCGTGACCGGCTGGTTCGCGGCCAGGGGCGCCGTCAGCTCGATGGCCACGTCCACCCAATCCGTCATCATGCTGTCGTTGTCGTCGGGCTCGAACTGCGAGACCGTCAACTCCTGGACGAAGCGGCCGGTGACGCAGGTGTAGGTGCCGGTGCACGTCTTGCTAGCCGGCGACCAATCGCACGCGGTGCCTGTGTCCAGGCAGGTCGAGTCGCAGGGAGGCGGCGAGAGCGCGCATGCCTGGGACATGGCCGGCGGCGGGCAGAGGTCATCGATGGAGATGGGGATGGCGCGGTCGACCGTCCCGCCGTCGACCTCGAAGGACCACTGGTCGACGAACTGCGTTCCGCACCACACATCCAGCTCCGCGCTGATGAAGCGGACGGAGAACACGATGCGGGTCGCGCCTTTCGGCAGCGTCGCGCTGAGGGTGGCGGACGAGCTGAGCTTCGGGGACCCGGTGGGTTGGGCGTTGGAGACCACCAGCATCGCGCCGCCGGTCAGCGGGGTGATGCCCGGGAGGCTGTTGGCGACGCTGACGTTGCCGTCGATGGTCCAGCCGAGGGAGGCCGGCGTGTCTCCAGGCTTGAAGGTCGCGACCGCGCTGAGCGCCGCCTCTGGGACGCAGGCGCCGTTGCTGCAGATCTCGTCCGCTTTGCAGGTGCCGCAGGAGCCGCCGCAGCCGTCTGTGCCGCACCCGTTGGCGGCGCACAGCGGGATGCACTCGCAGACGCCGGCCTCGCAGGAGTCTTGCTTGCCCGGGCAGGTCCCGCAGGAGCCGCCGCACCCGTCAGGGCCGCAGGACTTGCCGCTGCAGTTGGGGGTGCAGACGCATTTCCCGGTCGTGCACTGCTCGCCGACCTTGCAGGTGCCGCACGAGCCGCCGCAGCCGTCGGGGCCGCAGGTCTTTCCGGCGCACACGGGCTTGCACTGGCAGGCGAAGTCGACGCAGGCCTCGGTCGCGGCGCAGGCTCCGCAGGCGTTGCCGCAGCCGTCATCACCGCAGGTCTTGCCCACGCACGACCCGATGCACGCGCACTCGCCGCCGACGCAGGTCAGGCCGGTGGAGCAGGCCCCGCAGGAGCCGCCGCATCCGTCGGAACCGCAGTCTTTTCCTGAGCAGTTGGGGGTACAGCAGGCGCCGTCGACGCAGGGCTGCGAGGCGGGGCAGGTGGTGATGGATTGCCAGATGCCGCCGACCACGCAGGCTTGAATGGTCTGCTTGTCGCAGCGCAGGACGCCGGGGGTGCAGGTGGGGCTGGTGTCCGGGGTCACGTCGGGCGTGGCGTCGGGGGCCACGTCTGGGCTCGCGTCGGGCGTGGCGTCGGGGGTCGCGTCGGGCGTGGCGTCGGGGGCCACGTCGGGTTCGCTGGCGTCGGCGTCTGGGGTCGCGTCGGGCTCCGCGTCTGGGGTCGCGTCGGGCGCGGCGTCGCCGGTGGCATCCGCGTCGACAGCCGCGTCGTCCACCGCGTCCGAGTCGCTCTCGGCGTCGTCTTTGGGCGTCGCGTCCGCCGTCGCGTCGGGCCCGGTCTCGCCGCCGACGTCGCCGCCCGCGTCGCCGAGGTTTGGCGTGTCGGTGCTGTCCAACAAGAAGACGCCGCCCCCGCCGGGGCTGCCGCAACCGACGGCGAAGGCGAAGGCGAACATGCAGGCGACTAGGGCGCCGAGGACGGGTCGGGCCACGCGGCGCCTCCCTGGTCGGTGGTGTGTGAGCACCGCGTAGCACGGCGGCGCGCGTCGATGCTACACGCGGCGCCCCCCGTCATCTACAGCCCATACTTCGTCACCAGCGCCTTGAGGCTGTCGAAAACCGCGCCCAAGGGGTGTTCTGAGTCGACGGCGCACCCCTGAATGCCCAACTGAACGATCGGGTCCTGGACGTACCAGGTCAGCGCGAAGTCGACGCCGTAGTCGAGCAGCAGCGGACATCCGGGGTCCACAGCCTCCATGGCCGCCAGGAACGCGGCGTCCTGCAGCTTCGCCTCGAACGCGTCGTAGTCGGCGTCGCTGAGCGTGGCCGCGCTGACCGCCCCGTCGGTGTCCACGGACAGGCCGCCGCCGACGCTGACCGTCGTCTTGGTCGTGCACGGCGACACCCCCGGCTCGCACAGCCCGCTCGACTCGGTCACGGTGAAATCGAGCAGCTCCGGCTTGAACTCGCAGGTTCCGGCCGCCCGCCACGCCAGCACCTGCCCGGCGCCCTCGGTGATGTAGCCGTAGTGGCGCGCCATCCAATAGGGCTCGGACAGATCTCGGCCTGGCGATTGTTTGCGGCCGCCGTCGCCCGAGGCGCCGACGTTGAAGGGGCTGCGCTGCCACATGAAGTCCGCGTAGCCGCGCAGGCGTGGTGGCAGCCCGTCGTCGGCGAGGCCGTTGGTGCATTTTCCGTCGGCCATCACGCACTCGCCGACGCGGCCGTCGCACACGTAGCTGATGATGCCGCCCTCGGTGTCGATGCCGAGCACGGAGTTGTCGCCCTCGCACTGCTGGCGCTGCTCCTCGGACGGGCAGCGGAAGCCGATGCCCTCGCTCTGCATCGCGGTGGAGATGTCGGCGCGGCTGAGCGAGTAGGTGCGTCGGGGCGAGTCGATGGTGTCGCCGCCCCCACCGAATCGCTCGAGGTTCAGCACGGCCATCTCGATGGCGGCCTGGCGACCGGAGAGCTCCGCGTCGGTCCCGCTGCTGGCATACATGATGTTGAACTTCGAACTGTGATGATTATACAGGGCTTTTTGCCACATCTCCTCCTCCATCGCGCGCACCATGAACGTGCGCAGCTCGGAGTCGGGGAGCATGGTGATCAGCTGCCAGTGGGTGCCGTAGGTGATGTGATCGCCAAAGAACTTCAGGCACCAGTCGGGCAGCCGCAGCGACTGCATGGTGAGGGCGACCTCGTCGGCGCGGATGAGCCCGAGCAGGTCGTCGCTGAGGAAGTCGAGGTAGGCGTCGTCGCCGGTCATCCACCAGACCGTGACCGCGAGCTGGATCATGTGGCTGGCGTCGCCGCCGCGGATGGACGGGGCGTAGATGTGGTCGATCTGGGTGGGCGTGATGTCGGCGGCGCCTTGCTGGAGGTCGGCCGCGAGCTTGAGGACGCCGGGGAGGAAGCTGGACTCGTTGGCGTCGAGGATGATGGTCGGGACGGTCGGCGGGCCGTCGGGGCAGGTGGCGTCGAAGCCCGCCTGGTTGCCGTTGTTGATGCCGCGCAGGACGAACGCGACGATGGTGTCGAGCTTGGTCAGGTCGATGTCGTCGGGGTCGAGGTTGAGGACGCCGCCGGCCAGGAATCCCGAGAGAAGCTCAAGGAGATCGGGGTTGTCCTGGAGGTGGCGCAGCTCGATGCGCTCGAGGCGGTTCAGGTAGCAGCGCATGTGGTCGACGATGCGCGTCTTGAGGGCTTCGTCTTTGAGGATGGGGAGGACCAGCGGGAAGGCGACCATCGGGCCGGTGTACTGGTCGATGGACGGGTGGCCGTGCCAGTAGGGGACGACCGGGGTGGTGCCGCCGTCGGGCTTGGGCAGGCCGTTGAGGTAGACGGGCGAGAGGTCGGGGGCCGCCTCGGGCTTCAGCATCGGCATGTCGCGATGGCCCAATTGGCCAGGCCAGCGCTGGAAGAAATCGCGGTCGGTGGGTCCGCCGTCGGCCATGTAGAGGAAGTGATAGCGCGAGAGGTAGCCGGGGACGCCGGTGACGTCGAACTTGGTGAGCATGGTGCGGACGATGGCCTCGACGCGGGCGTAGTCGGCGTCGGTCCCGGTCTGCATGTAGCGGTAGATGTCGCCGGTCAGCGCCACGCCGGACCAGATGGCGGAGTCGCCCTCGCCGTCGTAGCGGGCGAACTTCGCGGGGTCGCCCCAGACGGACTCGGGGGTCTCGGGGGGCATGGCCTGGTTGAAGACGGGCTCGGCGGTCTGGCCCTGGGGCGACGCGTAGAGGTCGTGCCAGCGGTCGTAGAGGAGGACGCGGCGCAGCAGCGGGTCGGGGTCGTCGACGAAGGTGGAGGTGGCCGTGTCGTAGAGGTCGCAGCGTTGGAGGGCGCCGCCGACGCAGCGTTCTTCGAGGTAGACGCCGCAACTGACCTCGGGGCTCTGGGCGAGCGGGTTGGCGGGCGTGCCGGCGAGGGTGGGGGTGACTTCGAGGTCGAAGGGCGGTGGTAGCTCGGCGTCGGTGGCGGCGTCGGCGTCGGAAACCGCGTCCGCGTCAGTGTCCGGCGCGCTGTCGGCGAGGTCCGAGTCGGCGGCGTCAGGGTCGCTCGCGTCGGCGTCGGCGTCCGGAGCCACGTCCAGATCGGGGCCCGCGTCGCCCGCGGCGTCTGCGTCGGGCGCCACGTCCGCGTCGGCCACCGCGTCCGGGTCGGCGTCGGGCGCGGCGTCTGGTGTCGCGTCCGGGCTCACCTCGGAGCTCAGGTCCGTGGCCGTGTCGGTGTCGCCGGAGGAAGCGCTCTCGCCGCAGGATGCCGCGATGGTGAGGCCCAGGATGGCGAAGAGCAGCGTCGTGAGGGGGCGCGAGAGCATCGGCTGACCTTGAGCACGAGTGAGTGTCCATGGTGCGTGCGGGCGGGGTCGCGCGCAACACCGACGCGTGGCTGGCGCGAGGCGTGGCGGTGGGGTGCGGAGACCCGGGATCGGGGTGGGCTGACCCCACGCCCCGCGCAGCCCCGCGTCCCCGCGAACCGGGCTCCGGCGATCGCAAACCAGGCAGGTGCCATCAGCCGAATCGAAGCATCGCCGAGGCTGGCATCCGGACGCGCGACCTGTCCCATCCGGTGTCCCACGCCCAGCCAGCGCGGATGGATCCGATCTTGCTCCAGGTGGGGCCCGAGCCGCCGCAGTCCGGCGAAACACCGACCCCAGACCCCCACCCTACGGAGAGCCCCATGACCCAAGCCTACCCCGCCGTCGCGTCGACCCTCGCGTGGCCCTCACACGCCCGCACGGCGCATCGCCCAAGTCGCGACCTCTTGCGCGCCGTCGCCCCTCTCGCGGCGGCCGCGCGCGAGCTGGGACACGAACTCGACCCGGACGGCCGCATGCGGGCGAGCGAGCGCTTCGCCATGGCCGCCGCCCTGTTGTGGGCGTGGCAGGCCGGCATTGAGCTGGCCTCCGATTCCCGCCGCCGCCTCGCGGAGGCGCTCTTCTCGGGCCTGCCAGCCGCGGCGAACGAGGCGATGGCGCCTTGGTGTTTCGAGGCCTGGCGGGTCATCCCGGACAAGGGTGGGCCCGGCGCCATCGTCCGCTCGCTGGTCGGCGACGCGGTCGGCTACCGGGTGGCGCGCGTCTGCGTCCTCGGCCCCCTCGGCTACCAGCCCGAGGTCGCGCCCCGCGGCACCTGCCTCGGGTGGCTTGTGCCCGTCGGCGATCAGCCGGCCCTCCTCAGCTTCTACCAGCCCCGCGGCCGTCGGCTGGGCCGCCTGCGCGAGCTGCTCGCCGACGACACGGGCGGGATGTACTTCAGCCTCGGCGCCCCGTCGGACGCGCACGCTCTGCACGCGCTGCTTGGCGCGCTGGCGACCGAGGTCAGCGGTGATTGACTACGGCGAGCACTGAGCTTGAGCCCCCTTCGCCGGCCGCGCGCTCCCATCATGTCGTTGTCCCGGCTCCGCGTGCCCCGGCACATGTCGCCCTCTCGTCTCGTGCTGAGAGCGCCCGCTCAGCGGGGGAGGCTCAATCTAGATGCGCGCCGTCGTGACTTCGGGGCCCGTCGCACCGAGCGCGAGCCGGACCCTTACTCGCGATCCCATATCCGGTATGGGAAGATCGCGTGACTGCGGACCCGAGCGCGCGATGATTCGACCTGCCCTCCACTGTGCCGCCCTCCTGCTGAGCCTGTGGCTTCTGGGGGCGGCGGGCCCCTCGGCGGCGGCCCGTCCCGACGTCCCCGCGGTCCCCGACGGGGCGTTCGATTGCGGGGCGGCGGCACATCAGCTCGGTCACCCTGGCGCGAAGGTCGAGCAATGTCGCGAACTTCTGCCCACGTTCTTCCGTGTCGTGCTGAGCGGTGGTGAGTTCCCGGCGGGGCACAAAGAGGTACTCACGTTCGTGTGGGAGGACGGCCGGCGCTTGGCGGCGACCGGCTATCCGGTGCTGAAGGCGTATCTGCAGCGGCACGGCATCGGCGGGCGTTCGGACGTGGATGAGGCGTCTTTCGGTGAGCTATTGGACGCGTTGAGGGCGACGCCACCTGGCTTCAGTGGGGGCGATCTGCGCGGAGCCGTGGGCGACGCGGTCGGTGGCCTCTCGCTCAAGCCGCTGGTCGCCACGTTGGTGCGGGCGGACTACCGGGCCTTCGGGCCTGCCGACCCGAGCGGGCCGCCGGCGCCGCCAGGCAGGGCGGGCTCGCCTCCCCACGGAGTGCCCATGCCGGGCGGGCTGGTGGGTCGCGCCACCCTCAGCGTCGACGCGGAGTACCGCTGCGTTTGGCAGGTCCACACGCGGGTCGCGCCGGGCCAGCCCTGGGTGACGGTCTCGACCGAGCGCTTCTGAGGGTCGGCGGCCCGCGTGTACACGAGGGCCCGGCGCGCGGCCTCGGGTCGCTATGGGACGATGAGCCGGAAGCTCGCCCAGTCGGCGTCTGGGAGGGCGGCGCGGACCGTCGCCTGCGCGCGCTGCAGGGCCGCCGCGGGGTCGCGAGCCAGCGCGGCGCGGCCGTCCGCGTAGAGCGCCACGGACACCGCGGCGGCCAGCGCGTCGTCCACGGGGCGGGTCGCGGCGATCACGGCCTCGGCGCCCGAGATGACGAAGGCCTCACCCAGCCCCAGCGTCGCGCCGGGGCCCCCGCGGTCGCTGCGCCCGGTCTCGCAGCCCGACAGCACCACCGTGGCTGGCACACGCGGCAGCGCCAGGATGTCGCCGACGGTCAGTCGCTGACCGGAGGCCAGCCCGAGGGCGCTCTCCCAGCCGCCGAGCCCGCCGAACCAGCCGTGGCCGGCGAAGTGGAAGAGGCCCACGTGGGGGAGGCGTTCTTGCACCGCAGCGAGGGTCGCGGACGCAGCATCCATCACGGTTGGCGCGGTCGCGTCGCCGCGGAGCAGCGCGCGCACCGCGTCCACCTCAGCCAGCGCACCTGCGAGATTGCGGGCGGGGTCGGCCACCACGAGCGCCGCGGGGGCGTCGCTCGCGGGAGCGCCGGGCAGGTGAGGCAGGTCCACGGCGTAGGCGAGCGGGCGGCTGGCGCCGAGGGGGCGGCCGTCCCAGGGCAGCGCGTGAAAGTCGACCTCGCGGAGCGCGCCGTAGGGGAGGATGCGCAGCGTCGTCGCGCGGGCGAGCTCGGCTCGGAAAGGCTCAAGCAGGGCGGCGCTCATCGCGTCAGGCGCGCGTGGGAGCGCGTCCAGGTGCACGCCGCGAACCGCCCCTTCGGTGGCCCCGAAGAGCCACAGCCCGCGGACGCCAGGGTGCGCCGCGAGCGTCAACTCGCCCGCCGCCGCGGCAGGGCCAAGCTCTCCGGAGGACTCTGGAGCCACGATGGCAAGCGCGTCGTCCAGCACCTGACGCAGCTTGCGTTCCCGCTCCACGCGCGCCTGAGCAGCGGCCGCGCGCCGGTCCGCGGCGAGCTTCCAGTCCTCTTGGGCTGCGGCGTCCAGCGCCTGCCGCTCGGTACGCCAGGTGGCCACGGCGGCCTCCCAGCGCACCCGCGCCTCAGGGCCCAGCGCCGACAGCGCTCGCAGCCTCCGCAGCACCGTGACCTCCCGCGTCCGCGCTCGCCGCGCCACCTCGAGCGCCTCCGCAGGCCGCTCCAGGGTCATCAGGAGGTCCACGTGGTGTCGCGGGCCGCGGGTGGCCGACGCGAGGAAGTTGCCCAGCCCTTCACCCAGCGGCACCGCCCGCAGCGCCTCGTCCAAGCGCCGGTCGGCCTCGACCCAGGCAGCCAGCGCCTCCTCGTTTCGCCCCTGCGCAGCCAGGACCTCCGCCGTCCCCAGGGTCGCCCGCAGCGCCGCGTCCGCCACGCCGGCCTCGCGCGCAAGCTCGGCCAGCCCTTCGAAGGCGGAGGCCGCCGCGTCGGTTCGGCCCTCGGCGAGCGCGATGCGGCCGTCGAGGTCCAGCCGCCACGCCTCGATGACCGCGGAGTCCGCCGCACCGGCTGCGGTCGCCTCGCGTAGGTGCTCCCGCGCCTCGCGGACCCGCCCGCCCTGCAGATGCGCGAGCGACAGGTTGACCAGCGCGTTGCCGACCTCGGGTGGTGACGCGCACTCCGACCGCCAAAGCTTCAGCGCCTCGCGCAGCACCGGCAAGGTCGTCGCCTCGCCCCCCGCCTCGACCACCGCGAGGCGCGCCCAGCCGAGGTTGGTGAGCAGCGTCGCTCGCGCGCAGGGGTCACCGTCGGCGCCGCTCAGGTCCACCAGCCCCTGCAGAATCGCGCTCGACTCCTCGAAGCGGCCTACCTCCTGCAGCACGTTCGCGGTGCTCTGCTGGACCTGGGCGTGAAGGGTGTCCAGCCCCAGCCGCACGGCGATGACCTCGGCGTCGTCGAGCGCCCGCAGCGCGTCGCGCTGTCGGCCCGCGCGGCGGTGAAGCGAGGCGCGGTTGAACGCGATCTGCGCCGGGGCCTCATCGTATCCATGGGCGAACCGCTCGAGATCGGTCAGGACCTCGGCCGCATCATCGAGCTTCAGCCCGTCGATGAGCACCCACGCGAGGGCCATGCTGTCCCGCGTGGCGTCGGAGACCAGCCCGTGTTCGCGGTCGAGGTGCAGGGCCTCGCGGAGCTCGGCCTCGGCGGCCGCCATCGCGCCCTGGGCGATGCGAACGCGCGCGCGCAGCCCCACCAGCCGGGCCTTGGCGCGCCCGTCGAGGCTGGGGCTCCGCAGGGCCGTCTCGACCAGGGTCAGCGCGCGGTCGAACTCTCGCGCGGCGCGGGCGCGCTGGGCCTCCGCGACGGCTGGGGCTTCCTCGAAGCGGCCCAGCGCGAGCGACCACGCGGAGCGGCCGTCGCCGTCGTCCACCTCCACGGTCAGCCGGGACGCGTCGAGGTCGGGGCCCACGCGAAACCTGCGCCAGCCACCCGCCGACGCCGCGAGCTCTTCCCCGCTGGGCGCGACCGTCACCGTCGCGCTCACCTCCGCGCGGACCGCGAGGGTCAACACGGTCTCCGGCAGCGTCAGGCAGATGGCGTCAGGCGCGCGCCGAAACGACGTGCAGCCGGCCACCTCGACCTCGGCGAGCGCCCGCTCGCCCGCGCCGCAGCCCCCGCCTCCGCAGCCGGTGAACGCGACGGTCGCGCAGAGGCCTAGGGCTCCGGCCAGCCACAGCCGCGCCGGCGAGGATCGCCCAGGCGCGTCGCGTGGGCGAGCGCTCAGGGGGCCGCCTGCATCTCCACGTGGGCGTCGAATCGGCGCCATCCCGCCGACTCGTGACCGGCGGCCTCGGCGCTGTCCGGCAGGACCTCGCTGCGGCCCACGACCACGCGCAGCTCGACGCGCCCGGGAGTCGTACCCAGCAGGGCGCCTGCGTTCCCGACGATTCGAGCGGCGCCGTCCGCGGACCATTCGACGGCTGGTTCCCAAAGCTGCCATGCGCCGTCAGCCTGACGTCGCCACGCCCGAAGCGCCAGCGGTGACTCGACGGGAGTCGCCGGTCGCAGCACCAGCTCGAGCTGGGAGTCCGGCACGAATCGCCTGGAAACATCTCGGTTCTCGGGCCCGCGTTGCAGCGCCTGCCCGCCGCCGATCTCGAGCGAATACGAGTCGACGGGGGGGAACTCCGAGACCGAGGGCGGGCGCATGAGCAGCATGAGCACGGCGGCGGCAGCCAGCGGCACCGCGATCATCGCCACCCGCCGCCAGCGCGATTCCCGCCTGGCTTGAAGCGAGATGACGTTGTCTTTCGACGCCTCGGTGGCGACCGGCCCTAGCGCTTCGGCCACCCTGCGGTGCACCGCCTCGCGGGCCGCGGCGTCGAGGGGCTGGTAGGCTGCCCAGCGCTCGGGGTCCTCGGCCTTGGCGGCGGCGGACTCGGCCGCGTCAGCCCGTCCCTCCGCCAGCGCTTGCCACCGCGCGTCGGCGGCGCTGACGGCGGCTCTGCGATTGCCCGCTGCCGCGCCAAGCTCGTCCAGGAGTTGGTCGTCCATCACGCCCCCCGCTCTTCGCTGACCCGGGTCTCGGCGTCTGCGCGGTCGAGCTCTTCGGCGATCTCGGCGACCCGCTTCCGCAGGCGCGACCGCCACGTGTAGACCGCCCCGGGTTGCAGACCCAGCTCGGCGCACACCTCGTCGGTCTCGCACTGCTCGACGAAGAGCATCTCGAAGATGCGGTACCCTTGCTCGCTCACGCTGCCCCTGAGCGCGTCCAGGATCTGGTCGATTCGCTCGCGCGCGCTGACGACCCGCTCGGACGGGCCGGTCGCCCGCCTCGGGCCAGACGCGCTGCCGCCTTCGAGCACCGAATCCTCAGACGGATCCTCGGTCCACGGGCTGCGTCGGTCGCTGCGAAGCGTCGCGATGACGCGCTGCTCGGCGATCATGCCCACGAAGTTCTCGAGCGAGAGGCCGCGCGCTGGGTCCCAGCTACGCAGGCGCTTTCCATCGTCTCGGAACAGCTCGAAGAAGACGTCCTGCACCATGTCCTCGACCTCCTGACGGACGTCTCGGCCGCCTGCGCGCCCCTGCCTACGCAGGAGCTGCCGAGCGACCCGGAAGTGCACGGTCGGCAGCAACGCCTCGGTCAGGCGTCGTGCAGCCAGCGCACCTCCTGCGAGGGCCTCGTCGATGATTTCGGTTCCGAGTGGCAGGGCATCGCCTCCAAGCGAAGTGCTCGGCGTCCGGCCGCTCGCAGTCTCTCGGTGAGGTCTACGCGGCGGGGGCGGCGAATCTTACGACGAGACTTGAAACCTGTCAGTCAGGCCAGCCCCCGCGGGCGTGACCGCAGCGTCAATGCTGCGGCGCACTAGGCGACGCGCGACGGGGAATCCGGGCGCTTGGGGGTGATGGTGGCGCGTTCTCGCCGCAGTCGGCTGCACTTCCGCGCACGAGGCGGTAGAATGCCGCCTCCGCCCCCACATCGCCCAGGTGTCGCTATGCCCCCCAATCGACTTCGGGTACTCGTCATCGCAGCCGCCGTCGGCGCTTCCCTCGTCCCGCTCGGACTGGTCTCCGGGTGCGGTGGGTGCCCGCCGCGAGTCGCGGAGCCCCCTCAGACGCCTCCGGTCGGCGAGGAACCACCAGCCACGGTCGTGGACGCGACGCCGACCCGGCAGGCCCCCGACGTCGCCCAACAACCGCAGCCGGACCCCGACGAGGCGCTGCACGAGCAGGTGCAGGCGGACGTCGATCGCCGTTGCCCCCAACACAACATCAAGAACCTCGTGAAAAACGCCGGGGGCTGTCCGCTCGGGATCTGGGTGGGCGAGGCGCGCGGCGCCACGTGCCCGCCGCCCGGCAAAGGCTGGACGGCGCGCCCTGTCCTTGGCGATGACGACGCGGCGGCCGATGCGCCGTTGTCCGCCAGCGCACCGTTCTGCGCCTACGCGTGGACGGGCGAGGGGACGGCCGACCCCTGCGAGCTGCCGTCTCAACCCGCGCCGCCACCCGGCCCCGTGGGGACGCCGACCGAGCCCGCGGTGCCCCCCGGAGAGTGGCTCGACCGCGACTGCCGCGTCGTCGCCCCGGTGGGCGGCCTCGAACCCGTCCTGGCCGACTACGCCAGCGGCCGGCTAGCGCAGGTCATGCAAGGCCTTGAGGTTCCCCCGACCAAGGTCGCGTCGCTGCTGGCTTCAGGCATCGGCGTCACCGAGACCGTCGTGGGGCGTCCCGTCGTGGCGATCCTCGACACTGCCCCGGCAGCCACGCAGGACGAGCAGCTGGGCAACCTGCCGGATTCGACGTTCCACGGGCTGGCGGTCCATGGGCTGGCGAGGGCTGTGGCGTGTCAGTCGGACGCGGCCGCCTGCCTAGCCGACTTCATCCGGATCCAGGCGCTCACTGAGGATTCGGGCTCGGGCAACGCGGGCGCTGTGGCCTTCGCGTACCAAGCGACCGGGCTGACCCGGGCGATTCGCAAGGCCACCGAGTTGTGGCGGGAGCTCAAGCTCGCGAGCGACGACACCCGGCCCGGGATGATCGTCAACCTGTCGGTGGGGTGGGACCCCAGCTACACGTTGAGTGATGATCCGAACGCGCCGGCGGGTACGGAGCGGGCGTCGGCGCGGGCGGTGCGGGTGGCGCTGCGCGAGGCGGCGTGTGCTGGCCTGCTTATCTTCGCCGCGGCGGGCAATCCGCCCAGTGGGTCAGCGCCGGCGACCGGGCCGGTGTATCCGGCGGCCTGGGAGACGACGATGGCGCCCACGGAGGGCCAGTGCGCGTGCTTTCGAGAGTGCAACAGCCCGGCGGGCTGCTTGAAGTGCGGGGGGCCGGCCCCGGCTGCTGAGCCGCTCCTCTACGCGGTCGGTGCGATTGACGACGCCGACAATGAGCTGGTCGGCGCCCGTGAGAAGGGGATGCCGCGCCTCGCCGCGCCTGGCTACCTCGTCGCGTCGCCCCTTCCGGACTCGACGACCTTCGCGATCACGCGGGGTGACGCGCTGCGCCTGCCGGTCATGACCGGGACCTCCATGAGCACCGCGATCGTCTCGGGCATCGCCGCGGCCGTGTGGCGGACCAACCCGAACCTGTCGCGGAGCGAGGTCGTGGCCACCATGCGCGACAACAGCGAGCCCCTGGCCGTCAACGCCGACTTCTGCGGGCGCTCAGCCACGTCCTGCCCGGCCGCCGGTCGGGTTTCGTACTGCCGCGCGGTGGCTGCGGCGGGTGAGTTCGCCGCGGCGCCGGAGGACACTCCTGCGGGTAAGGCGAAGCGCGAGTTCGTCGCAGAGTGCGTCACGGCCAAGCGACCTGCGGGGAGCGCGCCCGTGGCGAGCGCGTGGACTGACGCGATGCGAGAGGAGTTGGCGGACGTGGAGGGCAGCGAGTCGCGCGCGTACGTGCCGACGAGCGCGCCTCGGCCGTCGTTGGGGGGCCGGGTCGTGGAAGACGCGCTGACGCGCCCTTGGATCATCGCGCCACAGCCCTCCCGCGACCCCTGCAGCGCGTGCGAAATCAACACGATGCACAACTCGCTGACCATGTTCACGGCGAACTGGTTGACCAGCGCGACAAACCTGCGCGACACCCTCCTCACCGTCACCTATTTGCGGGGCGCCACCCTCAGCTATTCGCTCGAAGCCAGCGTGCGCTCGCCGCTGGTCGGGTCGCGCACTTATAGCGTGACGGGCCTCGGGCTCGGGACCGGGGCGACCGGCGCGACCCTGAGCTGGCTCGGGACTGAGAACGGGCAGACCGTCTCGTTCACGAGCCAGATCGGCGTGTCGAACGGGCCTTGAACCGTTGAGCCCGGGCGAGTCGGCGGTTCAGGCTGGTGAGGGTCGCCGCCGTCGCACCGCGCGGCGCGGTATTCTCGCCGAGGGGGCCTGCCGATTCGGCCGCGCTTCTTGGACGAGCGCGTCGATCTGCCGGAGTACGCCGTCGAGGTGGAGCGCCTCTGCGGCGAGGCGCTTTCGAGCGTGCGCGGGGATTTCGCCCGCGTCGCTGCCCAGGTGTTCGACGAGGACGGTGTGGAGAAGGGCGAGCCGCTGCCCGGCGCGGTCGAGGAGCGCGACGGCCCAGGTCTCGGCGTCGGAGGGGTCTCGGGGGGCCGGGGAGACCGGCACCGTGGTGTCCGTGATGAGGCCGGCGATGCGGGTGGTAGACATCTCAGGCCACCCACGCGAGGCGTCGCAACGCCGATCGCGCCGCTTGGGGTCGCCGGAGCGGGTCCTTCTCGAGGAGCGCCATGACGAGGTCCGCGAAGCCCTGAGGAATCGCGGCGCAGATGGCGGCGATTGGGGCGACGGGCTCGCGGAGGTGCGCGGTCATGCAGCGGACCACCCAAGGCTCGCCGTCGGTGCGCGGTGGGAAGGGGGCCCGGCCCGTGAGCGCCGTGTAGAGCACGCAGCCGAGGGCGTATAGGTCGGTGCGCTGGTCGACCGGGCGCCCAAGCCATTGCTCGGGGGCCATGGTGGCCGGTGAGCCCATGGCCACGCCCGCGGAACTGCGCGAGAGGTCCATCGCCTCGGCGAAGCCAAAGTCGATGAGCACGGCGCGCTCAGCCTGGTGGTGCGAGGTCGCGACGACCACGTTGGCCGGGGTGAGGTCGCGGTGCACGATCCCTCGATCGTGGACGTGGGCCAGCGCCCCGAGCAGCTGAGCGGCGAGGCGCATCACACGCGGCCAGGGCAGGGGGCCGTCGCGGTCGACCAGCTCTTCGAGAGAGAGCCCGTCGACCAGAGTCAGCACCAGGAAGGGCAGGGCGTCCTCCGACCACCCGCGGCCCAGCACGCGGGTCACGCAAGGGTGCGTCAGGCGAGCGCACAGGCGCCCCTCCTCCAAGAAGCGCCCCCCGACGCCGCTCTCGCGTGCTCGCTCCGGCCGCAGCATCTTGATGGCCACCGCGCGCCCGGACATCGTGTCGTGCGCCCGGTACACATGCGCCCAGGTCCCAGAAGCGAGCCGCCGCTCAACCTGGTAGCGCCGGTCCAGCATCGTGCCCGCACCGACCCAGCTCTGCTCGTGGCCAACGGAGTTCGCTTCGAAGCCTAGCATCGCACACCTCTCATGCCGCGTGGGGGTCATGGAGGAGTACGCGGGCGGCGAGCAATTCCTTACAGACGCAGAGAAATCAGCGCGCCGCACTCATCGAATACCCAGTCCGCATCAGGCGAATTCGGGCCACGGGGCGTGGAAGCCCAGCCCCGACCGACCCCACGCGCGCGCGCCCCGAAAAGAAAAGGGGTTACGGCAGAACCGTAACCCCTTGGAATCGCTGGAGCCGATGATCGGACTTGAACCGACGACCTGCTGATTACGAATCAGCTGCTCTACCGACTGAGCTACATCGGCGCGACGGCGGGCGAGTATAGGGAAGCGCGGTCGGGGCGCAAGTAGAAACCTGGAGTTGCTCGCGCCACGGTGGGGGGCTATGACCGAGGCATGGGACTTCTCGACGGTCGGCGGCTCCTGCTTGGGGTCGGGGGTGGCATCGCGGCGTACAAGGCGCCGGAGTTGGTGCGGCGCCTTCGCGAGGCCGGCGCTTCGGTGCGTGTGGTGCTCACGGACGCGGGCGCGGAGTTCGTCTCGGAGTTGGCGCTTGAGGTCGTCAGCGAGGCGCCCGTGGGGCGGCGGCTCTGGGGTGTCGACGGGGCCTCGCGCATCGTCCACACGGATCTCGGGAAGGACGTCGACCTGATCGTGCTGGCCCCGGCGACGGCCAACTTGATCGGTCGGATTCGGCACGGGCTGGCTGATGACCTGCTCTCGACCACCGTCATGGCCTGCCGCACCCCGGTCCTCGTCTGCCCGTCGATGAACACCGAGATGCTCGACAACCCGCTGGTGCGCGCGAACATCGACGCGTTGGCGGCGCTGGAGCGCTACACCCTGCTCGAACCCGGCACTGGACTGCTCGCGTGCGGCGTGGTCGGCCCGGGCCGCCTCCCCGATCCGCCCGAGATCATCGAGGCCATCGCGGCGGCCCTGACCCCGCCCCAGCTTGCGGGCGTGCGCGTCACCGTGTCTGCGGGCCCGACGCGCGAGTCCCTCGACCCGGTACGGTTTCTCACCAACCGCTCCAGCGGCACCATGGGGTACGCCCTCGCGCGGGCCTTCGCCGCTCGGGGAGCCCGGGTGACCCTGGTGAGCGGCCCGACCGGCCTGCGCACGCCCGTCGGCGTTGCCCAGCGCATCGACGTCGTCAGCGCCGCCGAGGCGGCCGAGGCCGTCAACGCCGCCTTCCCGGAGACCGACGTCCTCGTGATGGCGGCAGCGATCGCCGACTATCGCCCGGCGACCGTGGTGGCCCAGAAGCTCAAGAAGGCGCCGGGTCCCCTCCTGCTGGATCTCGAGCGGACTACCGATATCTTGGCCACCATCGCGGCTCGGCCGGATCGCGCGGGGCGCATCTTGGTGGGTTTTGCCGCCGAGACCCACGAGGTGGAGGCCCACGCCCGGGAGAAGCTCGACCGCAAGGACCTCGATTGGATTGTGGCCAACGACGTCGCGGCGGTGGGGCTCGGTTTCGGCACCGGAGACAACGCGGGGCTGCTGGTCGCCCGCGACGGGACCGCGACCGAGCTGCCCCGGGCCTCCAAGGATGCGTTCGCCGAGCGCATCGTCGCGCTGCTCACGCCTGCGATCGCCGCGCGGTTCCCCCGTGCCTGAGCAGGAGTCGCGGCGCACCGCGATCCGCGCGCTGCTGACGGGCGTGACCGCGGACCTGCGCGCCTGGGCGGAGTGGGCCGCCGACACAGGTGCCGACGAGCTGCCCTTCGACGAGACCCCGCCGGTGCGCGCGCTCAGAGCGGCCTCGGCGGCCGCCCCGGCCGGTGTGACCGCGCCCGCTCCCGAGCGGGCGCGGGCCGAGCCCCGACCCGCCTCACAACGGCCGCGCACCATCCCGCCCTCGGCCGTGGTCACTCCGATCTCCTCGCCTGGCGGCGTCGGCAGCCCCGCCCTGCTCGCCATCCGGCAGGACCTCGGCGAGTGCACCCGCTGCCGACTCCACGAAGGCCGCCGGCACATCGTGTTCGGCGTCGGCAACGCGGCCGCCGATCTGGTCATCGTCGGAGAGGGCCCCGGCTACTACGAGGACCAGTCCGGCGAGCCCTTTGTCGGCCGCGCCGGGCAGCTCCTCACGCGCATGCTCGCGGCTATCGGAGTGCCGCGCGAGGACGCGTATATCTGCAATGTCGTGAAGTGCCGGCCCCCCGACAACCGCGACCCGCAGCCGGACGAAGTCGCCGCGTGCGCGCCTTTCCTCGAGCGGCAACTCGAGGGCCTGCACCCCAAGGTCATCGTGCCCGTCGGGCGATTCGCCGCGCAGGTGATCTGTGGCAGCGACGAGAGCATGTCGCGCCTGCGCGGCGGCGTCCGAACCTGGCGCGGCGTGCCGGTGGTGCCCACGTTCCACCCGGCCTATTTGCTCCGACGGCCGGAACACAAGCGCGAAACGTGGCGGGATCTCCTGCGAGCCCGGGCCCTACTGCGCGGCGCGCCCTGAGGTCG
>JAWKRR010000025.1:0-97400 GCA_041389525.1 Myxococcota bacterium | reverse complement strand
TGCCGGTGGACTCCGGGGCGACGGTGGCGCCGGTGATGGTCAGCGCGCCGGAGGTGGCGTGCAGCGTCAGCACCGGGCCGCTGGGGTAGCCCGCCGGTGGTGCCGGGGGCTGCGGGATCTCGGCGCCGTCCCACGCCGACGGCACGTCGCGGGCGCCGCGGGGCGGCCAGACCACGAACTCCGGGGCGTCGGTCGGCTGGCCGGACTGGCCCATCTCCAAGACGTTTGCGTAGCGGGCGCCGTCGGCTAGCTCGCCGAAGCCGGCCTCGTCGATAGCGGGGTCCAGCAGCGGCAGGCGATGGTAGAGCGACTCCATCCATGAGCGGGCCGCGCCCACGCTGGAGGGCTTGAAGGCGACGACCTCGGCCATGGCGCGCCCGTCGTAGCCCGCGGCGTCCAGGCGCTGAGTGAAGGTCTTGCCGGTGAATCCGGGCAGGCCCTCGATCTCGATGTGGGCGCTCGTGCCGCTCTGGTCGTAGACGTCGCGGTGGCGGACCAAGAAGGACGCGTGGGCGGCCGCGGCTGCCGTCAGGCGGCTGTCGGGCGCGAATGGCGCGAGACCGACGCTGGCCCGCGACTCGTTTACGAAGGCCAGCACGGCCTCCTCGCCGATCCCCGCGGTGAAGGGGTCCACCACGTCAGGGCCGCCGGGGCCGTCCGCTTCGTCCGGACCGGGCTCAGGGCGGTCCGAGCCACCCCCGCCGTCCCGTGGGCCGACGCGCCCGTCTGAGCCGCCGCCGTCGCTCGGTCCCGCGCCGTCACCGGCACCGGGCTGGAGGTCGCGCGACGTTCCCTCGGACACCGCGCCGGCATCCGAGGGTTGCGACGGCAGGGTGAAGGGCTCGCAGGCCAGGGTTAGTGCCAGCGCGGCCACCCCAAAGGGGACCACGAACGAACGCCAGACGGCATGTGGGGTGTAGCTGTCCATGCTGGATCTCTTCGGCGTCCCCGGCCGCAATCTTCACCAGAACCGACCAAGCCCGCGTAGAATGGGCTCGAACGCGCAGTGAACGATCGGCGCGAGTTCCGCGTTTACCTCCTCACGGGCCCAGCGACTCTTCAGCGGCGGCCCCGAAACGCACGGAGACCCCTTGGCTTGGTTCTGGCGGCGACGCCCCACAGAGGACAGCGCGTTTGTCGAGAGCGTCGTCACGCACGCCGACGGCCTGTATCGCTACGCGCTGCGCCTGACGGGTGACGAGCAGGTCGCCGCCGACCTGGTGCAGGAGTCGCTCACCCGCGCCGTGGAAGCCTTCGACCGCCTGCGCGACCACACGAACCACCGCGCGTGGATCTTCACGATCCTGCGCAACGCGTGGATCTCGCGGCTGCGGCGCTCTGGCCGCGAGGTCGAGCTGGTCGAGCCGGAGCTGCTTGTCGACGACGAATCGCCCGAGGTTGACGCCGCGATGGTGCGGGCCGACGACGGCTACCGGCACGGTTTTGAAGACCAGGTCCTGCGCGCCCTCTCGCGCCTGCCCGAGTCTCAGCGCAGCGCCATCCTGCTCTGCGACGTGGAGGGGCTGCGCTACGAAGAGATCGCGATGGTCATGGGGTGCCCGGTCGGGACGGTGCGCAGCCGGATACACCACGCGCGCCGGCAGCTGAGGGATTGGCTCGAGGAATACGCTCGCCAACGAGGATACGGAGGGAACGATGTCGCCATGTGACCGAATACACGCGCATCTGTCGGCGCTCGCCGATGGGGAGCTGCAGCCCCTGGAGGCGATCGCGATGCAGCGCCACCTGGCGAGCTGCGGGTCGTGCGCGGCCGAATACGCTGGAATTACCGAGCTGAAAGTGAAGGTCCACGTGGCGGCGGGCGACCCGGTCCCGTCGGAGCTGCTGCGTTCGCGCTGGCAGCGTGCGGTGACCGACGCGCAGGCGACGCAGGCGCGCGGTCCGGCGTGGGCAGCTTGGTTGGTGCCGGCGGGGCTGGCTGCGGCTGCGGCCGTGCTGGCGCTGGTGCTGACGCAGCCCCGGGCCGAACGAGCGAGCGCCGAGGAGCCGGTCGTGGCGGTCGCCGCGGCGCCGGTCGAGGTCTCGGCCGCGCCGCTGGTGATGCTGGACACCGAGGCGCTGGAGCGGATGGCCCGCGTGCATCGGGCGGCGGCGGCGCCGAGCCTGCTCGACGACCTGGTGCAAGCGGGCGCGCTGATGACCTTTGAGCGGCTGCCCGCCGACTTCATGAACAGCGGGCTTGAGCGCGTGCGCGTGGTGCGGGCGCGGCACGTCGATTGCGACGCCTCGCTGATGGGGTCGAGCTTGGCGGTGCTGCGGGCCGCGTCGGTGGACCTGCCGGACGAGGTGGACCGCGCCTTGGTCGAGCAGGGCGTGTTCGTGCGCTCGCTGGCCGGGCTGGAGGTGAGGGTGAGCCACTCCGGCGACCAGATCTTCGTGCTGCTCAGCGACGTGCCCACGTCCAGCAGCGTGGACACCTCGATTTGAGCCCGACAGCGCCTGGGGATTTGCGGGTGCTCACCGAGCTTGGCCCCGCCGAACAGGAGGCCGCGTTCGCCCTGCGTCACCGCGTCTTCGTGGACGAGCAGGCCGTCCCGGTCGACCTGGAGCGCGACGGCCTGGACGGCGAGGCCAAGCACGCCGTGGTGCTGGCGCCAGACGGCACGGCACTCGCGACAGGGCGGATCCTGGTGCTCGGCGAGGTCGCCAAATACCAGCGCATCGCCGTGGCGCGGGACCTGCGCGGGCACGGCCTGGGCCGCCTCGTCATGGACGCCCTCGACGGCCTCGCGCGGGCCTCGGGCTGCCGGACGGCGCGCCTCTCCAGCCAGGTCGACGCCATCGGCTTCTACGAGCGGCTAGGCTTCGAAGCGCGCGGTGAAACCTACCTGGAAGCCGGCATCCTCCACCGCGACATGCTCCGGGACTTCCACCAGCCTGGGGGCAATCGCAGGTGAACCTCTGCGTGATTCGGAGGTTGGTCGAGTGCGATTGCCCCGACACCAGCCTTGACCCGCGGGAGGCTCGGTCCCCACGATGGTCGCGCTCACCCACGTCGGAGGGAACCCATGCGCGCGTCAAACGCTTGGAACTGGCTCGCTCTCAGCACCGCGCTCCTCGCCTCACCCCTGGCGTCGGCGGCTGTCACGCGCGGTCCCTACGTGCAGGACGTGCAGAAGACCTCGGCGCTCGTGGTGTGGGAAGGCAGCGGGGACCCGGCGTTGACGGTCGGATTCGGCATCGCCAGCACCGCGGAGAGCTCGGCGGCGGCTACCTGTTCGGGGGTTCACTGCTCGGCCTTGCTGAAGGGCCTCACCCCGGACTCGGTCTACCGCTACCAGCTGCTCAGCGCCGGCACGCCGCTGGCCCCCGAGGGCACGGTGCGCCTCCAGCCGACCGTCGCGCGGCCCTTCACCTTCGCGATCTACGGCGACAACCGCTCCGACGCCGTCTCGCACCAGACCGTCGTCGACGGGATGCTCTCGGTGGGCGGCTTCGAGTTCGTGCTGAACACGGGCGACATGGTCTCCTCGGGCGAGGTCGAGTCGCAGTGGGACGAGTTCTTCGCCATCGAGGCCGAGCTGGTGCGCGACGTGCCGCTCTACCCCTCGGTCGGAAACCACGAGGAGGACGGCGGGAAGGCCGAGATCCTCGAGCGGCTCTTTCATCCGCCGGCGCAGGCGTCCGGGTCGAAGGCGGAGACCTATTACTCCTTCGATTGGGGCAACAGCCACTTCATCGCCATCGACGGTCAGATCCGCGTGCAGCCCTGGTGGATCTGCATCTTCCTCGGCAAGGCCTACGACAAGTGCCTCGACCTGGACCAGCAGGCCTGGCTCGAGGCCGACCTGAAGAAGGCCCAGGCCAACGCCGCCATCGACCACGTCTTCGTCTTCATGCACGAGGGGCCCTACTCGTCGAAGCAGGGGCGCACGGGCTCGGCCGGCATCCGCGAGCTGCTGGCGACCTTCGCGGCGTCCAAGGTCAAGCTGGTCATCAGCGGCCACGACCACTACTACGAGCACGGGATCTCGGGGAACGGGCTGCACTACCTGATCTCGGGCGGTGGTGGCGCGCCGCTCTATCAGACCGAGACCGACCTGCTCAGCGCCCTGTGGCCGCACCAGATCCACAAGAGCGTGTCCGTCCACAACTTCCAGGTGGTGACGGTCAGCGGCTCGCTCATCGAGGTGACCTCCTACGACGGGACCACCCACAAGGAGCTGGACGCCTTCATCATCGGCGAATCGCCCGATTGCGGTGTGGCCATCGACTGCTTCGACGAGCAGCCGGGCGTGTGCGCCGGCAAGTGGACCTGCCCGAACTTCACCTGCGTGTGGGAATGCGCGCCGCCGCCGTCGTGTAAGCAGGCTACGGATTGCCCGCCGCCGCCGGCCGGCACCTGCCCCGGGCACTGGGAGTGCCCTTTCACGGAGCAATGCCAGTGGGCCTGCGACGCGGTCGAGGAGTGCAGCGCGGACGCCGATTGCGCGTCGAAGGAGCCCCTCAACACGTGCCAGGGCGGGCACTTCGCGTGCGTGACCAGCGTGTGTGAGTGGGCGTGCGAGGGGCCCGTGCTGCCTGGGCCCGACGCGGTGGAGCCCGGGCCCGACGCGGCGCCGGACGCGGCGCCGGACGCGGGCGCCGAGGTCGACGGGGCGGGTGCCGAGACGGGCGGGCCTGACGCGGGCGCGGCGGAGGTCACCGAGGCGGAGGCCGAGGCCGACGCGGGCGGCGACGTCGCTGAGACCGCGCCGGACGCCGCCGTCGAAACCGTCGATTCGTCAGACGCTACCTCACTGTCCGAGACCCCCGGCCCCGGCGCGGCGGACACCGCGCCCGAAGCTCCGGCCGTCCAGACCGACGCCGCGGGAGACTCCAAGTCCAGCGGCTGCGCCGGGGGGCCGCCGTCGCCGCTCGCGTGGGCCTGGCTCGGGCTCGCGCTCCTCGTGTCCCTGCGCCGACGCCGCCCGTGCTGACCGCCGACAAAGCCCTGCTCGTCATCCACGGGCTCGCCGCGGGCGTGCTCGCCGGCGCCAGCATCCACAACGCGCTGCTGTCCTGGCGGGACTTCGTCCGCGGCCGCGCGACCAACGTGCGGCTCCAGCGCCTCTACCCGCGGGTGGTCGCCGGCGCGTGGTTGCTCACCATGGGCCTCGGGCTGGTGCTCTACCCCCCATTCCGCGTCCACGTCCGGGGCGCGGTCTTCGACCCGATGATGCCCATCGCGACCGGGCTCTTCGAGATCAAGGAGCACTGGCTCGCCATCGCCACCATCCTGATGTGCTACCTCGTCCCCTCGAGCGCCCATCTCGGCGCGGCGGCCGCCTCCGCGGTCGATCGCCCCCTCTACCACCTCAGCACCATCGCCCTGGGCGTCATCGTGGCCTACGCGACCGTGGTCGGCCTCACCCTCGCCGCCATCCAGCCCGTATGAGCTCGCCTACCCTTCATCCCCACGGGCCTGCGCTGCTGGCGGGCGTCATCACGTCGCTGGTGGCCTATGTCGCGGGCTGGCTTGGCATGGTGCCGGTCCTCGCGTACATGCCGGCGACGGGCGCGTTCACCTTCAGCCCCGACCCCGACCTCATCGCGATGAGCTACTACGGGCTCTTGCTGCTGGGCGGCGTCAGCTTCGGCGTGGGCTACCTGGCCACCCGCGCCGTGACCGCCACGCGCGCGCTCACGCCCGGCGCCGCCCGCGCGCTCAGCCGGGTGGCGGCGGTCATCGCCGTGGGCGCCTTGCTCGCGGTGGCGGTCGTCGAGCTGGGCGAGCGGTCACACGACGGCGACGGTGACGCGGCCCCCCGCTCCGAAAACACAGTCCCCGCCTCGCTCCCCGGAGCGGGTTGATGGCGCGGCGCCTCATCAGCTTGCTCTTGCTCGCGGCCCTGGCCGTCGGGCTCTGGCAGCTCTGGGAGCGCCGCGAAGACCTGCGCACGGCCGTCCGCCAGGTCACCGAGACCGTCGTGCCCACCTGGCCCGAGTCCGAGTCTGACGAGCCGGGCGGCGACGGCGACTTGCCGAGCCGCGTGACCCGCCAGCCGCCCCCGCCGCCGGGCACGCCGCTCACCGTCGAGCTGACCGAGGCGCCGGCCGACCGCTACGCCGAGACCGCCTACGCCGAACCCGATCGCTACTTCGCCCGGCTGGTGCAGCGGGTGCCCGGGCTGCGCTACGACCCAGCCCTCGGCCACGCCGCGCGCGAGCTGGCCGCGTTTCACGCCGTGGAAGGCCAGCTCGCCCCGGACGCCGTCCTGACCTTCTTCCTCGACGCGGGCGGCGCCGCCGAGTGGGGCGTCGAGCAGATGATGCGGGTCACGACCGCCAGCGGCGACGAGCCCGTCCTCTCGCAGCTCGCCCGCGTGGTCGAAGGCCGCCGCCCGAACGACGCCCCCCTGCGCGTCGGGGTCGGCGAGGGGCTGCGCTTCGGCCGGCCGGCCACGCGCCACATCGCCGTCCTGGTGTCCCGGGGCGGGCTGCGCCTGGACCCGGTGCCGCGGACCGTCCGCGGGGGCCAGACCCTCACCATCGACGGCGTGGTCCCCGACGGCACCGAGTCGCTGGGGCTGCTGGTGGCCTCCTCCGACCACGCCTTCACCGAGGTCGGGGCGACCCTGGCCGGCACCGCGTTTCGCGCCACCCTCGACGTGCCCGAGATCTCGGGCACGCTGCTCATCGAGCTGATCGGCGAGTCCGCCGCCGGGCCGCGACCCTTGGCCCAGCTCGACCTCCGGGTCGACGAGGAGCTCCCCGAATCCCTCGACACCGCCTGGCTCCCAGACGAGTCGCACGTCACGACCACGGCTCAGGCCGAGGCCTACATCGCGGAGCTGATCGCCCGAGATCGGGCTGAGGCAGGGCTCACACCGGTGGGTCGCGACGAGGAGCTGGACCGCGTCGCCCGCGCGCACAGCGCCGACATGGCGCACCACCACTTCTTCGCCCACGTCTCGCCGCAGACCGGCAGCGTCAGCGACCGCCTGCGCGCGGCGCGCTACCGCTCGCTCATGCACGCCGAGAACATCGCGCGCAACGGCACGCTGTACGACGCGCAGGCGGGGCTGATGCGCAGCCTGGGCCATCGCCGAAACATCCTGTCGCCCGACGCCTCGCGGGTGGGCATCGGCGTCGCGGAGACCGGCCGCGACGGGGCCCACCAGTGGGTTTTGACACAGGTCTTCGCGCGCCCCTCGCCAGTTGTCGACGCCCTGAGCGCCCGCGGCGAGCTGGTCCGACGCCTCGACAGCGCGAGGAGCGAGGCGGGGCTGCCGCCGCTGCGCCTCGACGAGGACCTGTCGAACGCCGCCGAGGTCGAGGTGCGCCGCAACGCGCCGACGCCCCGCAGCGTGCTCGACCGCGCGGCGCGTCACCTCAAGCGCGGCGGGTTCGCGTCGATCGCGACGCTGCCGGAGCTCTCGCGCCTCGAGGTGCCGGCGGACTTCCTCGAGCCGCGCTACCGTCGCCTCGGGATCGCCGTCCGCCAGGACTCGACGCGGGAGGGTGCCGACATCGTGGTCGTCATCATCGTCGGTGGCTGAGCCCTAGATCTTGGCTAGCTGCTCGCCCAGGCCGCTGAAGATGCCGAAGGCTCCGCGGCGCAGGTTCGGCAGCGCGTAGCCGCCCTCCTGCACCACCAGCACCGGGATGCCCAGGCTGCCGATGGCCGCGCCGATGCGGCTCATGGAGTCCGGGCTGATCTGGAAATCGCCGGTGGGATCGCCCTTCATCAGGTCGAAGCCCAGGCCCAGGACCAGCACCCACGGCTTGTGCTCGGCGATGCGGGCCAGGGCGCGCTCGAGCGCTACCAGGTAGGCGTCGCCTTCGATCCCGCCGGGCAGCGGCACGTTGAGGTTGGTGCCGGCGCCCGCCCCCTCGCCGACCTCGTCGTCGAAGCCGGAGAAGTAGGGGTAGGCCTCGTTGGGGTGGCCGTGGATGGAGACGGTCAGCACGGTGGGGTCCTCCCAGAAGATGCTCTGGGCGCCGTTTCCGTGGTGGTAGTCGATGTCCAGCATCGCGACGCGGCCGCGCTGGGTGAGCACGCGGGCGGCGATGGCGGCGTTGTTGAGGTAGCAGAAGCCGCCGAAGAGCGCTGGCTCGGCGTGGTGGCCCGGCGGGCGGCAGAGCGCGTAGGCCAGCGGGTCGCCGTCGAGGATGCGCTGGGCCGCGGTGACCGAGCAGTCGACGGCGCGGCGGGCGGCGAGCCAGGCGTTGCGGGAGAGCGGCGTGAAGGTGTCGATGCAGTAGTAGCCGGCGCGCAGCCACAGCGCGTTGGGCTTCTTGTCGGGGCGGCGCACCGGGAAGACGTAGGGGTAGACCGTCTCGGTCTCGGGCAGGCCCATGCAGATGGTGCGGAGGTAGTCGACGAACTCCGGCGTGTGGACGGCGGTGATCAGCGCGTCGTCGCAGGTCTGGGGGTCGACGAGGCGGACGGGCAGGCCCTCCAGGCCGCTGAGGACGGCGGAGACGCGGGCCGGACGCTCGATGTAGCCGCGCTCCCGGACGTGGTGGATGCGGTGCTCGTCGCTGGCGACGACGGCGAAGGGCAAGACGCCCTCGGCCTTGCGGGGGCGCGACTTGTAGCGGGGCGGGCGCAGCTTGACCGGGTCGTCGGCGAAGGAGGCGTGGACCTCGGCCACGTAGGGGTGGTCGGGCTCCCACTCGTAGCGGCGGATGAGGATGACGCGCGCCATGGCGGCGGCGTCGGCGCGGGGCAGCGGCTGGTTGCGGTCCAGGCCGTCGAAGACGAGAAAGGGCGGGTCGTAGTCCTGGCCGAGCGGCGGCGGGCCGTCCCACATGGAGCCCAGGATCGGGCGGGCGTCGAAGCGCTCGTAGAACTTGAGGCGCGCGCGGTTGGAGGGGAGGACGGCGGGGTCGGAGACCATCTCCGGCTCGTCGGGCGGCACGTCCATGAAGAGGCCGCGCACGCCCATGGCGCTGAGGCGCTCGCGCAGGGCCTGGTAGAGCGCGCCGCCGTAGCCGCCGCCCTTCTGGTCGGGGGCGGCCGCGATGATGTCGAGGAAGGCGTAGCCGAGGTCTGCGTGGTGATGGACGAGGGCGACGGCGCGGGGGCGGAGGCGCGAGTCCTCGAGGGTCAGCAGCAGGATGCCGAACTCGCGCTCGTGGGCGGCGTGCAGCAGGCGGGGCAGCGCGGCGATGCGGTCGGCGTAGGCGGGGAAGGCTCCGACCAGGACCGCGCAGGCGTCGGCGAGGCGCTTCTCGTCGGAGGCCGCCCCGGCGCTGGTGACATGATCAACACGCAAAATACCCATACATCGCCTCACGAATCGCCGGTCTGGGCAGGCGCCGCGCAGTGCGGCGTCGGGCCCGGGCGGCTGCACCATACTTCAGCGGCATAGCGCCCGCGAGTGGGGATTTGCTGGCGTGGAGGGCCTCCGGGCGGCTCAGACCTGGGCGTCGGGGACGCTCTCGTTCTCCGCCAGCCCGAGGTAGCGGCGCAGCCAGGCCACCCCGATGTAGAAGGGCAGCGTGTCGCCCAGGGCGATGACGAACTTGAAGACGTAGCCGCTGACGATGAAGGTCCATAGCTGCGGCCACAGGGGGGCGGCCTCGTCGATGGGCAGCGCGTGGGCGTAGAAGTGGGTGATCAGGATGACGGCGACCGTGTCGACGATCTGGCTGATGACCGTGGAGCCGTTGTTACGCAGCCAGAGGTGGCGGCCGCCGGTCAGGTTTTTCCAGAAGTGAAAGAGCCAGACGTCGCAGAACTGGGCGGCGACGTAGGCGATCATCGAGGCGCCGACCGCGCCGAGGGCCAGGGTCTTGACCTCGAAGAAGACGCGGCCGTGGGTGCCGATGGCGGGCAGGCCGGTCTGGGGGTCCAGCGGCAGTTCGGGGGGCAGGATGCTGCCCAGCCAGAGGATGAAGACGACCCAGGCGTTGAGCAAAAGCCCAGTCCAGACCACGCGATTCGCGCGGCGGCGGCCGTAGATCTCGCTGAGGAAGTCCGTGCACAGAAAGGTCAGCGGGTAGGGCAGCACGCCGACGGCCAGGGGCATCGGGATCGTCACGCCGAAGAGGGTGAAGCTGAGGTCCACGAAGCGCGTGATGCCCAGGATGTTGAGCATCGTGAGCGAGCCCAAGAAGAGCCCGGCGAGGACGAGGAAGACCTTCTCGCGGCGGTCCTGGTGGAGCGGGGAGGTGGCGGCGTCGGTGGCGATCATCGGTGGGGGCTCAGAGGGTGTTGGGGTATTCGGACCGAGCATCGCGCCAGCGACGTCCTTTCAGGGGCTTATGCGCGGAGGGCGCTTGCCCAGCGCAAGAAACCGACGCGCGTAAGTCCCTGAAAAGATGTGAGCCAGCGAGGCGACCGGAGAATAGCTCAACACCCTCTCAGATCCCGCGCATCCGGCCGCCGTCGACCTGGATGCTGGCGCCGCGGACGTAGGCGGCGGCGGGGGAGGCGAGGAAGGCCACGACGGCGCCTAGCTCTTCGGGGCGGCCGATGCGGGCTTCGGGGACGGACTCGAGCCAGGAGGCGCGCACGGCCTCGACGGTCTGACCGGTGCGGCCGGCGATGGCCGCGCTGAGGCCGACGAGGCGGTCGGTGTCGGTGAACCCGGGCAGGACGTTGTTGATGGTGACGCCGGGGGGGAGCTCGCGCGACAGGGTCTTGGCCCAGGCGGCGACGGCGGCGCGGGTGGTGTTAGAGACGCCGAGGCCGTCGATGGGCTCGCGCACGGAGGTCGAGATCACGTTGATGATGCGGCCGTAGCCGGCGGCGCGCATGCCGGGGAGGCAGCGGAGGGCCAGCAGGTGGGCGGCGAAGAGGTGGGGGCCGAGGGCGGCGAGGAAGTCGGCCTCGGTGGCGTCGGCCAGGGGGCCTGACGGGGGGCCGCCGCTGTTGTTGACCAGGATGTGCACGGGGCCGTGGTCGGCGAGCAGGGCGTCGACGGTCGCGGCCAGGGCGGCGCGGTCGGCGAGGTCGGCCTGGACCGCCCGCGCGGCTGGAGCACCTGCGTTTTGGCAGGCGGCGACGGTGTCTTTGAGCCGGTCCGCCGTCCGCGCCAGCACCGAGATCTCGGCGCCAAGCTCGGCCAGGGCCACGGCCGCGGCGCGCCCGATCCCCGCGCTACCACCGCACACAAGGGCATGCTTGCCCGCCAGTGACAGTTCCATGCTGATGCCTCCGCGAGGGGCCGTCATAACACAGCCCGCTGACCTTGGGTCTGGCTAGCAGTCGGGCTAGAATCGCCCGCATTCCACCCGCGGAGGACGCAAAGTGCTTGAGGTCATCGCCCCCGATCTCTACGTCGCGACCGGCCCCTTCAGCGTCGCGGGCGTGTCGTTGGGCGGCCGGATGACCGTCGTGCGCTTGCCGTCGGGCGACCTGTGGATGCACTCGCCCATCGCGGTGAACGACGCGCTGGCGGACGCGGTGGTGGCGCTGGGGACCTTGCGGCACATCGTCGCGCCGAGCTGCTTTCACCACCTGTACGTGCAGGGCTGGCTCGACCGCTTCCCCGGCGCCACGCTCCACGCGCCGGACAACCTCAGCAAGAAGCGGCGGGACCTGGCGATTCACCGGCCCCTCGCCGACGAGGCCGATCCCGCGTGGGGCGGCGTGCTGCGGCCCTTCCACATCGCCGGCGCGCCGATGGCCGACGAGTGGGTGTTCATTCACACGCCGAGCGCCTCGCTGATCGTCACCGATTGCCTGTTCAACTTCCGCGAGAAGCCCGAGTGGGGCTGGTGGCAGCGCACGTATCTGCGGATGACCGCGGCCAGCGGGGGCGTGCGCATGAGCCGCATCTTTCGGTTGGCGATCCGCGATCGGGACGCGCTTCGAGCCAGCTTCGAGGCGCTGCTGGCCGCCGGATTCGAGCGCCTGATCCCGACGCACGGCGAGGTCCTGCCTTCGGGCGCCGCGGCGGCGACGCGCGACGGGCTGGCCTGGCTGCTCGACGACCCGACGAAGCGCTGACCTTTACGGTCGCTGCGCCATCTGGTCTCTTCAGTGCTCAACACAATCGACGTCGTACCGAACCCAGGGGGGAAATCCCATGGTCACAGGGAAGGACTATTCGACTGAGCGCATCCGCAACGTCGCCATCGTGGGCCACTCGCGCGCCGGTAAGTCGACGCTGATCGACGCGCTGAGCTTCGTCGGGGGCAGCCACACGCGCCGGGCCGGGCCGGGCGACGCGACGGTCAGCTGTTATCGCGAGGACGAGCTGGCGCACGGCATGTCGATGGTCTGCACGCCCGTGGCGACCGAGTGGATGGGGGCCAAGCTGAACCTCATCGACACGCCCGGGTTCGTGGACTTCGCGGGTGATCTGGCGGCCGGGCTGCGCGTGGCCGACGCGGCGGTGGTGGTGGTCGGGGCGCGCTCGGGCGTGGGGCTGGGGACCATCGAGGCGTGGCAGCGGCTGAACGCGCGGAGGCTGCCGCGCATCGCGTTCATCTCGAAGATGGACCGCGACGGGGCGGACTTCGAGACCGCGTGGCGCAGCGTGAAGGAGCGGCTGGCGGGGGCGGTGATCCCGGTGGAGATCCCCATCGGGCAGGGCTCCGATTTCCACGGCATCATCAACCTGTTTAGCGGGAAGG
Source organism: Myxococcota bacterium (assembly GCA_041389525.1). Classification (GTDB taxonomy): domain Bacteria; phylum Myxococcota_A; class UBA9042; order PHBI01; family JACKFB01; genus JACKFB01. The sequence goes on along the minus strand of JAWKRR010000025.1, from coordinate 84,866 downwards.
CGCACCTGTACGAGCGCGGCAGCGGGGCCGGCGACTACGACGAGGTGGAGATCCCGGCGGAGCATCAGGGGACGTACGAGCGTTGGCGCACCGAGCTGATGGAGACCGTGGCGACCACCGACGAGGCGCTGCTGGAGCGCTACCTGGACGGCGGCGAGATCACACGGGACGAGGCGATCGCCGCCATGGCGAAGGCGATGCGGCACGGCGAGGTGGTGCCGGCGTTCTGTGGGTCGGCGATGCTGGGCTACGGGATGCGGGCGTTGCTCAACAAGATGGTGGAGCTGTTGCCGTCGCCCGCGGAGGCGGCGCCCGAGATCGCGCGGGACGGTGAGGGGCGCGAGGTGCGACTACGGGCCGATGACGCCGGTCCGCTCGCGGCGCTGGTGTTCAAGACCAGCAGCGAGGCCCATGTGGGGGACCTCAGCTATTTCAAAGTGATCTCGGGCTGTTTGGAGAACGGTCAGGAGGTCATCGACCCCGACAGCGGCAAGTCCGAGAAGCTGGGCCACATCTCGGCGCCGGTGGGGCAGAAGCGGCACGAGGTGGCGCGGCTGCACGCGGGCGACATCGGGGTCGTGGCGAAGCTGAAGTCCGTGCGCACCAACCACACGCTGTGCTCGGCGAAGCGCGAGCTGCACGTGGCGGGCGTCGAGTTCCCGGCGCCGGACACGCGCATCGCGATCTTCGGCGTCGACCGCAAAGACGAGGACAAGCTGGGCGAGGCGCTGGCGAAGCTGTCCGGCGAGGAGCCGACCTTCGTGACCGAGTTCGACTCGGAGTTGCGGCAGACCATCGCGTGGGGGCTGGGCGATCTGCACTTGCAGGTGCAGGTCGAGCGGCTGGAGCGGCGCTTTCACGTGAGGGTCGCCACCGAGGCGCCGAAGGTCGCGTATCGGGAGACGATTCGGCGGCGGGCGAGCGCTCAGGGGCGGCACAAGAAGCAGTCGGGCGGCCGCGGGCAGTTCGGCGACTGCCACGTCACGCTTGAGCCGCTGCCGCGAGGCGAGATCTACCGGTTCGAGAACCGGGTGGTCGGCGGGGCCATCCCCAGCAAGTACATCCCGGCCGTGGACGCGGGAATCCAGGACGCGAGCGAGCGGGGTGTGCTGGCGGGCTATCCGCTCGTCGATTTCGTGGCGACCTGCACCGACGGCAGTCACCACGCGGTCGACTCGAGCGAGCTGGCGTTTAAGATCGCGGGATCGCTGGCCTTTCAGAAGGCGGCGGCCGAGGCGGACCCCTACCTGCTGGAGCCGGTGATGGAGGTCGAGATCTCGATTCCCAACGAGGCGGTAGGTGACGTGACGGGCGACATCAGCCATCGTCGCGGGCGCGTCGTGGGCATGGACGCGCTGGGGGCGACCTCGGTGCTGAAGGCGGTGGTCCCCCAGGCCGAGCTCTTGGGCTACGCGGCCGCGCTTCGGCAGATGACCCACGGACGCGGGCACCACACGCGGCGGCACTTCGCTTACGAGGAGGTGCCGGCGCACATCGCGGAGAAGATTGTGAAAGAACGACCGACCTCCATGTCGCACTCGTGACGGCGCCGGACCCCCACCAGCCACTGCGCGATGACGTACGCGAGCTCGGCGAGATGCTGGGCGACACGGTGCGCGGGGCCGAGGGCGCGGCCTGCTTCGAGGCGGTCGAGCGCGTGCGGCGGCTCTCCAAGCGTGCGCGCGCCGGCGACAGCGCGGCCGAGGACGAGCTGACGGCCATCCTGACCGCGATGTCGGACGCGGAGGCGCTGCCGGTGGCCCGCGCCTTCTCGCACTTCCTGAGCCTCGCGAACATTGCAGAGCAGCATCACCGAATCCGTAGGCGCCGCGACTACTTGCGGGCGCCCGATGGTGCACCGCAGCGCGGCTCGATCGAGGACGGGTTCTCCCGCCTGCTGGCCGCGGGCGTCACGCCGGAGGCGCTGCGCGAGCTGGTCTGCGACACCCGCATCGAGCTGGTGCTCACGGCGCACCCGACCGAAGTGAACCGGCGGACGCTGCTGCAGAAGCACAATCATGTCGCGGCGTTGCTCAGCGAGGCCGACCAGCCCGACCGGACGCCCCAGGAGCGGCGAACCACCGAGAGCGAGCTGCGACGCGAGATCGCCGGGATCTGGCACACCGACGAGATCTTGCGGCGGCGGCCGACGGTGGTCGAGGAGGCCAACGCGGGGCTGCTGATCTTCGAGCAGACGCTGTGGGACACGATCCCGCGCTTCGCCCGTGGGCTTGACGACGCGCTGTCGCGGCACACCGGCGCCGGGCTGCCGCTGGGGACCGCGCCGATTCGGTTCGGCTCGTGGATGGGCGGCGACCGCGACGGCAACCCCAACGTGACGCCCGACGCGACGCGCCGGGTCTGTGGGTTGGCGCGCTGGATGGCCGCGGACCTCTACTGGCGCGAGGTGGACCGCCTGCGCGCCGAGCTGGCGATCGAGCCCGCGTCGGCCGAGCTGCGCGCCGAGGTCGGCGAGGGGCGCGAGCCGTATCGCGAGCTGCTGCGGGGCGTGCGCGACCGCCTCGACGTCACGCGGCGCCACGCCGAGGCCATCGTCCACCGCACGCCGACCCCCGACGGCGAGCCCTACCTCACCAGCGACGAGCTGCGAGCGCCGCTGATGCTGGCGTGGCGGTCGCTTCACGAGGTCGGCGCGGGGCTGGTGGCCGAGGGGCGACTGCTCGATCTGCTAAGGCGCATCGACGTTTTTGGGCTGACCCTGGTGCGCATCGACATCCGCCAGGAGGCCGACCGACACACCGAGGTGCTGGACGCCGTCACCCAGGAGCTGGGCCTGGGTTCGTACGCCGCGTGGAGCGAGACCGAGCGCCAGGAGTTCCTCGTCCGCGAGCTGTCGAGCCGGCGGCCGCTGATCCCGGCGGATCTCGCCTGCAGCGACGGCGCCCGCGACGTGCTCGACACCTTCGCGGTCATCGCATCACAGCCCGAGGGTTCTCTGGGCGCCTACGTCATCTCCATGGCGACCTCGCCGTCGGACGTGCTGGCGGTCGAGCTGCTCCAGCGTGAGGCGCGCGTGCCGCGGCCGCTGCGCGTCGTGCCCCTCTTCGAGACCCTCAGCGACCTCGAAGGCGCGGGCGCGGCCGTCGGGCGGCTGCTGGACCTGCCGTGGTACCTCGAGCGCGCAGCCGGCGCGGTCGAGGTGATGATCGGCTACTCCGATTCGGCCAAGGACACCGGGCTGCTGGCGGCCAGCTGGGCGCTCTATCAGGCCCAGGAGGCGATGCTCCAGGCGTGCCAGCAGCGCGGGGTCACGCTGACGCTCTTTCACGGGCGCGGCGGGACGGTCGGGCGCGGTGGCGGGCCGGCGCACAAGGCGATCAGCGCGCTCCCGCCCGGCACGGTGGGGCGCTCGATGCGGCTGACGGAGCAGGGCGAGGTCATCCAGGCCAAGTACGGCCTCGCGGACATCGCCATGCGCAGCCTGGAGCTGATGCTGACCGCGGTCGCCGAGGCCAACCTGCGGCCGCCGCCAGGGCCGAAGCCCGCCTATCGCGCGCTGATGGAGCGGCTCTCGGAGACCGCCAAAGCGACCTACCGCGGCGTTGTCCGCCACGATCCTCAGTTTGTGCCGTATTTCCGGTCGGTCACCCCGGAGCCGGAGCTTGGCGGCCTGAACATCGGCAGCCGGCCGGCTCGGCGACGCGCGGGTGGCGGTGTGGAGTCCTTGCGCGCCATCCCCTGGGTGTTCGCGTGGACCCAGACGCGCTTGCTCTTGCCGTCGTGGCTCGGGGTCGGCGCCGCGCTGCGGGCCGCGCTGGACGGGCCTGACCGCGCCACGCTGCTCGAAGCGGCGAGCCAGTGGCCCTACTTCCGGACCCAGCTCTCCCTGGTCGAGATGGTCGTCGCGAAGACCGCTCCCAACATCCACGCCCGCTACGAGCGGCTGCTCTGCCCGGCGGAGTTGGCGCCGCTCGGGGAGTCGCTGCGCGCGCTGCTCGCCGGCACCCGGGAGGCGATCGTCGAGGTCATGGGCGAGCGCGAGCTGCTGGAGCAAAACCCGACGCTGCGCCGCTCCGTCGACGTCCGAAACCCATACGTCGACCCGCTGAACATCCTCCAGGCCGAGATCCTGCGCCGCATCCGCGCTGGGGACGACACCCTGGCCGACGTGCTGTGGGTGACCGTCAACGGGATCGCCGCCGGGATGCGCAACACGGGCTGAGGTCTGCGTGTGTCAGCGCGCGGGTCGGAGGCCAGAAATGCGCTGCCCGCGAGATTTCGCTCAATGGCCGGGACCACCGCGCCGATAAGTCTAGCATCGGCCCAGCGGCTCAGAGTCGCCGCGGACCGAAGCCAGACATCGCGCCGCAGCCGCCGCACCCGCGTGGGTTCGAGGCGGCTCTGGCGACCCAGTCGAAGTTCTCGCGTCAGGGGGGAGCGTCGTCCGGGGGGAGTGGTCGGTCGCGCGAGCGGTCGGTCGCTCCCCTCGGCCATTGTGGCGGGGCGGGGCGTGCCTGCGGGTGCGCTTCGCCTCGCGCCCATGCGCTCGCGGCGTGGGCGCCGTCGTCAGCGCTTGGCGCGTGGCAGATGGTGTAGCATCGCGACCCGGACGGAGGGTGGCAGATGCGTCGTGGCCTGAACCCGTGGCTTTGGGCGGCGCTCGCGGTCGCGCTGCTCGCCTGCGGCGGCGGCTCGGATGGGAGCGCGGACGGGCGGGCGGACGTCTCAGACCTCGCGGATTCCGCTGACGCCGCCTCAGATGTGGCGGACGACGGGCCGGCGACGCCCAGCCGCTTTGACTACGGCGTGCCGCTCTCGCCGAGCAGCCCGTGGCCGAAGTTTCGGCGCACTGCGCGCCAAGACGGTCGCGCGCCCATCCCGGCGGCGGCGAGCGAGCGCGCGCCGTGGCGCTTTCCGACCGGCAAGGGGATCTTCTCGTCCGCGGTCATCGATGGCGAGGGCACGGCCTACATCGGGTCGGCGTCGGGGGTCTTTCACGCCATCGACCGCGACGGGGTCGAGCGCTGGTCGGTGACGACGGGGGAGATCATCGACTCGGCGGGGCTGCTGGACGACAAGGGCCGCGTCTACTTCGGGTCCGGGGACGGGCGGCTCTACGCGCGGGACGCAGCGACGGGCGCGGAGGTCTGGACCTACGAAGCCGACGACCCAGCGGAGACGGGCGCCTTCATCCGCTGGTTCGAGGGCAACGTCGCCCTGGGGCCCGACGGGACGCTCTTGGTGCCCAACGACAACTGGCGCATCTACGCCATCGACCGCGACGCCGGCACGGTGCGCTGGGCCTTCACCATGCCCGAGCAGACCTGGTCGCTGCCGGCTGTCGACGTCGCGACCGGCGCGCTCTACGTCGGCAACAACAACCTCCTGCCGATCCTCGGCGACAACGTCTTCGCCATCGACGCGGCGGGTGGGTCGCTGTGGAGCGCGTCGACCCTCGGCACCATCGCCGCCAGCCCGCTGCTGACCGCGGACGGCAAGCTGATCTTGGGCGGGTTCGACGGCTATGTGCGCGCCTTTGACGCGGCTGACGGTACGGTCCTTTGGTCTCGCGGCCTGCGCGACCACATCTACGCCAGCCCGGCCGAGCTCTCGACCGGCGTGCTGATTCAGCCAGGCGCGGACGGGACGATCTGGGCCCTCGACCCCGACACCGGCGCGCCGGTCTGGAGCTTCGACACGCGGGAGCCCATCCGCTCGTCGCCTGCCATCGACGGCAACGACCGGATCTACGTGGGCTCGGGCGAGGGGCGCCTCTTCGTGCTCGAGCCGGACGGGCGGCTGCGGTACGCGATGCGGCTCATCGCCGGTGACCGAAACGACCTGAACAGCTCGCCAGCCCTGGGGCCGGAGGCGGTGGTCATCGCCGGCGAGTCGGGCGAGATCTTCTCGGTGCCCTATGACTACTGCCTGCGGCCGGCCAGCGCGTCGGATGGCCGCTGCACCCTAGGCCCGGCTGAGGATCTGCCGAGCGACGGGGCCTTCGTGCTCTACACCACGCACTTCGGCAGCCCACTGGACGCGCCACCGGAGCGGATCGACCCGCACCAACCCTTGGCGTTCTCGCTCTACGTGCGCGAATCCGGCGACACGCGCCTGGCGCTCATCGACGCCGCCGCGCTGAAGGTGACGATCACCCCCGAGGTCGACCTGCTGGTCGACGTTTCCGCGGACCGGCGCTTCGTTTCGGTCGTTCCCAGCAGCGGATTCGCGACCGACGCCGAGGGGACGGTGACCTTGAGCGTCGCCGGCGACTACCTGGTCGACCCCGAGCGCGAGGGGCTGGTGATGAAGGGCGGCAGCCCGGGCGGGAGCTTCAGCCGCAGCTTCGCGTTCAAGCTGACCGACCCGATCGCGGCCGAGCCGCTGCGGGTGCCGGCCGCTGCGGGCGACGGCGCGACGGCCTTTGACCTGGCGCGGCTGGCAGCACCCCTGCCGACGATCCTGCCCAGCTACAATCAGATCGGGTTCGACTCGCTGCACTACCGGATCGGGGTGGTGGCGGAGACCGGCGCGGGCGTGCTCGGCTGGATGGTCGGGCGGCGCTTCGACCCGGCCAGCGGCACGGTGCTGTCGGACCCGGCCACGCGCTCGACCTTCCCGATTCGCATCCGCGACGCCGCTGATGGCTTCACGACCTTCACCAGCGACGGCGGCTTCAGCCTGGAGGCCATGGGAGCGACGCTTGGCTTCGACCGCTTCTGGCTGGCGGCCGCCCACCCGGCGGTGCGCCCCGACGCGCTCACCGCGACGCTCTCGGTGGTCGCCGATTGCGGCGGTATCGTGTTCTTTGGGCCGTTTCTGCGGAATCTCGGCTTCTGCAGCCCGCAGACCGATCAGCTCGTGGCCTTCGGTGCCGTCGAGGTGCGCCGAGCCGCCGAGCCGCTGACCGGACCGGGCAAGCGGGTGGGCGACGTGGTGTTCAGCCGTACCGCCAAGGGGATCCTCGCGAGCGTGACCGGCTCGCAGCTCCTTCGCGACGCCCACAGCTTTGGCCTGCTCGTGGTCGACGACGCCACCGGCCTCCCCGTGCCGCTGGACTACGGGCCGGACACGACGACCGAGGCCGCCTCCGACGGGACGCTCGCCGCCGTCCGCGTCGACGCCGGCGAGGTCGCGCTGCCCGCGGCGCTCAGCGTCTGGCTGCTCGTCGACGCCTGGCCGGGCGCCAGCGGGAAGCTGGGACCCTAAGGGCCGCGCGAGCCTCGCGGCGCCACCCTGCGAAAAGCTGCTGCACGATCGCGAGGTCGGGGATAGGCTCCCGCCCATGGCATTCCCTACCCCGTTTTTTCGTTGGCGACCGCACCCCTGGCACGGGCTTGATCCCGGCGTCGATGCGCCCAGCCTGGTCATGGCCTACATCGAGATCACGCCCTTCGACCTCATCAAGTATGAGGTCGACAAGATCACGGGCTACGTGCGCGTCGATCGGCCGCAACGCAGCAGCTCGCAGCCGCCCAGCCTCTACGGGTTTATCCCGCGGACGTATTGCGGCGCGCGCGTCGGCGCCTTGTGCCCCGGGGCCGAGCGCGGTGACGCCGATCCGCTCGACATCTGCGTGCTGAGCGAGCGGGCCATCGATCGCGGCGACATCATCCTGAAGGCGCGCGTCCTGGGCGGCATTCAGCTGCTCGACCGGGGCGAGGCGGACGACAAGATCATCGCGGTCCTCGAAGGCGACAACGTCTGGGGCAACGTCGGGGACGTCAGCGAGCTGCCGCCCGTGCTCATCGAGCGATTGCGGCACTACTTCTCGACTTACAAGATGGTCCCCGGGGAAGCGCGGGCGCAGATCGAGGTGCGCACGCTCTACGACGCGACCCACGCGCGCGCGGTGGTCAAGGCGGCGATGGCGGACTACGCCGAGGTCTTCGGCGAGTAGGGCGCGCGCCTCGGGCCAGCGCCCGGGGGCCGGTCAGATGCCTTCGGGCACGAAGCCGTAGTAGCGCCCCATCCAGTAAGCCAGCAGGTAGTCGGCCGGCTGCAGGATGTGCTGGCTGTTGGCTGTACAGCCGCCGCGGTCGTAGGGGCTGCCCCACCACAGGAAGGTGCGCGGGCAGCGCTCGGCGACCGGGATGGGCGTCGCGGCCTGGGAGCCGCCCAGGCGGCCGTCGCAGTCGTGGGGGTACGTCGCCGAGGGGTCGCGGGTGGGCACCGCCTTGGAGGCGGGGAACTGGCGCAGGCCGCACACCGCGGTCTCGATGGCCACGCGGTCGGCGTCGGCGGCCTCAGGCCCCAAGCGGTGCATCGCCGCCCACATGAAGGTGAACCAGGAGTTCTTTTGGGCTTCCAGGTTCCGGACGTTCGGCGCGCGGAAGATCTCCTCGTCCAGGGCTTTCAGCGCCGGCCCGCGCACCGCCGGGTCGTCTTCGACCAACGCCAGGTCGAAGAGCCAGGTCATCACCATGGAGAGGTTGTTGTAGTTGCTCTTGCAGCCGTCGGGCTCGGTCAAGACCGCCATGAAGGGTAGGTAGCTGGTGTAGGGATCGCCGGTCTCCAGCGCGTGGGGTAGGCAGGGCTCGGGGCCCGCCTGCTGGAGGAGGCAGTCGTAGTAGAAGCGGTCGAGGTCTTCGCGCCCTGACGCGTCGGCGGCGAGGCGGATGAAGCCCAGGGACTCGGCCGCGAGGAAGCCGGGCGTTCCCGCGAAAGAGGTCGCCCAGAGCTTGCCGTGCTCGGTGACTCGGCCGTCCCAGTCGACGAACGCGAGGTGGTTCTCCATGAGGTGCACGCCGACCGATTCAAGCAGATCGGCGGCCGCCTGCTTGAGCTTCGGCTCGTCGACGAGCCGCCAGATCGCGCCGAGCGCCAGCATGTGGCCGGCGTATTCGTCCTGGCTGACGTTGTCGAGGAAGCACCACCCGGCGTAGGCCTCAAGCCCGCAGTGCTCGGTGGTCTTCCACTGGCTCGTCGTGTGGTCGACGACGGTGGCGCACCCCGCCGCGTCGATGCGGACCCAGCGGTTGTCGTCCTTCTCGACGTCCGTGGTGTAGGCCGCGTCGTCGGTGGGGCACGCGATGCCGGGGACGTCCGGGGGGATCAGCTGCCGCGTGAACACGCCAGGCACGCCGGTGATGCGCATCCGGTCGCGCTCGGACGCCATCAGCACCTCGAGGTTGCGCAGGGCGTCCGCGTCGCGAGTCACGGCGTAGCGAAAGGCCTGAGACGCCATGTAGAGGCCGGACCAGAGCCCGTCGTTCTCGCCCGTGTGCCACGCCTGCACGTCGGCATAGGTCGCCGTCGCCTCGTCCGCGCCTGGGCGCAGCGTGACGTCCATCACCCAGCCCAGGGCGGGGTTGAGGTGGAGACGCGCGGCGATCGCGTCGAACCGCGCGGCCTTGTCGGCGAGGCCTTCCGCGGTCGCGAGCGGGTCGTCCGCGCAGGTGCCGAAGGGGGGCGCGGTCGGGCCGGTCTCGGCGTCTGGGGACACGGCATCCGCGTCGGAGCGCGAGTCGGCGCCGTCCTGCTGCGCGGAGTCACCGTCGGTGGTGGCGTCGGCGCCAGCGCCCTGCGACTCGCTGGCGCAGGCTGAGAGGGCGAGGGCGAGGGAGACCAACAGCGAGGGGAGGAGCGCGGTCGGAGTTCGGGTCATCGGCGGCCTCTGACGGGCTGGGCGACGTCGGGGGCCGCGCTTGAAAGCGCGCCTCACCGCGTCGTCGGATGGCTTGGTCACACCCGCAGCGTGATGGTGCGCAGGATCTCGGGCGGTGTGTCCTCGGGCGGCAGCTCGCCCCGCTCGGCCTCTTTGAGCAGGCGCCAGATGCTGCCGCCGAGCACGTCGATATCGGTCGAGACGTACTGCTCGCCTCCGAATCGCTCGATGGTGTCTCGCTGGTGGCGCAGCATGTGCGCGTCCTGGCCGAAGATCCGGAGCGCGATGGGGGTCAGCACCGCGCGCACCAACCAGCTCGGGATGCGCAGCTTGAAGCTGACCGCGGCGTGCAGCACGGTCTCGAAGTCGCTGACCGGCGTCGCGATGGCGGCCACCAGGATGTGGGCGTCCTCGCCGATGGCGTACTCGACCTCGGAGATGCTGGGCAGGATGAAGCGGTCCCAGTGGCGCACGACGCCGCCCCCGGGCGACAGGATGCGACCGGCCAGCCCTTCCGGACGAGGCTCGCCCTGGTAGTCCGCCTCGACCCGGTCGTGGAAGCGCCGGACCGTGGCCTCGATGGTGTTGGGCTCGCCTGCGCCGCGAAAGAGCCCGGCGTGCAAGAACGCCGTGTGCGGTACGTCCAGCGCGTTCTCGACCGTCGCGTGCAGCGTGCCCGGCGCGACGACCCGCCGCCGCACCATCGCGTAGCCCGGTTTGTCCGCGAGGGCCAGCCGGTAGGGCTCGCCGACGGGCGGCGAGTCGGGGTCCATCCAGACCCAGATGTAGCCGTCCAGCTCGCGAACCGGGTAGGCGGGGACGCGCCTCCCGCGGCTCTCGGCGTCGCCGCAGAGGCCCGGGACCGCGCGGCAGACGCCGCCCCCGTCGAACTGCCAGCCGTGGTAGGCGCACTGCAGCCGCTCGCCCGCGACCTTCCCGAGCGAGAGCGGGACGTTGCGGTGGGCGCAGCGATCCAAGAGCGCCGCCGCCTCGCCACCCGTGGCCCGGAAGAGCACCAGCGGCGTCCCCAAGATGACGCGGGCCAGCGGCCGCGCCTGCAGCTCCTTTGAGGTGCAGGCGATGTACCAAGCGCGGACGAGGCGGACCACCGAGACGTTCGGTTTCACCGCTGGTGGTCCCAGCACTCGCGGCAGCTCGGACATCGCCGACGGCCTACAGATCCACGGCGGTGGCCGAGCCCAGGTCGCCGCCGGGGAAGAAGGTGGAGCCGACCCGGATAAATCGCTCGGGCGCGTCGGTGCAGAAAAACGAGCGCCTGCCTGCGCGTTCGGGGGCCTCGAGCTGCCCCTGGTCGAGCAGCTCAGCCAGCTCGGTCGTCACCGCCTCGGCGGAGTCGACAAGCACGACGTCCTCGGTGCCGAAGCGCTCGCGGAGCACGTCGGCGATCAACGGCTTGAACACGGGGTAGTGGGTGCAGCCCAGCACCAGCGTGTCGACGCCGGCCTCGACGAAGGGCGCCAGATAGGTCTCGAGCGCGAGGCGAGCGACGGGGTGCGCCACCCAGCCCTCCTCGGCCAGGGGGACCAGCAGGGGCCACGGCATCGCGGTGAGCTCGGCCTCGGGCAGCAACTCACGGATGGCCCGGTGGTACGCCTCCGAGCGAACCGTGGCCTCGGTCCCGGCGATGCCGATACGCCCGGAACGCGTCGCGGCCACGGCGCTGCGCGCCCCCGGCTCCACCACGCCCAAGACCGGCATGTCCGTCAGCGCGCGCAGGGTCGGCAGCGCGTGAGCCGTGGCGGTGTTGCAGGCCACGACGACGGCTTTGACGGGGTAGCGCAGCAGCAACTCCATCGCGCGCTCGGCGTAGCGGGTCACCGTGGCCGCGGACTTGGTGCCGTAGGGCAGGCGCGCGGTGTCGCCGAGATAGATGATGTCTTCGGCGGGCAGGCGGCCGCCGATCTCGGCCGCGACGGTCAGCCCGCCGATGCCCGAGTCGAAGATGCCGATGGCGCAGCGGTTCATGGGTGGCTCCCGCCCTTGGCGGGGCCGCCGCCGGCGTCGGGGGCGGCCGATCCAGGCGCGACCGCCCGGATCATGACCTCGATGACGTCCCGGTCGCGTCCACCGACGACGTGGTGGCCGTTGATGAAGAAGTTCGGCGTGCCCTGAACCCCGGCCTCGGCGCCCTTGCTGATGTCGCCGCGAATCGTCTCTACCACCGAGGGATCATCGAGGCAGGCGGTGAACGCCGTCGCGTCCAGGCCGAGCGCGCCGGCCTGGGCGATGATGGCGTCGCGTGCCACCTCGGGGCCGGCCTCGAAGAGCCAGCCGGCCAACTCGAAGAACTTGCCCTCGCGGTGCGCGCACTCCCCCGCGATCGCGAGGCGGCAGGCGTCCTTGTGGAAGGGCTGAGCCATCAGGGGATTGCAGGCGGGGTCGAGGGGATAGTGCAGAAAACTCAGGCGGATCCGATCGGGTTGGGCCGCGGCCAGCTCGTGAAGCGTCACGAAGAGGCGCTTGCAGTAGGGGCACTCGAGATCCGCGATCTCCACGATATGGACCGGTGCGTCCGCTGGTCCGACGCTAGGCCGCCCCTCGGTCGCCAGCGCGGTGACCGGCGAGTCGCCGAGCTTCGCCGCGGCCTCGAGCAGACGCGCGTGCCGCGACTCCACACTGGCGTAGAGCGGCGCCGCGTAGACGGCGTACCCACCGACGAGGGCCAGCAGGAAGGCGGCGCCGGCCGTGGCTCCGAGCCCGGTCATAGCGCTCGCGAAGCTTCTCCGCAGGGTGTCGACGAGCCGCTCGCCCGACGAGGCCACGGTGATGACCACCAGCAGCAGGTTCACCACGTACAGGACCGCGCAGTAGGGGCACAGCTTGCCTTGGGCCCCGAAGGAGACCCCGGCGAGGACCACCGAGTAGGCCAGGGCGCCGAGGCTGGTCACGGCAACCAAGCGCAAGGGTCGCGGGTCGTCAGGGCGCGAAAGGCGGCGCAGTAGCAGCACCCACACGGCCAAGTAGAAGGCGCCGCCGAGCAGCGCGATGGGCAGCCCCGGACGCGAAGAGCCAAGCGGGATCTCGCTCCAGTAGGAGATTCGGCTGATCTCGCAGCCGCCGCCGCGCTGACAAATCCCCGCGTCGCTCGCCGGGTTCAACAGATAGATCTGGTGGTCCCACACGAGGAACGATGCGTCGATCAGGCCGATGAGGGCCAGGACGAGCAAGGCGGCGCTGGCGGCGCGCCCCCTCATCGTTGGCTCTTCGGGGGCGAGGGCGCCGCGGTGCGGCGTGGGATGAGGGGCTGTCGCATGGCGGTCTCGGCCGTTAGCACGGGGGATGGAGGCGGGCAAATGGCCACTGCTGACTGGGCCGGCCCGTGGCCTGAGTGGGGGGTGCTGCGCGCGGGCCAAACGCGGCAACCGCCGTCCGATCGGAGCGGGGAGGGGAAGCTATCGCGGCCTCAGTCTGGGCGGGTCACGCGGTCTCGGAGGTGGTCGCCCGCGCCGAGTCGCCGCGCCGCAGGGACAGCAACCGCTCCTCCAGCCACACTCCGACCGACTGATACAGGGCGGTCCCTGCCACGATCCCGGCGATGGTGAAGACCGCCGTGATCTTGCCCTCACCGAGCTGAGAGAGGGCGGTGCCCGGGCAGGTCCCCGTCATCGCCCACCCCGCACCAAAGAGCAGCCCGCCGACGATGAGGCCGGGCTTCATCGCCTTGCGCGCGATGATCATGGGCGCGCCGTCGGCGCTGCGCAGGCCGCGACGCTCGATGATCGCGAGGCCGAGACCGGCCACCACCATCGCCAACCCAATGACGCCGACCAGGTGGAAGTCGACCAGCAGGAACATGCCGGCGATGGCGTCGAAGTCGGTGGCGCCGACGCGGGAGAGGAAGAAGCCGAAGAGAAGGCCGAAGGCGAGTGTGCGAATCATCAGCGTTCCTCAGGCGAAAAGCAGGTGAGCGGTGAGGACGCCGGCGACCATGAACGCGCCGGTGGCGATCCACGAGGCCGGCGCGAGCAGCGCGGTGCCGACGATGCCGTGGCCGGAGGTGCAGCCGTCGGCGAGCCGTGCGCCGAGGCCGATGAGCACGCCGCCGCCGCCGAAGAGCAGCGCCTTGGTCAGCGGCGCGGAGGACACCGCGGTGTCGAAGCTGCCCATGGCGAGGGTCGGCTCGATCCCGCCGGCCAGCAGCGCTGAGAGCGCGCCGCCCCCGACGAGGCCGACCAGGAAGATCAGACGCCAGGATCGCCGGGTGCCGGGATCGAACGCCGCCGAACACGCGTCGGAGTAGCCGGAGGACACCCCGAGCTGACGCCCGTCACCCCAGAGGAAGAACAGGACGAAGAGGCCGATCGCCGGTCCGCCGAACCAGAAGGGCCAGCGTGAGACGAAGAGCGCTTCGTGAACCGCGGGTGGCGCGAGGAGCCAGGCGGCGCCGAGGGACGCCACGATGGCGAGCCAGATCATCCAGAGCACCGGCCGTGGCCGGGCGGGTAGTGCTTGCGAGTTCAGGAGATCTCTCCGTGATTTGCAGTGTGAAAGGGAGCGCGGCGCGTGGGCTTTCGGGAGGCGTGGCCGATGCGGCACGCGGGCCCGGGCCGGGCCGAATCATCGTGAGCGACTGACCGCTACTGATAGCAACCGTCGTGCCAAAGTCCATCTTGCGCGTCGTCAGGGTACTTGCGGGGTTTCGCAGGCCGCGGCGGGACAGCGTTCTGTCCCATTCTCTGTGCCGCGACTGTCTCACGAGCCGATGCGCGGGACACCTCTGCGGCCGCGTACCGCGGAACCCTGCGCCGCTGCACGGCCTGAGCGGCTACCCGGCGCCGCGGCCGGTGTCCCATCAGCCCGCCGAGAGCCGAAGCCACGCCGTGTGACCCGAGGCGCAGCTCACGTCGACGCGTACCGGCGTGCTGACCGTCCCGCCCAAGGCCCCAAAGACCTGCTCTAGCCCGGAGGCCGCCAACAGATCCGGAGTCGGCCAGGAGGCCTCAGCGGAAGGGTCGAAGCCACAGCCGCCCTCGACCTCCGCGAGCGCCGGTGCTCCGCGCGCGGCGGCCGCATCGCGCGACTCGATGACGAACGCGCTCATCGTCGGGACCGCCGTCGTGCCGAGGCCGTCGAAGGCCCGCGCCGTCGCCGGACCCACCACGTCCAAGACCAAGACCAGCGCGAGATCCAGCTCGCCCGACGCGACGAGGGCGCCGCCCTCCGCCAGCGCCGCGAGGCCCGAGGTGCGGCCTGCCGAGATCGCGAGCTGGTCGCCCATCCAGCCGTTCGCGATGGCGACCTCCCCGAGCACCATGTTGGCCAGCGTGTACGCGAAGAGCCGCGGGTTCGCGCGCTCAAGGCCCACATCGATGATCTGCCCATAGTAGAGGACGTCGGTCTCGAGGCAGCCCACCGCGGTCCCCACGATCAGGGCGTGGCTGCGCGCGGCCACCGTCGCGGCCTCCAAGCCAGCGACGTCCAGGACGCGCTTGGTCGCGACCAGCCCGGAGAGGCAGAGCTCATCGAGGCGCTCGGCCCTGGCCACCAAGCCGCGCGCCTCAGCCACCAGGGCCTCCCTCACGGGGACGCCGGTCCATCGCGCGGTGATCACTGCGCTCGGCACAGGACCACCGCCGCGTTGATGCCCGAAAACCCTGACGAACTCGATACGACATAGCGAAGCGGCAGCTCGCGCGGCGCCCCGCAGACGATGTCCAGCCCGACCTCGGGGTCCGCCTCCTCAAAGCCGGCGGTAGGCGCCCAGAGCCCCGTCTGCAGCCCACGCACGGCGACCACGGCCTCGACCACGCCGGCCGCGCCCATGGTGTGCCCGATGCCACCCTTCAGCGAGTGAACCGGGGGACCCGCGTCGCCGAACACCGCGCGGTACGCGACCCCCTCCATCTGATCGTTGTAGCGCGTCGCGGTGCCGTGCGCGCTCGCCGCGTCGATGTCCCCGGCGGCGATCCCCGCTTGGTCCAGCGCCCCGCGGAGCGCGCGGATGAGCCCGCGCCCGTCCTTGGCCGGCCCCGTGACGTGCACCGCGTCGTTGGCACCTGCGTATCCGACGATGCGAGCCCGCGCCGGCCCGGCCCCGCCCTCCAACAGCACGACGCCCGCGGCCTCGCCGGCGACCAGCCCCGTGCGGTTCAGATCGAAGGGCTGGGCGTGCCCGCGGGCGGTCGCGCGCAGGGACGCGAAGCCCCGCGCGATGAACTCGGAGAGCCCGTCAACGCCCACCGCGATGACGCGGTCGGCCCGCCCCTGGCGCACGAGCCGCCAGCCGTGGCCGAGCACCGCGGTCCCCGATGCGCACGCCACCGACAGCGTCGACACGTGCCCGCGCATCCCCAGCTCGGCAGCCAGCCCGGCCGCCAGCGCCCACAGCGGGTAGTCCACGAGCCGCGCGTTCGGCGCCCGCCCCTCGAGCACGTGCTGACCGACGCCGATCCCGGCCTTCGTGGTCGCGACCAGCAGCGCCGTCCGAGGGTCGCGCAGCGCCGCCTCGTCCCAGCCCGCGTCCGCCAGCGCCTCGGTGACCGCCAAGCGCGCCAACCGCCCCGCGCGATCTTCCCCCGGCGCGGTCGCCCGCAACGCCTCGCCCACGTGCATCGTCGCGAGCTCAGGCAGGTCGAGCGCTTCCGTCGGCTTCGTCGCGATCCGCCCGGCCAGCGCGCCCGCAAAGGTGGCCTCGACTCCAGAACCCCAGGCGGTGACGGCCCCTAAGCCGGTGATGCGCGCGTGCATGGCGCGCTTGTATCGTGCCTCTCTCGCCATCGTCCACCCCAGAGACAGCCGGCTGGCCCGGTGGTAGCGTCGGCGCCCTCTTGGCGAGCCCCGTTCCACGTCAAGGAGTGGTGATGGCCGCGCACACGCCCCCGGCACCGACAGATGTCCTCGTCATCGGCGCCGGCCCAGCCGGCAGCCTCATGGCCGCGTTGCTCCACGATCGAGGCCTCCGCGTCGAGGTCGTCGAGCGCTCGCGTTTCCCGCGCTTCGCCATCGGCGAGAGCCTGCTGCCCGCCTGCCTGGACCGGCTCGAGGAGGCCGGCCTGCTCGAGGCGGTCCAAGCCCGCGGCTACCTGCGCAAGGACGGCGCGCTCTTCGTGGCCGGCGACGCGCGCCGCCGCTACGACTTCGCCAGCCAACACAGCCCCGGCTACGACCACGCGTGGCAGGTCCCGCGGGAGGACTTCGACCAGACCCTCGCCTCCGCGGTGGCCGCTCGCGGAGTCCCGATCGCCTTCGAGACCACGGTCCAGGAGGTGAGCGTCGACCCCACTCCCCGCGTCGTCGTCGAGAGCGCGGGCGGCACCCGCGTCATCGAGCCCCGCTTCATCGTCGACGCCAGCGGCATGGGGCGCGTGCTCCCACGCCTCCTCGGGCTGGACCGTCCCTCCCCAGAGCCAGTCCGCGCCGCGCTGTTCGCCCACGTCGCGGGCGACCGCCGCCCCGCCGGTACGGAAGAAGGCCTCATCTGGGTCGCCGTCGCTGGACCCGGCGTGTGGCTGTGGGTGATCCCCTTCGCCGACGGTCGCACCTCGGTCGGGGTCGTGGCTGACGCGGCCTGGTTCGACACCCAACCCGCCGACCCCGCCGAGGCCCTGCGCGCCGCCATCGCCCTCGAACCCAACGTCGCCCGCCGCTTGGAAGGCGTCCGCTTCATCTTCCCCCCGCGCCGTCTCGGCGGCTACTCCGCGGCCGTCTCGCGCTTCTCCGGACCCGGCTACTGCCTCGTCGGGAACGCCACCGAGTTCCTCGACCCCGTCTTCTCCTCGGGCGTCCTGCTCGCCCTCGAGTCATCAGCCCGCGCCGCGCCCCTGGTCGTCGCCGAGCTAGCCGGCGAGGCGCCTGATTGGGACGCCGACTACGCTGCCCCCATGGCCCGCGGCATCGAGGTGTTCCGCGCCTTCGTGCACGCCTGGTACGACGGCCGCCTGCCGACGCTCTTCTTCGCGCCCGAGGTCCTGCCCTCGATCGAGCGCATGATCTGCTCGGTCCTCGCCGGCTACGTCTGGGACGAGTCCAACCCCTTCGTGCGCGACCCCGAGGGCCGCATCACCGCCCTCGCGGCGCGCCTGAACGCCATGGCAGCCGACCAAACCGGCGACGGGCTCGGCCTGTGATGGCGGTTCGGCCCTTCATCGATTAGGCTCCGCGCCGGTCACCCGCCCCCCGGCTCGAGAGAGGCCGCCGATGGATGCTCTGCACACCGAGCTGAAGCAGCTCATCATTGAAACGCTCAATCTCGCCGGCACCACGCCCGAGTCGATCGAAGACGGCGCCCCGCTCTTCGGTGGCGGGTTGGGCCTCGATTCCCTCGACGCCCTCGAGCTCGTCGTCGCCCTCGAGTACCAGTACGGCATTCAGAAGCCCCTCGAAGGCGATGAGGCGCGCGCCACCTTCCGCTCCGTGGACACCCTGGCCGCCTTCGTGGCCGCGAACCGGACGAAATGACCCCGCGGCAGGGCGCCATCGCTGTGACGGGGCTCGGCGCTGTCTCGGCGCTGGGACCCGACGTCTCGGCCATGCTGGACGGCCTGCGCGCGGGCCGTTCGGGGCTGGGCGCGACGACGCGGCTGGAGCTCGGCGACCTGCCCTCGCGGCCCGTTGGCGAGGTCACGACGCTCCCGGGCAGCCCCGACGACGGTCCGGCGACCCACCGGCTGGCCATCGCCGCGGCGACCGAGGCGTGGCGCAGCGCGGGTTCGCCGGCGCCGCCTCTGCGCGTCGCGGTCATCATGGGCACGACGACCGGCGGGATCGGCGAGAGCGAGCGGTGGTATCTCGGTCGGCTGGCCGGCGAGGCGCCTGACGCGTCGGCCCTTCGCCACCACGCCGCCTGCACCGTGACCGAGGCGAGCGCCCGCGCCATCGGCGCCCTGGGCCCGACGATGACGCTGTCCACCGCCTGCTCCTCGGGAGCGAACGCGCTGACCGTGGGCGCGGACATGCTGCGCAGCGGGCGGGTCGACGTGGTGGTGGCCGGCGGCGCGGACGCCCTCTGCCTGACGACCTACGCGGGATTCTCCAGTCTCCGCCTGATGAGCGACGCGCCTTGCCGGCCCTTTGACCGCGCCCGCGACGGCCTCAACCTCGGCGAAGGTGCGGCCTGCCTAGTGCTCGAACGCGCCGACGAGGCCCGGGCCCGCGGGGCCACGATTCACGCGCTGCTGCTGGGCTCGGCCATCTCTTGCGACGCCCACCACATGACGGCCCCGGCCCCCGACGGCCTCGCCGTCCTCGCCGCCCTGACCGACGCCCTGGACCGCGCCGCCCTGACGCCAGCGGACGTCGACTACATCAACGCTCACGGCACGGCGACCCCCGCCAACGACGAGGCGGAGGCCCGTGCGCTGCGGCAGGTCTTCGGTGCGTCCGGGCCGCCGGTGAGCGCGTCGAAGTCCTTCCTGGGCCACACCCTGGGCGCCGCCGGAGCGCTGGAGGCCGTCGTGACGGTGCTGGCGCTCCGCGAGGGCTTCGTCCCCGCGACCCTGAACACCGAGTCGCCAGAAGACGACGCGCCGGCCGACCTGGTCCTGGGCGCCCCGCGGGACGCGTCGATTCGCGTGGCGGTGTCGACCTCTTTTGCGTTCGGGGGCAACAACGCCGTGCTCGTCTTTGGCCGGGGTGACCGATGAACCTCGACTTGGTGTTGAGCGGCGCCGCCCTGTGGCAGCCCGAGATCGGCGGCCCGAGCGAAGAGCCCGAGATCCCTGCCGGCATCGATCCGCGCACGGTCCGGCGCAGCACCCGCCTGGGCCGCATCGCCCTCGCGGTCGCCAGCGAGGCCCTCACGCGCGCCGCCCTTGACCCCGCGCCCGAGGACACCGCGCTGGTCGTCGGCACCGCGCTGGCAGACCTCGACGAGACCGCGGGCTTTCTCGGGGGGATTCACGCCCGCGGAGCACGATTCGCCAGCCCGCAGTTCTTTCAGCGCTCGGTACACGGGGCGGTGGCGGGCGAGCTGGCGATTCTCCTAGCGTTGCGGGGCTATAACCTCACGGTCAGCGAAGGGATGCGCAGCGGGGAGGCGGCGCTGGCGGCGGCGATCTTGGCGGTGCAGGCCGGCCGGGCGCCGCGTGCTCTGGTCGTCGCCATCGACGGGCGCTCCGAGGCGCTGTCTGCCGCGCTGAACGCGCTTGGGCTGCCGGACGAGGCGGGCGAGGGGGCCGCCGCGCTGGTGGTCGAGACCGCCGCCGACGCGGCCCGACGCGGGGCGCCTGTCCTGGCGGCCCTGGGCGGCGTAAATCCCTCGATGGCGCCTGGGTTTTCGAGCGGTCGGCACGGGGCCAGCGGCCTGTGCGACGTCGCCCGCTACGCCTTGGGCGAGTCGCCCGCTGCGCCCGCCTCGGTGGCGCTGACCGTGTCGCCGAAGAAGTCGTAGAAGTTGTACCACTGGTAGGGGAAGCGCTCGACGAAGGCCTCGAGCTCGCGGGCGTAGGCGTGGGCCAGGGCCTCGGCGCGCGCGCGTCGGTCGGCGCGGGGGGCGTCGGGGTCGGTGGGCAGGCGTCGCGCGTAGAAGTGCTGGTGGTCTGACGCCATCTTGGGCGCGAAGGTCACCAGGGTCGGCGCGCCGGAGAGCACCGCTATCAGGAAGGGCCCGGCGGGCAGCTCCACGCGCGCACCCAGGAAATCCACGGTGTAGACGGTGTCGCCGCGCGACCGGTCGGCCAGCATCGCGACAAGCTCGCCCCGCTTCAGCGTCGAGAGGATGGAGACGGCCGCCGCCGGGCCGTCGCTGACCTCGATGAGGTTCGGCGTGTCGTCGCGGCGGTGGCGGTCGAGGAAGCGCCGGATGCTGGCGGCCTCGTTCTCGAAGGCCACGATGTTCGCCTTGATGTCCTCGAGCCGCGAGCCGGCCAGGCCGCGGTTTCCCACGTGGGCGCTGAGCAAGAGCACGCCGCGGCCCTCGTCGTAGGCGCCGCGAATCAGCTCGAAGCCGTCGCGCGAGTAGGTCAGCGTGCTGTCGCGACGCGCTAGCAGCAGCATGTCGTCGATCATCGAGCGGGCGAAGGCCTCGAAGTGGCGCCAGGTGTCGCGGATTCGCGTGAGGCGGCCGC
Source organism: Myxococcota bacterium (assembly GCA_041389525.1). Lineage (GTDB taxonomy): Bacteria > Myxococcota_A > UBA9042 > PHBI01 > JACKFB01 > JACKFB01. The sequence goes on along the minus strand of JAWKRR010000025.1, from coordinate 64,274 downwards.
GGGGGCCCAGGGCGCGCTCGAGGTAGCGGCTCGAGGCGCGCCGGGCCGCCGGGGCGAAGGCGATGAAGTACGGGAGGACCAGCCACACCAGCGCGTAGGCGACGCGGTGGCCGAGGAAGCGGATGGTGTGGAAGAAGATGGCGAAGCCGAGGCCGCTGCCTCGACCGCGGCCCGTCCAGCGCTGGCGCGGGCCGAGCGGGGGCGGCGCGCTCACGGTCGCGGAAGCAGCCGCCTGGCGGGCCAGAGCGGGCGGAGCACTTGGCGGAAGACCAGGCGCGTGTGCATCACGGACAGGCGCGCGGAGTCGACCACACCGCGGAAGTGGCTCGTCCGCTCGTCCGGCGGGGCGTAGTAGACCGTGACCGGCACGTCGCGCACGTCGAGGCCGGCCCAGGCCGAACGCACGATGATCTCGACCTCCCACTGAAAGCGCGAGGGCGCCAGGTCCAGCGCCAGGGTCAGGGCGACCGGGTAGACGCGGTAGCCGCTCTGGGTGTCCGAGAGGCGGCGGCCGGTCTCGAGCGCCACCCAGAAGTTCGAGAACGACCGACCGAAGCGGCTGCCTTTTGGCACGTTGGGGACTGAGAAATCGCGAGATCCGATGATAAGCGCGTCCGGGTGTGCGGTGGCCTCGGCGGTGAGCTTCGGGATGTCCGCCGGATCGTGCTGGCCGTCGGCGTCCAAAGCGACCGCGTGCGAGTATCCGAGGTCGCGCGCGGCGGCCAGCCCGGTGAGCAACGCCGCGCCTTTGCCGCGGTTGTGCGCGTGCCTGACCACGGTGGCGCCTGCCGCTTCGGCCACCGCCACCGAGTCATCGATGGAGCCGTCGTCGACCACGATGACCGTGCCGAGATAGGCGCGCGTCCTGCGGATGACCTCGCCGACCGTCGCGGCCGAGTCCAGGCACGGTATGAGGGCGCAGGCTTGCCGCATGGCTCCGGCTCGGCCCCTACTCCAGGACCGAGGCCGGGACCTCCCACACGAAGTCGCTCAGCAGCTCCTCGCCCAGCTCGCTGGGGCGCTCGCGGTTGGCGCCGTACACGTGAGGAATCGTCAGCCGAAACGCGCCCGGGGACTTGCCGTCCACGCCGCGGCACACCATCGGCAGCGCCAGCTCTTCGCGCGGCCCGAGGGTCAGCTTCGTCCCGCGGGCGGCCAGCCCCTTCAGCTCGATCTCGCCCTTGGAGACGCCGCGCTGGCACTTCAGGTCCGTGGTCAGGATGTGCAGCGCGCGGTCGGTCCGGTTGCGCAGCTGCAGGCTCATCTCGACGGACTCCGAGTGGGGGGTGATCCACTCGCCGTCGATGTGCAGCGGACGCCACTCGCCGCCCGGATTCTCAGACGGGCCCAGGTTGACGCGGCCACCGCACGCGCTCAGCGTCAGGACGGTCGCGGCCAGCAGCGGCAGGAAGGGTCGAAGCATCGGGAGTCCTACTAGCGGAGTTGGTGTTCGTTGACGCGCCAGAAGAAGTACGAGGTGATCGCCGGCCCCAAGCCGTTCTCGGTGCGGGCGTCGGCGTCGAAGACCTGGGGGATCACGACGCGCATCGCGCCGCCGGCCTTCGTGTTGAGGTGGCAGGTCAGGGTGAAGCTGACGACCTCGAAGGGGTATACAAGGATGTTGCCGCCGGCCGGGATCTCGTCGGACAGCTCGATGCGGCCTGGGCGTTCGGCCATGTCGCAGGTCATCGTGGGCGTGGGGATGGCGATGGCGCCGGCGGCACGAGACTCGACGTTGAGGCGGACGCGCACCTTGTCGCTGGAGGTCTCGACCCACGAGCCCCACATGGCGAGGGTGCTGGGGAGGACGCGTTCGGTGTACGTGCGTTCGAGTTCGACGCGATGGGTTGCGCAGCCGGCGAGAACGCAGAGGGCGAGGGCGGCGACGCGGAGGACGCGGGACATGCGGGGCTCCGAGGCGGCGGGGGCAGCGGGACGAGAGGTCGGCGCGATGATGGCGCGGCATGCCCGGGGGCGCAACTCCGTAAGCGGGTGTGGCCATGTTCGGACTCACGGCGGGGTCTACGACGGCAGAACATGGGAACGCCCGCGGAGGCATCGTGGTAGCGTCGCCTCATGACGCGGGCAGATCTCATCGGCCTCACTTGGGCTGGCGCGACGGGCGGGCTGGCGTTGGCGTTTGGGCCTTCGGCGCTCACGATTGGGCTGCCGACCACGGCCGCGGTGCTGCTGCTCGCCGACGGGGTCGCGCGCCCGGCGTCGAGCCTCATCGTGCCGACCGTCTCGTCGGCGCCGCGCGGCGCGGGCAGGCGGGTGGCGCTGACCTTCGACGACGGGCCGGACCCGACGTGGACGCCGCGAATCGCCGAGCAGCTTGGCGCGGCCGGCGCGCGCGGGACCTTCTTCTGCATCGGCCAGCACGTCGAGGCGCACCCGGAGGTCGCTCGCCGGCTCGTCGCGGGCGGCCACGAGCTAGGCAACCACTCGTTCAGCCACGCGCGGACGCTGAATTTTCGCCTCGCCGCCGCCATGGAGCGCGAGGTGCTGCGAGGCGAGACCGCGCTGCGGGGGGTCACGGGCGAGGTGGGGCGACCGCTCTATCGACCGCCCGTGGGGCTGCGCAATCCCGCCCTGGCCCGGGTCGCCGGTCGCCTCGGGCTGCGCGTGGTGAACTGGTCGCTGCACTCGCGCGACACCTTCGCGACCGACGCGGGGGCCCTCGCCGCGCGGGTGCTGGCGCGCATTCAGCCAGGAGATATCGTGCTCTTTCACGACGGCAGCGACCGACCGGGCGCCGATCGGGCGGTGACCGCGCGCGCGCTCCCGGCCATCCTCGCGGGCCTGCGGGACCGCGACCTCGAGCCGGTCACGGTGTCGGCCCTGCTCGCCTGAGGATCCGGTCGCCTCGCTCGCGACGCCGATTTCGCTGCCCCGTTTCGCTCGACCGACGCGCTCTCGCGGCGTAGCGTTCCGGCCATGCCGTGGCGGCTCCCGCTCCCAGAGGTGACCTTCGTCTCCGTGGATCTCGAGACCACCGGTCTAGCCCCAGGGTTCGACCGGATCATCGAGGTCGGCGTGGCTCGGTTCCGCGTGCGCGCCGACGGCAGCGTGGTGGCCGGCGCGGTCTTCGACGAGCTCGTCGATCCCGGCAAGGCGATCCTGCCGACGGTGTCCACGCTGACGGGCATCTCGAACGAGGACGTCGCTGCCGCCCCGCCCATCGAGGCGCTCTGGCCCGCCATCGTCGAGGCCCTCCGCCCCGAAGGGCCCACGATCTTGCTGGCCCACAACGCCGCGTTCGACGTCTCGTTTCTCCTCGCGGCCGCCGCCCTCATCGACCCGACCTGGACCCCGCCCCCCGCCGCCTGCACGGTCCGAATCGCCCGTCGAACCCTGCCCGACGCGCCGCGATACGCCCTCGAGGTCCTCGTGAACTGGCTCGGCTGCGGCGGCGACTCCCCGTCTCACCACCGCGCCCTCGCCGACGCGCTGCACGCCCGAAACCTCTTCGCCCGCTGCGTCGCCCGCAGCGGCGCCCGCTCCATGCTCGATCTCGGCGTCAGCGAGCCCGTGCCCACGCCCGCCCTCGCCGACATCGCCTCGCTCATCCCCCCCGGCCTGCGCGGGCTCGAGGCCGCGATCGCCGAGCAGCGCCTGCTACACATCCGCTACCGAGGCGGCAGCAAGGGCACCCAGCGCCGGCCCATCACGCCCCAAGGATTCTACGTCCGCGACGGCGTCCTCTACCTCCGCGCGGTCTGCCACGTCGACCAGGTCGCAAAGTCCTTCCGCTGCGACCGAATCCGAGATATCGACCGCTGACCGCGCGCCTCGGGGCCGGGCTCTAGGGCCGCGATGGTCGAATGCACTTGCATGTTTATGCGCGAAACCTGCATATTCTTGCCGCCTTGAAGATCCGCCGCCGCCAAATCATCCTGCGCCTCGTCGAGACCCACGAAGTCGAGAGCCAGGAGCAGCTCCAGCACCTCCTCAGCGCCGAGGGTTTCGACGTGAACCAGGCCACGCTCTCCCGCGATCTCCGCGCGCTCGGCGTCGTCAAGCAGCCGCAGCCGGCTGGTGGTTCGCGCTACGGTCGTGCCCGCACGACGCCCGACACCGAGGTGGCCGTCGCGAACCTGCGCGCCTTCCTCCGCGACGTCGTGGCCTCCAGAAATCTCCTGGTGATTCGCACCAGGACCGGCGGCGCCCAACCCGTGGGCCTCGCTCTCGACCAGCTCCGAGTCGCCGGGCTCATCGGCACCATCGCAGGCGACGACACCGTGTTGGGCATCGTCGCCGAAACCCACGACCCCGGCGCCACCGTGGCTGCCATCTGGTCACTCATCGAAAAAGGACAGGCAAGCTCGTGAAACAACCCGTCTCCATTAAGAAGGTCGTGCTGGCGTACTCCGGCGGGCTCGACACCTCGGTCATGCTCACCTGGCTCAAGGAAACCTACGGCTGCGAGGTGGTCTGCTACACCGCGGACGTGGGCCAGGAGGAGGAGCTCGACGGCCTCGAGGCCAAGGCCCTGGCCGGCGGCGCCACGGCGGCCGTGATCGAGGATATCACCGAGGAATTTGCTCGCGATTTCGTGTTCCCGGCCGTCCAGGCCAACGCGGTCTACGAGGGCACCTACCTCATGGGCACCTCGCTCGCGCGCCCGCTCATCGGCCGTCGCCTCGCCGAGGTCGCCATGGAGCACGGCGCCGACGCGGTGGTTCACGGCGCGACCGGCAAGGGCAACGACCAGATCCGCTTCGAGCTGGCCAGCTACTCGGTCAATCCGCACATCCGCGTCATCGCCCCCTGGCGCTTCTGGGAGTTCACCGGCCGCAGCGACCTCATCGCCTACTGCCGCGAGCGCAACATCCCCATCACCTCGACGCTGGAGAAGCCCTACTCCATCGACCGGAACCTGATGCACGTCAGCTTCGAGGGCGGGATCCTCGAGGATCCGTGGTCGGAGCCGCCGCCGGAGACCTACCTGCTGACCCGCCCGGTCGAGAAGACCCCCGACGACCCCGAGACGGTCCTCATCGACTTCGAGCAGGGCATCCCCGTCGCGGTCAACGGCGAGACCCTCGGGCCGGCGGCGCTGGTCCGCAAGCTCAACGCCATCGGCGGGCGCCACGGCGTCGGCCGCGTCGACCTGGTCGAGAACCGCTACGTCGGCATCAAGAGCCGCGGCGTCTACGAGACCCCCGGCGTCACGCTGCTGCACGCCGCCCACCGCGCCATCGAGTCGCTGACGCTGGACCGCGAGGTCATGCTGATGCGCGACGGCCTGATGCCGCAGTACTCGGCGATGATCTACCGCGGGTACTGGTACTCGCCCGAGTGCGAGCTGATGCGGAAGATCGTGCGCGAGACCCAGGTCTCGGTGACCGGCACGGCGCGGCTCCGCCTCTTCAAGGGCAACGTCGTCACCACCGGCCGCAAGAGCCCGAACTCGCTGTACTCGTTCTCCTTCGCGACCTTCGAGAAGGACACCGTGTACGACCAGAAGGACGCCGAGGGCTTCATCCGCATCAACGCGCTGCGGCTGCGGCTGCGCGCGCTCAAGGACGCGGGCCTCGACTAGCCGGCCGTCATGCGCCCGTGGTCACGACTGGCCACGGGCGCGTGAACTGGCTGGCCGCGGCGTCTCGGACCTGGGCGAGGGTCGGCGGTCGGTCGGCCTCGCGGGCGAGCGTCGTCATCGCGAGGTCGGTGGCGCCGCAGGGCGAGATCGCGGCGAACCCGGCGAGGTCGCAGTCCACGTTGAGGGCGAAGCCGTGGGTGGTCACGCCGCGGTGAACGTGCAGGCCGATGGAGCCGAGCTTCTTCGCGCCGACGTACACGCCGGGGCGCTCGCGCTCCCAGCGGGCGTCCACGCCAAACTCGGCGCTCAGGGCCTCGAGCAGGCGGCCCAGGGTGGCCACGAAGTCACCCACAGCCAGGCGGCGCCTGCGCAAATCGACGATCGGGTAGCCGGTGAGCTGCCCTGGGCCGTGCCAGGTCGCGAGCCCGCCCCGGTCGGTCTGGACGGTCGGGATGCCTAGCTCGGCCAAGCGCGCGCTGTCTACCACACCCCCGCGGCGGCCCAGGGTCACCACGGGCTGGTGCTCCAACAGCAAGAGCTCGTCGGGACCGCCCGCCAGCACGCGCTCGCGGGCTCGGTGCTGCTGCTCAAGCCCGGCGGCGTAGGAGAGCACGCCCGCGAGCCGGACGATCATGCGGCCATGCGCTTCGCGACGCCGGGCAGCAGCGAGAAGACCCGCATCACCTCGTCGGTGGTGTTCGGCGGGCCGACCGTGATGCGGACGACGCGCACGGCCTCTTCGGGCGAATAGCCCATCGCGAGCAGGGTCGACGAGGGGGTCGGGGTGCCCGCGTGGCACGCGCTGCCGGCGCTGATGCAGATGCCGTCGACGTCCAGGGCCGCCACGAGGGCTGCGCCCGAGATCCCGGCGGGCAGCATCAACGCCAGGGTGTTCGGCAGGCGCGGCGCGCCACGACCCACCACCTCAGAGCCAGGGAAACACTCGAGAAAAGCCTGCTGCAGGCCCTCGCGCAGCCGCGAGAGGCGGTAGGCCTGCGCGATGCGCGTCTCGGCGACGACCGCCATGGCCGCGCCGAACCCGGCGATGGCCGGCACGCCCTCGGTCCCGCCCCGGCGCCCGGACTCCTGGCCGCCACCGAAGATCATCGGCGCCAGCTCGAGATCTTCGCGGCTGATGATCGCGCCCACGCCCTTGGGGCCGCCGACCTTGTGCGCGGTGATGACCGTGTAGTCAGGCTGAAAGGTCACAGGCAGCTTGCCCGCGAGCTGCACCGCGTCCACCAGGAAGGGGACGCCGCGGGCCCGCAAGAAGGGCACCAGCTCGCCCACCGGCTGAATCACGCCGGTCTCATTCTGGGCGGCGATCAGCGCGACGAGGGCTGGCAAGTCGCCGGCGTCCACGAGGTCCAGGATATCTCCGGGCTCGCAGAGGCCGTCCCGGTCGACCGGGCAGCGGATCAGCTCGCGACCGGGCCTCGCCTCGACCGCCGCGTAGACCGCCGGGTGCTCGACCGCGCTCGCGATCACGCGGCCTGGCCCCGCGATCTCAACGACGTGGTTGATCCCCTCGGTCGCGCCTGAGGTGAAGGTCACCTGCGCCGGCTTGACGTCCATCGCGTCGGCCACCGCCTGGCGCGCGGCCTCGACGATGGCGCGCGCGTCCCGGCCGGCCCCGTGCGCGCTGGACGGGTTGCCGTAGCCGCGGTCCAGCGCGTCGATGACGGCCTCGCGCGCCTCGGGCAGCACAGGGGTTGTCGCGTTGTGGTCGAGGTAGACGCGTTCGGTCATCGGATGCGTATCCTTACGCCGTGGGTGTCGCCGCGGGTCCCGTGCTCGAGCGCCGCGCAGCCTTGGGCCACCAGCGAGAGGGTCTCACGCCACGCGCCGTCTTCGCGAGCGTAGACCCGCAAGACGCCGTCGGCGATCTTCGTGTGGACGCAGTGCGCGATCCGCCCGCTCGGATCGGTGTAGTCCACGCCCACAAAGCGCTGAGGTGCCGCGCTGAACTCGCCCTCCACGCGCCGATCTCCGGTGCGCGCGCTGAAGTGGCAGGCCAGCCCGTCGCTCGTGACCCGCGTCGCCCACAGCCCGCGTACAGGCCCGACGGTGATGCGCTCGCCCGGCAGACGCAGGTGCAGCACGCTCAGCGCCGGACCGGCCCATCGTCCACCGCCCGTCTTCGCGCTGAGCACCTCGAGCGCCACGCCGGGAGCGCCCTCAAACGCGTTGCAGTGAAGCCACTGCCACCGCTGCGGGTGCTGTTTCCCCCAGTTGTGGCCGAGCAATCCGGGGGCGTCGCGCACGCTCAGCGTGGTCTCGCCCACCCGCACCGTGCCGGAGAATCGCGCGTCGATCTGCGGCGTCGCGGCCTTGGCGCTCGGCCAGCCGGCGCCGTACATCCACTCGGCGGGCAGATGGCGAAACCCCTCGTGTTCGCAGGGGAAGCTCAGGTCCCACGCGATGTCGGGGCCGCCGCCCTCGTCGCGGATCGTCCCGGTCGCGCGGCCCTGGCGCAGCTCGCACTCGCCGACCCGCAGGTACAGCGACTCCGTCTCAAACCGCGCCCGCGACGTCGGCGTGGTCTCGCGCAGCGCGACGTGCTCGCCGCCCTCGCCGACCCCGAACGCCACCGCCCAGACCGCCGCCTGCGCCTCCCGACCGCTGATGGTCGGCGCCCACAGCGTGTACCTGAGCCACAACCCGCGCCCCTGGCCGAGATCCAGCTCGAGGAAGAGGCTCTCGACGTGGCCGTCGTTGCCCCCAGGTCGATACCGGATGAGCGCGTCCGCCTCGGCCGGTGTCAGCCCCACGCCACCATCGGCGCGCGCCGACGCCGCTTCAGCAGCGCGAATCCCAGCAGCAATCCGAGCGCCCAGCTCCAGCCGGCACCCTCGGGGGTGGCGCCGCAACCGCTCGAGGCGCTGCCGCCACCCGGCTGGGCGCTGTCCGGGGTGCTCAGTTCGGCGACCGATGCGTCACCCGGGCCCGTGGTCTCCGGCGCGGACTGGTCGGGCGCAGGTCCCGAACCGTCAGGCGCGACCTCGCTCACCGACGTGTCGGGCACGGGGCCGGCGTCGGGCGCGGAGTCGGGGACCGGCTCGGGCGCCAGCTCAGGCGCGATGTCGGCGACCGGCTCCGGCCCCGGGTCCGGCACCGGCGGTGGGAAGAGCGCCAGCTCAAAGCAGCCGCCGTTCTTCGCCCCGTAGCTCCAGCAGCCGCGCCCCGCGCCGCAAGCCCCGTCGACGGTCGCGTCGCAAAGCTCGGTGCACACCTTCTTCTCGCCCGTCGGGGTCGGCAAGCAGAGCTTCCCGCCCAGACAGACCGCGGTCGACACGCATCCCCCGGGCCCCTGGCCTGGCTCCTTCGGGATGCCGTCGGTCGGCAGGCAGGCGCCGTACTGCGGCACGCTGCTGAAGGGCGTGCAGGTGAAGTCAGCGGGGCAGCCCGGGTCCTCGACCAAGCAGAAGGTCGAGCAGACCGCGGTGTTCTGCCAGGGCTGGCAGCGCAGCCCCTCGACGCAGCTCGAGTCGTACTCACAGATCTCGCCGATCTGGGCGATCCCTGCAGGGAAATACTCGGTGTCCGAGCAGGTGCCGGTCCCCGCGTCGCACCCCAGGCGGCCCGCGTAGTACTCGTCGCCGCTGGCGGTGTGGCCGAGGATCATGGGGCAGTCGCCGTCGCCGCCGCAGACGTAGGGCGTGGCCGGGTAGAGAAAGCAGGTCGCGTTGACGTCGTCCGGGGACAGGGAGCGGCTGGCCAGATTCGGCAACACGCTGGGGTGCATCGTGGGCAGGTCGCTCTCGTCGTAGGGCCCGAGGTTGTGGTTCAGCCCGAAGGCGTGGCCGATCTCGTGCAGCGCCACGGACTCGACGTCGATGCGCCCGTCGCCGTTGATCGACCACTTCTGCTTGTAACCATTGAACGCGATGTCGGCCTCGGCGATGAACGCGCCGCCCGCGGTCACCGGGGCCGTGACGCCCAGGACCCACTTGCCGTAGCTCCAGGTCGCGTCCTCGAGCCAGTGGATGTCGTTGATCCCGTTCGGCGCGGCGCCGGCCAGCAGGTTCGTCTTGGGGTTGGGCGCGTCGCCGGTTCGCTCGATCACGAGGTTCGAGCACCCCAGCGAGTTCCAGGTCGCGATGGCCGCGTTGATGGCGATATCGGTCTTCACCGGCGTCAGGTCGTCGGAGCCGATGGCCTGGACCTTGAAGGGCACCGTCGAGGCCTTCCAGCGCACGGGGACGCCGTTGGAGACGCCCACGCTGTAAGCGAAGGTGGGCCCCGCGGCGAGACTTACGAGGAGGACGGCGAGTAGGGAGCTTTTCATGGCGGCGGACGGTATCACTGTCGCGCGGTCAATCCGAGCGCGAGGTCAGCGGTTCGGGGCAATGAACCCTGAGCCCGCCCCGCCGCGGCCAGCGCTGGCTTGTGGCGCGGTCAAGCCGTGTGCTAGATGCCGCGCTCCGCCGGGGAGGAAGCTGTGCTGCGGTCTGGTCTGCTATTGGCGTGCATGATCGGCGCCCTCTCGGGTTGTGCCGAGCGCTACCAAGCGCCTGCCATCGCCGGTCGCGACCTGCGGCTGACCATCCTCCACACGACCGACATCCACTCGCGCCTGCTGCCCTACGACTTCGAGGTGCTGGCGGGGGACGAAGATCTCGGGCTGTTGCAGGAAAATTCCCCCTTCGGCGGCATCGCGCGCATGGCGACGGTCATCGACCGGGAGCGCGCGCGGGCGGCGCGATCGATCTACGTGGACTCGGGCGACTGCTTTCAGGGCGCGCCGATCTTCAACGCGTTCCTGGGTGAGGCGGAGCAGCGCGCGCTGAGCCAGCTGCGGCCGGACGCGGTGGTCATCGGCAACCACGAGTTCGACGAGGGGCTTGGGAACTACGTGAAACAGCTCGACCGCTGGGCGACCTACCCGCTGGTGGCGGCGAACTACCTCTTCGAGCCGGGCGAGCGGCTGGGCCAAATCGCACAGCCCGTGGAGATCATCAACGCGGACGGGATGCGCATCGGCATCATCGGCGTCGGCAACTTCTCGTCGCTCTCCTCGATCACCGACATCGGCAACTCGCTGCACATCGTCCCGCTGGACATCGTGCAGACGGTGCAGGACTGGGTCGACATCCTGCGCCCGCACGTCGACCTGATCGTGGCGGTCAGCCACGCCGGCCTCGGCGAGGACGAGGACATGATCCGCGCCACCGAGGGCCTGGACATCGTCATGGGCGGGCACCTGCACATCGTCCTGATGCCGCCGAAGGTCATCCCGGACCGCACCGGGCGGCCGGTGATCTTGGCCCACTCGGGCGCCTTCGCGAAGTTCGTCGGGCGCCTGGACGTGGTGGTGCGCGACGGCGAGGTGGTCGCCCACGACTACAAGGTGGTGCCCATCGACTCCCACATCCCCGAAGACCCCGGGATGCTCGACCTCATCGAGCCCTACGCGCGCAAGCTGCACCAGACCATCGACCTGAAGTCGGTCTACGGCTACGCGACCCGCGTCATTCGGCGCTTCGGCTTCGACGGCGGCGACTCGCCGCTGGGCAACATGGTCGCCGAGGCCATCCGTCAGTACGCCCGCGCCGACTTCGGGATGACCAACTCGCTGGGCATCCGCACCGACCTGAACCCGGGCGCCATCACCCTCGATCAGCTCTACAACATCTTCCCGTTCAACAACTACGTGACCACGATGTACCTGTCGGGCAAAGACGTGCAGGAGCTGCTGGACTTCTCGACGCGCCGCAGCGCCGGGCGCGGCTGCTCCACGCAGATTCAGGTGTCGGGCATCGAGTTCATCATGGACTGCGCGGCCGACCCGCCCGTGGCCAAAGACATCGTCTTCACCAACTGCGGCGACCCCGAGATCACCGACGCGACGGGCTGCGTGCGGCGGCCGCTGGACCCGAACGCGGTCTACGAGATGGCCACCAACGACTACATCGCCAGCGGTGGCTCGGGGTTCACGGTCCTGAAGGTCAATAACACGCAGATCGACACCGACGTGGCGCTGCGTGACGCGGTGCTCGAGACGGTGCTTCGGAGCGACCCGTGCATCGAGGAGTGCCGGGCCGCGAGCGGCGCGCTGCAGCTGGAGGGCTGCGTCGGGTTTGAGAGCTGTGTGGCCGACGTCTCCGCGTTCTACGGCGCCGATTGCCTGCGCGTGGCCCAGACCACGCCGGGCGAGCTTGTCAGCCCCGGTCACTGCGCGGTGGACTTGGGCGGGCAGTGCAGCAACACGGCCGCCTGCCGGGTGCCGACGCCTTGCACGCCTGCGACCTGTACCGTCTGCGACCTGGCCACGCCGTGCGCGGACGACCAGCCCTGCGTCGCCGGCTTCTGCCAGGCGCAGGACATCATCTGCGCGAGCACGCGCTGCGAGCGTAGCTGCGAGACCGACGCGGACTGCCCGGGCCGCGACCTGACGCTGGCGCCGGGACAGCGGCTCTGCGTCGCGGGGATCTGCGAGCCGCGCGAGGGCGCGTCGTGCCAAGACGACGCGAGCTGCGTTGACGTCGCCGCCGTCTGCCCCGGCGGCGCGTGCACCGCCTGCGCGACCGCCGCGGACTGCGAATCAGGCGCGCTGTGCCAAGGCGGACGCTGCGTCGTACCCGTCGCGCAGTGCCGCGACAGCCGCTGCCGGCTGCCCTGCGCCGACGCCAACGACTGCCACCCGGGCGAGCAGTGCGGCCCCGACGGGCGCTGCCTGCCCCATGTGTGCGCCGGCCCGGTCGATCGCGGCGTCTCCTGCGAGCTCAACGCCATGTGGCGCGCCCTGGAGCGCTGCCTGAACATCCCCTGCGCGCGGGCCGAGGCGGACGGGCGCATCGGCCGCATCCTCCCGGCAAACCTCGAAGATCTCCCCGTCGATGGAAACCCCGATGACGATCTCTAGCGTCGCTGGCGGCCGAGGCCGCGCATGGGGGTTCGCCGCCTTGGCGTTGCTGGCTGGCTGCGTCGATGACATGCCCTTCGAGAATGACCTCCTCTCCTTCGACGTGCGCCTGGCGGCCGGCACCGAGGCGCAGTTTCTCGGCACCGAGGCCCAGCCCCTCGCGTTCGCCGGTGGTACCAGCTGCGAGAAAGACGCGGACTGCCCCACCGGGCTCGCCTGCGTCCCCAACACCACCGGCCAGCGCCTGTGCGCCCTGACCATGCGCTTCGACATCCAGGCCATCGGCCGCGACGGCCTGCCCTTCCCCTACCGCGGCCCGATCCACGTCCGCTCCACCCCCGGCGAGATGACCGGCACCGGCCACTACCTCTTGATGGAGGGTGGTCGCCTCGAGAACGTCTCGGTGAAGCTCATCCGCGCCATCGGCCCGACCCACATCTGGTTTGAGGCCGACGGCGTCTTGCCGCGGGACGCCGCGGCCGACTACGGCCAGTGCTCCGACGGCATCGACAACGACCGAAACGGCCTCCTCGACCTCGCGGACCCAGGCTGCGCCGACCTCAACGACGATCTCGAGGCCCCCGTCAGCTTCGCCACCGGCGTCTCGCCGACCCTGTGGTTCGCCAACCCTCGCATCCGCGACATCCAGCTCACCGACAGCCTCCGCACGAGCCCCCTGGTCGGTCAGCAGGTCCAGGTCAGCGCCGGAAATCTCGTCGTCACCAACGTGATCTCAAACGGCTTTTACGTGGTCGACCTCGACGACAACGCCGCAGACCGCCTCTTCAACGGGATCTTCGTCTTCACCTTCTCGAAGCCCCAGGACGTCTACTTCGGCGACAAGCTCTGCGGCTTCTCCGGCGCCGTCCAAGAGCACGTCGGTCAGACCCAGCTCGTCTTCCCGAGCTTTCAGCCCTACTACCCGGGCAACCCGGCCTGCCGCGACTTCCCCGGCCTCAACCCGCTCGCCACCGTGCCCGCGTCGTGGGACGTCTCGCCGATCCTCGTCCCCGAGGTCCCCGGTTCGCCCACTTACGCAGCCGCCGTCTACCAAAACGCGCGATTCCTCGAGCGCTTCGAGTCGAACCTCGTGACCTTCGCCGACGTCGCTGTCTCGACCCGCTTCATCGCCTGCGACCGCAACCTCAACGGCCGCATCGACGCAGGAGACGAGAGCCTCTGCCGCAATGACTGCCAAGACGCCGCGCTCTGCTCGGACCTGGAGGGGTACTTCCAGTACGCGCAGTACGCGGGCGTCACCGCGCAGAAGAAGAAGATCTACGGCTCGCTCGGCCTCGCGGACGAGTTCAAGCCCCTGGACATCCGCGCGATCGGCGGCCCGGACGAGGCAGGGCGTTGCACCTACGCGCTGACCGACAAGGGCTTCCACGAGTACACGTGCCCGCCGGTGACCCTGGCGCGCCTCACGGGCTCGCTCCGGCACATCTACCTGTGCGGCGACTCCAGCGATGAGAGCAAGTGCAGTCTTCAGTTCTGGGTCATCGACCCTCGCTTCGACGGTGACGTCCTCGTCGCCACGACACCATGACGTCCCGGAGCGCCTTCATGCGCCGATTCGCCCTTCAGTTCGCCCTCGCTCTCTGCCTCTTCGCGCCCGCCTCGCGGGCCGACGAGCCCGCCGCCAACGACGAGCCGGCCCCCGCCGTGCCGACGCTGACGGAGCCCACGCCCGCACCCGTGGCGATGCCCGGCCCTGCGCCGGCGCCCCTCCCGCCCCCGCCGGCGGCCGACCCGCCGAGCAGCGTCTTCGACCGCGTGCTGATCCAGCTCAACTGGGGCGACGACAACCTGCTCGTCGGCGCCGGCGAGACCCGCGAGAACAGCCCCGACCCCAACTTCAGCCGCTGCAGCCGCACCCAAATCGACGGCGTGCCCCACCGCGACTGCTCCGCCGGCCGCACCCGCCTGGGCCTCTACAAGAGCGTCGGCCTCCGCAAGGGCCTCAGCGTCGCCGGCGCGCTGGTCGTCGGCCTCGCCGTCGTCACCGACCCCGAGTCGTCGCAGGCCGGCCGCTACGACCTCTACGACCAGGGCTCCTACCTGCGCATCGCCAAAGCCTTCGGCGCCGCCCAGAACCGCGAGTTCGCCGTTGAGTTCTACCCTGTCGACGCCCGCCCGCTGACCCTCGGTTTTCACCCCGACCTCGAGTGGGGCACCAAGGACGAGTTCCCGCGCAACTTCCGCCGCGGCTTGGCCCCGGGCATCAAGCTCTCCCTCGATCTCGACGGCTTCTACGTGTTCGCGGGCGCCAAATCGGCGCTCATCAAGACACCGCTCGAGATCGAGCTCGAGAACGACGGCGGCAACCGCATCCTGTTCTCGACGCGGACCTTCTACGGGCTGCTCGGCGGCTTCGGCTACGGCCGCGCCCAGGGCTTCTCGGCCGAGGTCAACGGCGGTTTCTTCCACAAGGGCACGCTCTCGAAGGAGGGCGTCATCGGTAAGCCGATTCTGTCAGGTGGCGCCTCGCTGCGATTGGCGTGGCGCAGCGGGCTGCCGGTGGGGCTGCGCATCGCCAGCGCGCTCTACCAGCGCGTGGCCGCGGGCGGCGAGCAGATCATCGAGAAGCCCAGCTACGAGGGCCGCCTCGCGTGGGCCGTCACCGGCGAAGGCTCGCTGCGCGTGCAGAACCTGGCCGACACCGACCGCCCCAACTCGACGGCCCTCGAGTGGGCCTGGGCGTCGCACCTCGGCTTTCAGCTCCGCGTCGGCGACACGCGAATCCACGTGGAGCAGCGAAACCGCAGCCTGACGCACATCGTCGCCGACGTGCCTGGGCTCTTCCCCTACTCCACGCTGCCCGACGGCTCCGAGGTCACCCCCGAGGTGCAGGCGCTGCTCTCGGTCGACCACCGCCTCGGCGATTTCACCCTGGCCCTGACCGGCGGCGTGCGCCTGCCCGCGACCTACCGCGGGGTCGCGCCCGACGGCGCTGGCACCGACGCAGCCTCGGCCGGCGTGCGCACCACCGTCATCTCCGACGCCGACGCCGGCGGCTGGTACATCCTCCCCGAAGGCGACGACGCGGTGCCGGTCTGGTGGCTCGAGCTGGGCTTCAAGTGGCACCCGGCCAAGCAGTTCGCGCTCTTGACGGACGTGCTCTTCGGCCGCGACCAGAACCGCACGCAGGTCGAGCGCGACGCGTCAGGCCACGCCCTTCGCGTCTACACCGAGCCGAACGTGCTCTCGCTGAACGTCCTGGGCCAGTTCCTGTTCTAAGCGCTGCTCGTGTAAGATCGGGCGATGCACTGGGATCTCGGTCGAGCTTGCGTCCTCAGCCTCGCGCTCTCTCTCGCCGCCTGCGCGAGCGGCGGCGACGGGTCGAGCGACGCGCCGCGCTTCACCAGCGTCGCGCCCCGCGCCGCCACGGTCGGGACCGAGTACGTCTACCCGGTCGTGGTCACCGGCGACCCGCCGCCGGTCCTCTCCCTCAGCGGCGCGCCGACCTGGCTCAGCCTCGACGCGGCCATCGTGTCCGGCACGCCCGGCCCCGAGCACGTCGGTCCCGTCAGCTTCACCGTGAGCGCGACCAACGGCGTCCGCCCCGACGCGACCCAGCTCGTCCAGCTCGGCGTGGTGCAAGCCGGCGACGACGACCAGGACGGCCTCGACAACGCCGACGAGCTCGCCCTCGGCACCGACCCCGCCGACCCCGACAGCGATCACGACGGAAAGCCCGACGGCGTCGAGGTCGGACCCCGCCCGAGCCCGCCCCTAGACAGCGACGGCGACGGGCTGATGGACGCCCTCGAAGGGCTGCACGCCGACAACGACAACGACGGGATCCCCGACGAGAACGACGCCAGCAGCGGCTGGCAGATGGTGTACGGCCGCTTCTGGCCCTTCGCCGTGCGCAACGACGGCAGCGAGGCCACGCGGCTCGAGGTGCGCATCGTGGGCGGGCAGGGCGTCGCGCAGGTCTGGGCCGGCGCCTCCGACGCCTCCGAGTCGCCGCTGCGCTTGCCGCCCCTCGACGATCTCATGGTGGACGGGGCGCCCGTGCCCAAAGACGGGATCGAGCTCTTCGACGACGGGACGCACGGCGACCGCGTGGGGGCTGACGGCATCTGGTCGCGTGGCGGTATCACCGCGCTCACGCCCGCGCTGACCGGCGGCAAGGTCGGCCTCCGCGAGCTGGACGAGGTCCGGGTCCGCGACGACACCGGCACCCGCTCGCGCGCGGTGTGGCAGGGTTATCAAGAGCAGCGCTCGGTCTTCGTCTCGGGCAGCTTCGATCTCGGCGTGGTCTCACCGGGCGCCCTGGTGACGCCGCGGCCCGCTGGTGACGGCCACCAAGCCACCTCAAACCTCGTCAACCTCGTCGCGCCGCGCGTGATGCCGACGCTGGTCGCCATGCTCAACGACGACGGCCCGAACGTCGCCACGGCGGCCCGCGAGGTCATGGGCGCCCTGGGCTACGAGGTCGATTTCCTCTACCTGTTCCCTGAGTACTACGCGGTCAGCGGCGCGGGCGGCGCGACCTTCAACGTGCGAAACGACGCGGCCGGCCTGGGCATCGACGTCGGCGCGTCCGCGGGCGACTTCGGCAGCACGCGGCTGCAGAGTGTGTTCGCCATGAATTTCAGCGACAACGGGCCGCTGCTGCACGAGACCGCGCACCGCTACGGCGTCTTCCTCGACCCGAGCCTGGGCTTCTCGGGCACCCACTGGGGGACCAGCGGGGCCGACGGCCAGCTCGGCGGCTTCGACCCGGCCAGCCTCGTCGACCATGGCGACGGCACCTACACGGTGGACCGCTTCGGGCGCTTCGCGAACGGCGGCGACACCAAGCGCTACGGGCCGTGGGAGCTCTACTTGATGGGCCTGCTGGACCCGGCCGAGCTGCCGCCGCTGCCAGTGCTTCGGGGCGCGGAGAGCCTCGGCATCAGCGGTGGCCGCGAGACCTTGCGGGCCGCAGCCCTCGACAGCATCACGCTCGCCGACCTCGTCGCGATCCACGGCGTCCGAAAGCCGGCCTTTGGCGAGGCCAAGACCGCCTTCAGGGCCGCGTTCGTCGCCGTGTCCGCGCGCCCGCTCACGGCGACCGAGATGAGCTTTTACGAGAGCTGGGCCGCCCGCTTCGGCGCGGACAAGGGCGACGGCGACCTGCTGAGCTTCCGCGAGGCTACCGGCGCGCGCGCGACCATGGAGACGGCAGTCCCCTAGCGGCGCGCTCGGCCAGGCCGCGTCAGTGGATCGGCTTTCGCGCGGCGGCGATGAACGCGCGCGCCCGCTCGGGGTCCACCGCCGCGGTGGTCACGCCGTCCACCTTCAACGCCGTCCCCACGATGACGCCGTCGGCCTTGGCCAGAAGCTCGGCGACCGAGTCCGCGCTGACGCCGCTGCCGAGCAGGACCGGCACGTCGAGGGCGGCGTCGCGCACGGCCCGCAGGTCGTTCAGATCGACGCGCGCACCCGTCGATTTCCCAGTCACTATCAGGCCATCCGCGAGCCCGCGGCC
This sequence comes from Myxococcota bacterium, assembly GCA_041389525.1. Lineage (GTDB taxonomy): Bacteria > Myxococcota_A > UBA9042 > PHBI01 > JACKFB01 > JACKFB01. The sequence goes on along the minus strand of JAWKRR010000025.1, from coordinate 46,382 downwards.
CGCGGCTTCGGCCGCCGATTCGGCGATGTGGGCGCCGATCCCGAGCGGGCGAGCGTGCTTTACATCGACGTCCGCCAGCACGGCCACCTCGGGCGCCCAGCGCGCCCGCTCACGCATCGTCTCGTAGGCTCGGCCCTCGATGACGCCTTGGTCGGTGACCGCTGCGCCCACGTGGACGTTGACCCGCACGAAATCCAGGCCGCATGCGGCGGCGACCGCCAGGGCCGACAGCGCGTCGTTTCGCAAGACGTTGACGCCGCAGAGCGAGTCCGCGCCGCGCGGCATGGCGGCCGCGATGCGCGTCATCGCCGCCACGGTCGAGGCCGGCACGGGCCCCGGGTAGAAGGGCGCGTCGCCGAAGTTCTCCACGATCCAGCCATCGAACCCGGCCTCGAGCAGGACGGTCGCGTCGCGCTGCGCGGCGGCCAGAACACGCTCGATCCCGTGGCCGCTCGCGCCGGGGCTTCCGGGGAGCGGGCCCAGATGCACCATGCCAGCAAGACCTTTCCGCGCCGCGTGCGCGCGCTCCAGTGCGTGGTCGCCACCGCCATCGGGCCCTCCGTGCGCCTCTGCGCCTGCGAGTCGATCGCTCCATATCATGGAACGGACGGGCGTCTGCTCCGTTGTCTGTGTGGCAGAATCGTCACTCGATCCCCCTGCTGGGATCGGTCATGCTGGGGTCGAGGTGAGCGCCGTGGTGAAGAGTTCGGAGGCCGAGATCGCGAAGCCGGGCGCCGGGACGCCGGGTTCGCCCGAGATCGCCGCCGCGCCGCGCGAGCACGCGTCCCCGGCGTTGGTGCCTGCTCCCGCCGAGCCCGCCGCGCTCCCCGATCTGACCGACCCGCGCTACTACATCCACCCCGAGCTGAGCCGCCTCTCATTCAACATGCGCGTGCTGGCGATGGCGGCCGACCCCGCGGTGCCGCTGCTCGAGCGCTTGCGCTTCCTCACCATCGCCAGCACCAACCTCGATGAGCTCTTCGAGATCCGGGTCGCCGGCATCGTCGAGCAGTCGCGCTACGGCGTGCCCACGGCGGGTCCCGACGGCCTGACGCCGCCCGAGGTCCTGGCCCAGCTCGCCGACGCCGCGCGCACGATGGTCGGCGAGCAGTACCGCATCCTCCGCGACGAGCTCTTCCCGGCGCTGGCGACCCAGGGCGTCCGCATCCCGCGCCGCGGCGACTGGTCTGCACCCCAGCGCGCCTGGATACACCGGACCTTCCTCGAGCAGGTCATGCCGGTGCTGACCCCGACCGCGCTCGACCCCTCGCACCCCTTCCCGCCGATCCAGAACAAGGCCCTCAATTTCATCGTGACGCTCAAGGGAAAAGACGCGTTTGGGCGCCGCATCGGGCTGGCCGTGCTGAAGGCGCCGCGCTGTCTGCCGCGCCTGATCCGCCTGCCGCCCGAGCTGTCCGGCGGCAGCGACGAGTTCGTGATGCTCTCGTCGGTCATCCACGCCCACATCGACGACCTGTTCCCGGGAATGCAGGTCACCGGCTGCCACCAGTTCCGGCTCACGCGCAACAGCGACCTGTGGATCGACGAGGAGGGCGCTGAGGATTTGCTGCTCGCGCTGCGCGGCCAGCTGCGTGCCCGCGAGTGGGGCGACGCGGTGCGGCTGGAGGTCGCCGACACCTGCGACGCCGGGGATCGCGTTCTGCCTTCCAGCGATTCGGCCTGGAGCGGCGCGACCTCTATCAGGTGGACGGGCGGTGAACCTGTACCGCCTGCGCGACTCTGCACCCGCGTCGAGCGGCGTGGGCCTCACCTATCCGCCCTTTGTCCCCGGGCTGCCGTCGCGCCTGCGCGGGCAAGAACCTGTTCTCGGTGCTGCGCGGCCGCGACGAGGCAGTGCTCCATCACCCGTACCAGAGCTACGTCGGTCATCGACCTGCTGCGCCAGGCTGCCATCGACCCCGACGTGCTGGCGATCAAGCAGACCGTGTACCGCACAGGCGCCGACTCGAGGAGATCGCCGAGGCCCTCATCGACGCGGCCCGTCGCGGCGAAGTCCACGGCGATCATCGAGCTCCAGCGCCGCTTCGACGAGGCGGCGAACATCGGTGTCGCCCAGCGGCTGCGGGACGCGGGCGCTCGGGTCAGCCTGCGACAATCGGCTACAAGGCGCACGCGAAGATGCTGCTGATCGTGCGGCGCGAGGAGGGCCGGCTCCGGCGGTACGCCCACCTCGGCACCGGCAACTATCACGCCTCAAACGCCCGCAGTTACACAGACATCAGCACCATGACCAGCGACCCGGACCTGTGCGAGGACGTCGCGAACATCTTCCAGCAGCTCACCGGGCTGGGCAGCGTCGTCAGCCACAAGAAGCTGCTGCAGTCGCCGTTCTCGCTGCACGACAGGATGCTGCGCCTCATCGAGGAGGAGGCCGCGAACGCCCGCGCCGGCAAGCGCGCGCTGATCATGGCGAAGCTCAATAACCTCAGCGAGCCGCAGATCATCCGGGCGCTCTACGCCGCGTCGCAGGCTGGCGTGGAGATCCGCCTCGTCGTGCGAGGGATCTGCAGCCTCCGCCCTGGAATCCCCGGCGTCTCCGACACCATCCGCGTCCGCTCGGTGGTCGGGCGTTTCCTCGAACACAGCCGCTGCTACTACTTCTACGCCAACGGCAAGGAGACGACCTACCTGTCCAGCGCGGACTGGATGCCGCGGAACTTCTTCCGCCGGGTCGAGGTCGCGTGGCCGGTCTCGCTGCGCGGCGCGCGTCGGCGGCTGGTCCGCGAGCTGATGACCCTGCCCTTTGAGGACGACGTCGACGCCTGGGAGCTTGGTGCCGACGGGAACTACACCCGATATCGCGCCGACGGTCCCGAGACCCGTAGCCTCCAGCGCCAGCTCGTGGCCGAGCTCTCCGCCCTCGACGCGCTCGACGCCTGATCCCGACCCGCGGGCGCTTGGGCGCGCTTCGCCCCCCGCGTGGCGCGCAGGTCGAGTTCGGCTCGCTCGGCGCTCGTGTGGACCTCGCGATCTTGGGGCCGCACAATGGATCCCAGAGCCCAGCCACACCCAAGCCGGCGACCGCGCACGTGTCCACCTACGCCATCGGAGATATCCAGGGCTGCTACGAGCCGCTGACGCGCTTGCTGGACACGGTGGGCTTCGACTCGGCCCGCGACACCGTCTGGCTGGTCGGCGACCTCGTCAACCGAGGCCCCGACTCGCTCGCCGTGCTGCGGTGGGCCCGCGCCCTTGGCGACCGCTGCGTCATGGTCCTCGGCAACCACGAGACCTACCTCATCGCCCGGGCGCTGGGCGCGATGCAGCCCCGGCGCAACGACACCCTCGCCGCCGTGTTGTCCGCCCCCGACCGCGGCGACCTCATCGAGTGGCTGCGGACGAAGCCCCTGCTTCACTCCAACGCCGACTTCGCCCTGGTCCATGCGGCGATTCACCCAGACTGGCGCTTGCGAAAAGCGCGCCTGCTCGCCGCCGAGGCCCAGGCGGTGTTCGCGTCCGACAAGGCCGCCCGCTGGCTGAAGCCGCTGAGCAAGTCGCCGGTGCGCTGGCACGCCAGCCTGCAAGGCCGCGAGCGCTTCCAGACCATCCTCGCGGGCCTCACCCGCCTGCGCTGCGTCGACCGCCGCGGGCGCATGGCGGACTACGCCGGTCCGCTCGCGGAGCGCCCAGAGAATCTCACCCCGTGGTGGCAGGCCCCGGGCCGCAAGCCGTCGCGCCGGACGATCATCTTCGGCCACTGGGCCGCGCTGGGTCTGTACCAAGCGCCCGGGTTTCTCGGCCTCGACACCGGCTGCGTGTGGGGCCGCCGCCTCACCGCGGTGAGGCTCGAAGATCGCGAGGTCTTCTCGGTCGCAGCCGAGCCCGGCGCGCCCTAGCCGACTTTAGGGGCCGACCGCTCGCTCCGTGGCCCATCAGCCGGCGCGGCCGCCGAAGAGCTCAAGCTGACCGCGCACCGCCATGCCGCGCGGCGCGTCCAGGCAGCTGTGCTGCGATGTGCCGTGAGTGCAGCGGCAGACGTGCAGCGCCACCCGCGCCGCCCTCGCCGCCGGCTCAAGCCGCCGCATCGCGTGTTCGCGGACGCTCTCCGGAAGTCGCCGCTGACCCACCGAGGTCCCGGCGCGATCCAGCTTGAACCAGCCCTCCAGCATCCGCGCGCGGCTCCGCGAGACCTCGCGCTCGACCTGGCGCACGAGCCCCAGCCCGTCCTCGATCCAGCACGGCGTCGCCTCGCGGATCCCGTGGCGGGCCAGCTCGCGCATCAGCGTTCGCAGCTGCGCCTCGCCGTCGTTGACCAGCGGCACCAGGGGGCCGATCCGGCCGCGCACCTGGGCCCCCGCGCTCACAAGCTCAGCCCCCAACTCCAGCCGCGCCGCCAAGGACGCCGCACCCCGCTCCCACGCCGCGATCTGCTCGGCGTCGCTTGAGAAAAAGCCGATCTCAACCCGCAAGCGCGAGCCGTAGCGGCGGGCCAACGCGAGCAGCCCCCGCGCGTCGTCCAGCCCCCCGCGCGTGCGGACCACCACGCCGATGCCGCGGCGCAGCAACTCCTCCAGCACCCGCAGCGTGGAGAAGCCCAGCTCGTCCGCGGCGCCCGGAGCCCACGGGTCCGCCTGGGGAGACAGCCACACCCACTCGATGCCGCGTCGCCCGCGTCGTCCCAGCTCGTCGGTCAGCGCCCGGACCAGCGCGTCCGCCGGCGCCGCCGGGGCGGGCGGGCCAATGCGTCGCGCGCGGACCGCACAGAACGCGCAGTCCGCCTCGCCTCGGTGGTCCAGATTCACCGTCCACACCGCGCCAGCGCACGCGTGGCGCGTGATCTGCAGCAGGCTGTCATCTGATCGCATGTTCATGCTGAACATTTGTACGCACCGGCTCCGGTCGAGTCAAGGCCGAGGTGTCGAATCAGACAGAACAGGCCAAACCGTGAGATCCTTTCCGACAACCGCGCGTCCCAGGGTCCTCGACGCTTCGAGCCCTCCGGCGCGCTGAGACCGCCAGTTCCGCAGCGCCGGCTCCGGCCCACACCACCGATCGAGGTGATCATGCGTACCGCCGTTCTCTCCGTCCTCTGCCTGCTCGCCGCCGCTCCCCTGGCCGCGCCGGCCCTCGCCGCCCCTGGCGACGACGGTCAGGTCCAGATCCCGCTTAAGCGCTACGAGGATCTGATGGCCGCGGCCCGCGGTCGCGACGGCGTCGTGACGACCTGGTCTCAGGGCTCGATCACGATCCAGCTGCCGTCGACGCCCGGCGGCGCGGTGTCGGTCCTCGTCGAGACGCGCCTGACCGCCAGCGGCGAGGGCCAGGTCCAGGTGCCCGTCATCGCGGCCGATGTGGTGCTGCGCGACGCACAGATCGACGGCTCGACCGCGCTCTTCACCGCTCAAGGCGGGGTGCTGATGGCGACCGTGCCCGCGGGCCGCGCGGTAGACGTGAGCCTTCGCTACAGTGTGGCGCCCGCCGGTGGCGACGCGGAGGGCCGCGCGGCTGTGGTGCCGCTGCCCCCCGTCGCGTCGGCCAGCCTCAGCGTCTCGGGATCGATTCGCGCCGAGGATATCGAGGTCTGGCCCGCCCTGGACGTCCAGCGGTCCGGGACCAACCTCAGCGCCGCCGTCCCAGCCAGCCACGGGCTGGTCGTCCGCTGGGGCTCCGGCAGCGCCGCGCAGACCGTGCGCCGCGCCGACCTGGTCATCACCCCGGAGCGCGACGGCGAGGGCGCCGACATCGAGGCGACCTTTGACGTCGTCGTCGCTGGCGCCCAGGCCCTGGTGCGCGTCGCCCCGCCGGGCGCCGCCCTCGTCGACGTCCGCGAAGGTTCGGAGTTGCTCGGCGCGCGATTCACCGACGAAGGCCACTTCGCCGTCGTCACCGGCCGCGGTCGCCACGTCGTGAAGGCCCACTTCCGCGTCCGCGTCGACCGCTCGCAGGGGCAGCCGCAGATCACCCTCGGCGTCGAGCGGGTCCCGATCACCCGCGTCGAGGTGACCGTGGACGGCCAGCGCGACGTGAGCTTCGACCCGCCGGCACCCGCCCGCGTCAGCGTCACGGGCGAGGGCGAGACCGCCAAGACCCGCGCCGAGGCCCACCTCGCCCCGACCGACCGGGTCATCGTCCGCTGGACCGAGAGCCGCGCGGCGCCCGAGGACCTGGTGCGCGTGAACACCGAGACCTACCAGCTGGTCACGCTCAGCGAGGCGGTGATGCGCTCGCGGGTCATCATCCGCTATCAGGTCATCCGCGGCGCCGTCCGCGAGCTCCCCGTCGAGCTCCCCGACGACGCCGTGCTCTTCAAGGTGAACGGCGTGGGCGTCGACGACTGGCGCACCTTCGCGAAGAACGACGAGGGTCCGCGGCAGGCCCGCATCTACCTGAGCTCGGACATCGTCGGCGAGTACACCCTGGAGCTCGAGCTGGAGACCGTGGTCCCGACGGCCGAGGGCACGCCGGTCTCGCTGCTGCTGGTGCGCCCGCTCGGCGCGTACCGCGAGATGGGGGTCCTCGCGCTCTTCGACGGCGACAAGGTGGGCTTCGGTGCGGCCGAGCCGACGGGCTACACGAAGGTGGGCGAGGACGCGCTGCCCGTCGAGATTCGCAAGACGCTGACTGACAAAGTGAGCCAGGCGTTCAAGCACGTGGGGACGCCCGGCGCCGTCGCGACCACCGTGTCGGCGGCCAAAGAGCGCGAGGTGCGCATCGACGCCCGGGTCGACACCCTCTACTTCGTCAAAGACGGCGCGCTCATCGGCAACGCGTCGGTGGTCGTCGAGGTCAAGAGCGGCCGCCGGGACGACATCATCGTCAGCGTGCCCGAGGGCGTCACGGTCTTGGGGGTCAACGCGCCGAGCCTCAACAAGGCCGAGGCCGCCAAGGATTTCGACGCGGGGCCGGGGCGGAAGGGGCACCGGATCTCGTTTACGCGGGCGCTCGAGGGGGCGATTCAGATCGATCTCGAGCTGGAGCTGCTGCTGCCCAAAGAGCTAGGCCGCATCGCGCTTCCCGACCTGCGGGTCGAGGGTGCCGAGGTCGAGGAGGGCGCGTTCGGCATCACGGCGGAGACCGGCATCGAGGTGCAGGCCGGCGAGGTCGCGGACGCGCGCCAGGTGGACTCGGCTGAGCTGCCGCGGGCCGTGCGGCTGCGAAGCGAGCGCGAGATCGTGCTGGGCTACACCTACACGCGGGCGCCCTGGTCCGTCGGCGTCGACGTGCGGCGTCACCGCACGGTGGAGACGCTGAGCGCGGTGGTGAAGCGCGCGTGGCTTGAGACGACCATCCTCGAAGACGGCCACGTGGTCAGCCACGCGACCTACGACGTGACCAACGGCGACCGGCAGTATCTGCGGCTCACGCTGCCCGAGGGCCACAAGGTCTGGTCGGTGACCAGCGACGGCGTCGCGGTGAAGGCCGTGTCCGACGAGCAGGGGGCGCTCGCCATTCCGGTGCGCAAGGGCGCCGACGTGCGCATCGACGTCATCTATGAGGTGCGGCGTGATCCGCTAGGCTTTGTCGGGGGAATCGAGCTGGTCGCGCCCAAGGCGGACCTGCTGGTCACCGACCTGAAGTGGCTGGTGCGGGCGCCGGCGCGGATGAGCCTGTGGCGCGTGTCCACGGATCTCGAGCGCGGCGAGGCGTGGGAGTTTCACCAGACCTACGAGCCCACGCCGGGACTGGAGGTGCCGTTCTCGCTGCCGGACTCGCAGGAGTTCCAAGAGCTGCTGTTTACGTGGGCCGTCCACGACCCGACGGAGGAGGCCCTGTCTGTGGGCGTGTCGTTTGTCGCGACCCCGGGGCCCGGCCTTGGCGTGCTGCTGGGCCTGCTGTCGCTGATTCTGCTGGTCGTCGTCGTGAGGCGGCGCGCCCGCGGCGAGGCGCTGGATGGCCGGGAGAAGGCCTTCCTCGTGCTGGGTCTGGGGCTGCTCCTGGTCCGGGCGATCGGCTGGGGCATCTCGCCGGCCGAAGGGGGCGTCGCCATCGGCGTGCTCGCGGCGGTGGCCTTGGTCAGCGGCTGGCGGGCCCGCGGTAGCGCCGCCGAGGAGGCATGATGCGGCGTCTCGTACTTCCAGCGTTTCTGGTGATCTTCGGGTCGTGCGCGATGTCCGACCGCGCCGAGGCGCCGGCCGGGGCGCCACCTCCCATGGTGGAAGGTGGTGAGGAGTACGCCGCCACGGCGCCGACGACGGCGAGCCCTGGGTCGCCGGCCGAGGAGCCGGTCGAGCAGGAGGAGTACGACAAGGCGGCCGAGCCGGCGCCCGCGCCGGTGGCCGAAGAGCAGTATGCGGACGAGGCCAAGCCGAGCGACGAGAAGACCGTGCAGTTCGCGCCGAAACCCTCGGTGAAGTCGGAGGCGGGCCTCGTCGTCACCGGCGCCCTCGGGGACAGCGAGGGCGTCGAGGATCTGGTGTTCGAGGCGGTCGCCGAGCACCCCGAGCCCAAGTCCTTCGACGGCGCGGCTTCCCAGCTCGCGCAGGTCCCGGACTTCGCTCCGGCGCGGCAGGGGGTCGCGGGAGGTGTGGACCTCCCTGCGGGTGCGCTGGGCGGCATGGGCGCTCGGTATCAGGCGGGCCTCGACCGCGATGATGCGAGCGGCTTCGGCGCGGGCAAGGCTGGCGGCGAAGGGGGGATCGGCCGGCGGGTGCACGCGGCGAAGAAGAAGCTCTCGGAGTCAAAGGACCAAGCGTCCGCGCAGGACCCGCGGGCCAACCCGTGGCATCAGAACAAGGAGCGGGCACTCGACGAGAACGAGAAGCAAGACGCGGTCGATGGGACGGTGACGCGAAACGTCACGACGGCCCACGGATACCGGGGTGGGCGAGCCCGCACGAACAACCAGGTGCTGCTGCCGGACGCCGACGTCGAGATGGACCTGGAGCCCGAGGCCCCGCTGCACTTTCAGAAGCCCGAGCGCTTCTTGCCGCGGATGGCCTATTTCGAGAACACCTACCTCGGGGGCAACGCGGCGCACCAGCAGATGGTGCGGCAGATCGAGCGCGACCTGCGCGGCGTCGACAAGCCGTGGCAGGAGGCGTACGCGGCGGCGCAGCCCTTCGACCCGCCGTCGGAGCAGGCGCTGGGCTTGAGCGCCACCCTGGACCGCCGCTGGGTGGACGGCGAGGGCCCGGTCTACCTGCAGGTGGGGATTCAGGGCAGCCGGCGCTACGGCTGGCGACGGCCGCCTCTGGACGTCGTGCTGGTCGTGGACGGGCCGGCGCTGGCCGCGGGGACGCAGGCGACCGACGAGCTGGTCGGCGCGCTGCTGCGCAGCTTGGGGCCGCAAGACCGGCTGGGCATCGTCGTCGCGGGCGAGCGGGTCGCGGTGCTCAGCGAGATCGAGCCGGTGAAGGGGCTGCGCGCTGTGCTGGCCGAGCGCCTGCAGCGGCTGAGTTCCACGCGGGGATCCTCGCCGGCGAGCCTCGAGCGTGCCATCGACGTGGCGGGCGGGCTGCTGCAGACGGCGGCCCAGGCTCAAGCGCGCGTGCCCGGCAGCCAGGTGACGCTGGTCGCCGTCGCCGGTGACGCCCCCGACGGCCCCGAGCGCGCGCAGCGTGCCGCGGCCGCCGCCCATCGCCTGACCCTGCAGGGCGCGATGACCTCCATCGTCGAGCTCGGCACCGCGTCCGAGGGGCCCTACTGGCAGGTCGCGTCGGCCGGACACGGCAACTACCACCGGGCCGCCGCCGGCGAGGAGCGCGACGTCGTCACCACCGAGCTCGAGCTGCTGTCGAAGGTCGTCGCGCGCCTCCTGCGCATCAACATCCGCCTCGCGCCGGGCTCCAGCGCGGTCCGCATCCTCGGCAGCCGCGTCCTCGGCGCCGAGCAGGTCCGGCAGGTCAAGGCGCGCGAGGTCGCGACCGACCGAAACCTCTCGCGCACCCTCGGCGTGACGGCCGACCGCGGCGAGGACGACGACGGCCTCCAGACCGTCATCCCGTACTACTACGGCGGGGATTCCCACGTGATTCTGGTCGAGCTCTGGGTCGACGGTCCCGGCGCGGTCGCCGACGTCACGCTCCGTTATAAGGATATGGTCACCCTCGACAACGCGACCTCCCGCGCCAGCGTCTCCTTGGCCGCGACGCCGCGCCCGGCGCTGCCCGAGCAGCTTCTGGTGCGTCGCAACCTGCAGGGGTTCGCGCTGGCCGATGCGCTCCGCGGCGCGTCTGCGGCCTTGGCCCGCCACGATACGGGCGGAGCGATGACCCAGCTCAACCTCGCCAACCGTTTCGCTCGGGGTGAAGCAGACGCCGAGGTGATCTCGGGCTTTAGCAACCTCGTGCGGGACTCCGCGGGCGACCCTGAAGCGGCCGAGCCCGTGTGGCGGGCGATGGGCGTCGCGGCCCGGCAACGGGTGGGTCTGCAGCGCCGGTGACGCGGCGGCGGCTCGGGGTCCGCGCCCAGGCCTTCACGCGGGCGCGGCCGCCCGTGTCTCGATGAAGGTCTGGATCGCCGTGCGAATCGCCGCCAGCCCGTCGGACTCCTCCGGGTCGAAGCGCAACCCGTAGGTCACGCGCCCGCCCGAGAGTCGGCGGTGCCGCAGCTCGACCCGGGTGTCGATGACGCCGCCCGCCTCGTCCAGCTCGATCTGCGCTCGGAAATGCGTGGCGCCGCTCAGCCGGCTGTCGTCCATCGGCGCCATGGTCACGCCGACGCCGCAGGACGAGACGTCGCACGCGGTGGCGATGACCGCCGGGCCCGGCGCGCCCACGGGGACCAGCGAGACCGGGCTGAACTCGCGGATGGCGTGCCGCGGCCCGCCGCGCCGATTGAAGACCACGCCTAGCTCGCAAGCCAGCTCGCGGTCCACCGAATCGGGATCGACGAAGTGAAGTCCCAGGCGCCGCCCGTGCTCGTGGGTGGTCTCGGTCACGATTTTGGCAGGCACCACCACGGCGCGATGGCGCATGACCAGCCAGACCGTGAGCTCGACCTGATTGCCCGGCGAGGTCGGGACGGGCAGGTCGGGGTCGACGTCCACCGCGATTCCGTGGGCGTTGGCGTCTCGCAGCCGCACGCCAATGGGCGGCCATCCGCGCACGGCTAGCGTGATCTGCACCGGGTCGACGGTGTCGACCTTCACCCGGTAGTGACTTCTCCGACCCATCCCAAGACCCTCGGGCGCCTCCGCACTGACGCCACCACTACTGTGGTCACGACGACGGCTGCCGCGCTAGTGAAAATGTCTCGATTCTGGAGGTCCGGTCGTGACCGCGCAGGCCTGCGCTCACTCGAAACCCGCCAGCCCTGCGCGTTCCAAGCGCGCGCCGAGCACTTGCGAGAGCTCGTCGACCGCCGACAGCTCCGGGTCGGTGAAGCCGCCCGAGCGGCGCGCATTGAGCAGCACGATGAGCGCGACCGTCTCGTCGTGGACGCGGACGGGCGCCCAGACCGCCGATTTCACGGCGATGACCACCTTGCGGCCGAAGCCGCGGGAGCAGCGCATGGTCGTGCCGGCGCCCACGAAGGTGCGCCGTCCCGGGCCGCTCTCGAGGGCGCCGGTGATGCTGTCGGTCTCGCGCAGCAGCAGCCCGGGCACGAATCGCGGGTCCACGCCGCGCGCGCTGTGCAGCCGCCAGCCGTGGCCGTCGGGCGCCGGCGTCCACAGCAGGATCTCCTCGCAGCGGACGTGGCGCTGCAGCATCCCCAGCGCTTCGTTCGCCGAGGTGTCCGCCCCACCGCCCAGGGGCGCGGCCACAGGCACCGACCGCTCTGGCGCGGCGGGCCTCGCGGTGGTCTGCGGCGCGCGGCTGATGCGGCGTATGCGGGGCCGCTCCGGCGCCAGGCTCTCGACGGGCGGGATGCCTGCGGGGAGGCCGGGCGACCCGGGGGCGCTGTCGCGGGCGCCGTGCAGGGTGGTCGAGCGGATGAAGAGGCGCCGCCCGCTCTCGACGACGATGACCTCGACCGCCCCGTCGTGGCCGATGCGGCACGTGACCTGCTCGGCCGGCGGCACCGGCTCCCCCAGCTCGCCGAGGGCCAGGCGCCACGCGTCCATCCAATGCTCAGCGTCCAGGGTCATGCGCAGCTGGGCGCCCCCAGCGCTGTCGGGTGGCACGGTGACCTCGAAAGTGAGCATGCAGCCTCGATCGCCCGGGCCGCGACATCGGGTGGTGAGTCGCGTGCGGCCGATTGTCACCGACCGCGCCGCCGAGGGCAAAGGCTGCCGCCCGCCGCACGCTTGCGCGCCGGCGAGGGCGTGGGTACGAATGGGCGGCCCCCAGCCAGGAGACACCGTGATGTCCGACGCCCACGACCGCTTTCGCCTCGTCACCGCCGAGACCCAGCTCCTCGTCGTCGACTACCAGGAGCGCCTCTTCGCGGCCATGCCCGAGGGCGTGCGCGACCGCCACGCGCAGCAGGCCGGCATCGCCATCGAGGGCGCGCGGTTGCTGGGCCTCCCGGTGCTCGTCACCGAGCAGTACCCCAAGGGCCTCGGTCACACCCTCGCGCCGCTGGCGGGTCCGCTCGAGGGCATCACGCCCTTCGAGAAGCTCGCATTCTCCTGCGCAAAAGACGCTCCGACCTGCGCTGCCGTCGATAGCCAGGGGCGAAAGCGCGTCCTGGTGCTCGGGATGGAGACCCACATCTGCGTCTACCAGACCGTGCTGGACCTGGTCGCCACCGGGCACATCGTGCACGTCCTCGCCGACGCGTGCCTGTCGCGACGCAAGGAGTCGTGGCGGTCGGGCCTCGCGCTGTGCGAGGCGGCCGGCGCGGTCGTCACCAACACGGAGACCGCGCTATTTCAGATGCTGGGGCAGGCCGGCGGCGACACGTTCAAGGCGATCTCGAAGCTGATTCGCTAGGGTGTCTCAGGCGGCGAGGTGCGCCCGGGCGCGCACCCGGCGGCGCCAGTACGCCAACCCGATCAAGACCAGCGCCAGGGGCGGCCAGAGCGTCACGGCGAAGCGACTGTCCGCAGGCGGCGCGGCCATGGCCGACTTGGGTGCGGCCGACTCGGTGCCGGCGCCCGGTCCGAAGGTGGTCGCGCCGGCGCCCACGGCCACGCAGCTCAGCAGGCCGCCTGGCTCCAGGCACGCGACGGCGCCGCCCGAGCACGCGCAGGTCGGGAATCCGCCCTTGAGCACGCACTTGCCGGAGCCGCAGGGGTAGCTCGCGCACGGGTCGAAGCTCCCGCCCACGCCGCCCGCTTCGTCCGTGATGCCGAAGGGGTTGGCGGTCGGCGCGCAGGTGACGTGGTCGCTCCCGTCGGGGCCGGTGATGCGCTGCGCCGTGCTGCCGGTCGGGCAGGCACACCCGACGCGGCCGTCCATGACCGTGCAGGTGGCGCCCGCGCCGCAGTAGTTGAACGCGCAGGGCGAGGGGAGCCGCTCGGCGATGGGCACGGCGCCACAGGACCACAGGGTCGTGCGCGCGCTGAAGTCCAGCACGCGCTGCCCGAACACCGCGGCGTTTCCTCCCTGTTCGGGGGTGTCGTCGGGCACGAAGAAGGGGTCCGCGTCCATCTGGTGCGGTCCAAGACGCGCGTAGAACCGCGTCAACTTTGCGCCCCGCAGCTGCACGTTGTCGGTGCCGTACTTCAGCCCCTCCAGCGGGTTGAAGCCGCGAAACTCCCGCACGAACTGGTGGCCACCGGCCTCGTCGTTGGAGCGCGCGACCCACTCGAAGTAGCTGGTGGCGCCTGTGTCGTCGAAGAGGATCTCGTCGGCGTTGGGCTCGATGAAGGTCCAGTTGTCGGGCGCGTAGTGGCGGTCGGCGGTGATGAAGACCAGCACGCCCATCAGCGGTTGCGCGGCGACGGCGGTCAGTCGCAGCGGGATGACCGGCATCTTGGAGGGATAGGTCATCGCGATGGGCACGATGTCGGAGGCGACCTTTCCGCCGCGCAGCTTCAGCGCCAAGAACTTCGCGCCCGCGTCGCCGTTGTAGGGCGCGATGACCGGCGCCATGTTGTCGGAGACGTTGTAGCCGTTCTCCTGCAGCCACTTGACCAAGACGGTGGTCTGCTCGGCGCCGACGACCGTGTATTCGTAGTTGTCGGTGAAGTCGTGGGCGAAGACGGTCACCGGCGACTTGGCTGCCGGGCCGCCGCGGTCGTTCTCGAAATTGACTCCCCCTGCCGTGGAGTCTGCCGCGCAGGCGAAGCCGCCACCGGAGCCCGACGACGCGAACTGAGGGCAGGCCTCCGGCTGCGGCAGCGTCACCTGCACGGCCGTCGCGGACTCCAGATCGCTGAAGAGGTCGGCAGAGGACTCGACCACCGTCGGCACGCCGCCGACCGGCACCACCCACGCGAAGGCGTCAGCCGCGCCCGCGTACTGGATCTGCACGTGCGTGGTCACCGTGTCGCCGTCGACGTCGAAGATGATGCGCTCGGCGTTCTGGTCGATGGGCTGCGGCGGCACCGGCCCCTGCGGCACGGAGCAGAAGAGCCCCCCGCAGGCGAGCGCGGCGGGCGCGACCAGGACAGCGAACACAAGACAGAACACGGCTGTCAGTCGGACCACGGGGGCTCCTGGGATTCGGGGGGCCGACGTACGATAGTCAAAGTCCGAGGCTCGAATCGAGACCCACCCGCCGCGTCGTCATCCGCCCCCGGTTGAGAGCCGCCTCAGGGCCGGGCCCGATTGGCGAAAGAGCACGCTGCTATCGAATGAATCGGCTTGCTCCACGGCGCGGGTGCTACTATGGTCCGGCGCTGCGGCTCGCTGCGCGCCCGCAGCTTCGCCCTGACCACCGGACATCCGGCCGGTACCCGAAGATCCGAACACGATCGCCGGCGCCACATGCTGGGATCGACTTTCCGAGGCGAGTCGCCTGCCCGTTGCTGCGCCATGCGCCCGTGGTGCCGACGTTGGCGGGCGGCTCGACTCGGACTCGCAGGAGGTCGGTCAGTCGAGCAGCGCGCTGATCAGCGCGTCGACCGCCTCGGCGTCGACCTCGGGGTGCGTCGCGTACCCGTGCGGACCCGCGGAGGCGACGGCGGTGGGGCGATCGCAGGTGTTGAGGCAGGCCACGGCGACCACGTCAAAGGCGGGCTGGCCTGCGTCGACGCGCGCCTGCCGAAGCTCGAGCAGGCGCTCCAGCACGGTCACGGCACCCCAGGCTTGGCAGCCGCCCGTGCACACGCGGACGGTGACCGGCGTGCCCGTCTGCCAGTCCAGATCGGGATCCACGCTGGCCGCGACGTAGGCGTGACTCACCGGCACAGCGGCCGTGGCGGCGACTTCGGCGAGCATGGCGGCGCTCACCGGCCCGCCGTCGCGCCGCTCGTCGATGACGTCGCTCAGGTCCCAGATGACCTCCAGGTCCAGGGGCTCGTGGGTGGGTGTGCGGTCGGGTGCGAGCGGCATGGCGGCCTCCATCGAGGGCGTTGTTGTGTTCGGACCGAGCGGGGCGCCAGCGGTGTCGTTTCAGGAACTTCGGTGCGGAGGGCGCCCGCCTCGCGCGAGCGACCGGCGGGTGCAGGTGCCTGAAAAGACACGAGCCAGCCACGCGACGGGAGAATGCGGCAACACCCTCTTGCGAAGCATCTTGCCGCCGCCGCGCGCCTCGGACAAGCTGCGCCGATTCCGGCGTTGCATTATTATGCAGCGGCGTGTATGAATATGCGTTCACGGGAGGCGTGATGAGCTACCGAGTCGGAATCGCAGGAATTACGGGCTACACCGGGGCCGAGCTGGTGCGGCTCGCCGCGTCGCACCCCGCCCTCGAGGTGGTCTACGGCGCCGCCGGCTCCTCCGCAGGCCAAGCGCTCAGCGCGTCGTGGCCCGGGCTCTCGGGCCTCACCGACCTCGCCGTCGAGTCCATCGAACCCGACAAGCTCGCAGCATGCGACGTCGTCTTTCTCGCCCTCCCGCACGGCCACGCCGCCGGCCTCGCCCCCGCGCTGGTCGACGCTGGCGTGCTGGTCGTCGACCTCGGCGCCGACTTCCGCCTGCGCGACGCCGCCTCCTACACCCGCTACTACGGCCTCGAGCACCCCTGCCCGGAGCGCCTCCCCGCCGCCGTCTACGGCCTGCCGGAGCTCACCCGCGAGGCCCTCGCCAGCGCCCGCCTCATCGCGAACCCCGGCTGCTACCCCACCGCGGTCACCTTGGCGTCCCTGCCGCTGGTCAGCGCCGGCCTCGTCGACGGACCGCTCGTCGCCTCATGCGTCTCCGGCGTCTCCGGCGCCGGCCGCTCGCCGGGTCCGCGCAACATCTTCTGCGAGACCCACGACGCCGCCCGCCCCTACGGCCTCGCCGGCACCCACCGGCACACGCCCGAGATCGAGCAGGCCCTCGGCCACCCCGTCGTCTTCTCACCCCACCTCGTCCCCATGAACCGCGGCATGATCGCCACGGTCCACGCCCGCCTCACGCGCCCCGTCTCGCCAGGCGAGATCAACGCGCTTTACGCGTCGCGTTACGCCGGCGAGCCCATGGTCCAGCTCCGCGACGAGCCGCCGTCGACCGCCGACGTCCGCTGCTCAAACCGCGCTCACGTCCACGTCACCGTCGATCTCGAGCGTTCCACCGTCACCGCCGTGGCGATTATCGACAACTTGATGAAGGGAGCGGCCGGTCAAGCCGTCCAGGCCATGAACGCCGCCCTCGGGCTGCCTGAAACCACGGGCCTCCCCCTGCACCCGGTGATGATATGACCCACGCCCTCCGCATCCGCCCGGCCGCCGCCGCCGACATCCCGCTCATCGACGCGCTGATGGCGCCCCAGGTGCGTCTGGGCAAGCTGCTGCCGCGCACCGTGGTCGCCGCCGACTTCCTGGTCGCCTGCGTCGGTCGCCGCGTCGTCGGTGCGGTCTGCGTGACCGCGCTCTCCGCGGGCACCGCCGAGCTGGGTTCGCTGGTCGTGGCACTCCGCGGGCGCGGCATCGGGCGCGCGCTCGTCGACGCGGCCATGGCCGAAGCGGCCGCGCGCGGCCTCGGCACCGTCATCGCCCTGACCGACGAGGTCGAGTTCTTCGAGCGTTGCGGCTTCTCGAGCGCCTCGGACACGCCCTGGCTGCGCGCTCGCACTCGCCGGGGCCTCGACTCCGCCTCGCCGCTTCGCACCGCCGACGACGTCAGCAGCGCGTCAGAGGCCAAATCCGCCACCTGCGCCGCCTGCTCGCGCCTCGCCGCCTGCCGGCAGTCCATGCTGGTCCGTCGCGTCGCCATCTCTGTCCGGAGCCACGCATGACCGCGTCCTCGACCCCGCCGCTGCCCGCCCCGGCGCAGTCCGCGCTGCCTCCGCTCGCGCCCGACCTGACCTGGACCGACATCGCCGGAGCCCGCGCGGGCGTGGTCAGCGCCGGCATGTACCCCCGCACCCGCGACGACGTCGTGGTCCTCGTCGCGCCCGGCACCGCGGCGGCCATCACCACCCGCTCTTCCGCCGCCTCGGCCCCCTGCCGCTGGACCCGCGCCCGCGTCCCCGGTCCCTGCCACGCCGTCGTCATCAACGCCGGCAACTCCAACGCCGCCACCGGCCCCGATGGCGACGCCGCCGTGGCGCGCACCGCCGAGACCGCCGCCCGCCTCCTGGGAGTCGCCCCCGACGCCATCTTGGTCTGCTCCACCGGCGTCATCGGCGTGCCCATGCCCCTGGACCGCCTGCTGCCCGGCGTCGAGCGCGCCGCGACCAGCCTCGACGCCGACGGCACCCGCGCCGCCCGCGCCATCATGACCACCGACCTCGTGCCCAAGCAGGCCGCGGCCCGCGCCGGCGGAATCAGCGTCGCCGGCTTCGCCAAAGGCTCGGGCATGATCCACCCCAACATGGGCACCATGCTGGCCTTCGTCGCCACCGACGCCCAGGTCCATGGCCCCGATCTGCAAGCTCTCCTCAGCGAAATCGCAGACCGCACCTTCAACTGCGTCACCGTCGACGGCGACACCTCCACCAGCGACACCCTCATCGTCCAGGCCACCGGCCACGGCCCCGACGCCCGCCCCGGCACCCCCGGCCGCGCCGCGCTCGCCTCCGCGCTCGAGGCGGTCTGCCGCGAGCTCGCCCGCATGATCGCCCGCGACGGCGAAGGCGCGGAGCACCTGCTACACGTCCTGGTCGAGGGCACCGAGTCCGACGCCGTCGCCCGCGAGGCCGCCCGCGCCGTGTGCGTCTCACCCCTGGTGAAGACCGCCATCTACGGCCGCGACCCGAACTGGGGCCGCGTCGTCGGCGCCTTCGGAAAAGCAGGCGTCGCCGGCCTCGACGCGCTGGACCTCGACTTCGCCGGCATCCCGGTACTCCGCGCCGGTCGCCCGCTGCCCTTCGACGAAGCCACCGCGTCCGCCGCCCTGGACGCCCCCGAGGTCACCATCCACGCCCGCCTCCCCGGCCCCGGCCTCGGCGAGGCGTGGGGCTGCGACCTCACCCCCGGCTACGTGAGCATCAACGCGGACTACCGCAGCTGACCGCCCGCGCCGCTCCTCGGCCGCCGGCGCGCGTCCGCCCCCCGAACTCGCTTCAAAGTCTGGTGAATCATGCAGGTTAGCGCCCTCGTCGAAGCCCTCCCGCACGTCCAGCGATGGGCCGGCCGCACCGTGGTCATCAAGTACGGCGGCGCCGCCATGACCTCGCCGGAGCTGGCCGCCGCCGTCACCCAAGACCTCGTGCTCTTGCGCGCGGTCGGCGTGCGCGTGGTGCTGGTCCACGGCGGCGGCAACGCGGTGTCCGAGATGGCGCGAAAGCTCGGCATTGAGCCGCGCTTCATCGACGGCCTGCGCGTGACCGACGAGGAGACCATGCGCGTCGCGCAGCTCGTTCAGGTCGGTGGAATCTCGCGCGACATCGTCGCAGACATCGGTCGCCGCGGCGGCCGCGCCATCTCGCTCAGCGGCCACGACGGCGGCGGCTGGCTCCGGGCGACGCCGCGCAAGCACCGCTCGCGGGAGAGCGGCGATCACGTGGATCTCGGGCGGGTGGGCGACATGACCTCGGTGGACGCCCGCCTCATCCGCGGCGTGCTCAAGGCCCGCCTCATCCCCGTCGTCGCCCCCGTCGCCGTCGACGACTCGATGGCCTCGCTCAACGTCAACGCGGACGCCGTCGCCACGGCCGTCGCCGCTGAGCTGGGCGCCGACAAGCTCATCTTCCTCACCGACGTCGACGGCATCCGCGGCCCGGACGGCGTCGTGCGCTCCGAGGTCAGCGCGGCCGAGCTGCGCGCCTGGATGGCCGACGGCACCGTCAGCGGCGGCATGATCCCCAAAGCCGAGGCCTGCCTCGCCGCCGTCGACTCCGGCGTGGCGCTGGTCACCGTCGCCGACGGCCGCGTCCTCCACGCCCCGCTCATCGAGCTGCTGACCGACAAGGGCGTGGGGACGATGGTGGTGCCCGACCCGAAAACCCAGGCCGTTACTGGCTGATCTTCAGCAGCCGCGCCGCGTTTCCGAAGTAGAGGTCCTCGAGGACGTCGTCGGGGAGGTCGATGGCGTCGATGGTCCAGCGGCCCTGAATCGGCGTGGGGTGCGGGATGCCGCGCTCCTTGCCCTCGAAGAAGCGCCAGTGCGCGTCGTAGAAAGGTTTCACGTCGGCCATGGTCGGCTCGTCGTTGCCGGTCGAGCCCAGCATGATCCCCTGGCCCGACAGCCCGAGATCGGTCCCGAACAGGATGCGCTTTCGGTGCTTGATGAAGAACGCCCGCGTCTTGTCTGGCGGGTGGCGGCCGATCTCGCCCAGGCGCGCCGCGGTGTCGATGACCACGTTCGGGTGGGTGTCGAGCAGCTTGTCGACATAGTCGAGATCCTCGGAATTGCTTCCGAAATGCACGCAGATGAAGGTGGTCTTCGGGTGCTTCGCCACCATGCGGTCGCGCTCCGCCATCAGCTCGGCGCGGGGCGGGACGCTGCCGTCGGCGTAGGACCAGCCCGGGTGCACAGAGAGCTCATCGTAGCGCTCGTTCTCAGGCGTCACGGGCTCCCAGAACGCTTTGGGATCACCGGTGTGGATGGCCACCGGCACGCCCAGCTCGCCCGCCTTGGCCCAGAGCGGGTCCAGCTCCGGCCAGTCGACGGGCACCCGCTTCCCCTCGGCGTCAGCCAGCCCGATTCCAAGTATTTTCGCGATCTTCAAGCCTCGAAACCCGTGCTCTTTGACCGCCAGCTCAAGCGCCATCGCCTCGCGCGCGCCGAAACCCGGGACGCCGGCGCTGCGCCAGTTCGGCGTGTAGAAGTTGATCAGCCCGGGCAGGCGCTGGGCCATCGCCTCGCTGATCTCCAAGCCGCGCCCGAAGGAGCCGCCCGAAAGGTTCACCGCGATGGCCAGCCCGTTGTCGCGCATGATCTCGGCCATACGCTCCAAGCCCGACGGCATGATGTGCGCGTGGACGTCCAAAATCCGCGGCCGCACGTACCCCGCTCTCCACGGCGGCCCGGCCGGCTTCGGTACAGCGCTTTCTTTCGCCTGCTCGGCGGTGGCCTCATCATGGGCCGGCACGCCACAGCTCTTGCCGCAGCCCGACAGCGACGCCAACGCACCGAGCCCGCACGCGACCCACACCAGCGCTGGCCTCAGCCTACCCATCCAGACTCCAATTCAGATCGTCGCGCCGCCTTGGACCCTAGCCCTGGCTCGGCTTCCATTCTAAGTGCCGCCAGCTATACTCTCAACGCGCGATTCCTTCGAGGGACGACAGCGGATGCCGAACGAAGAACAGCGCTTTCTCGTACGATTCTGGGGAGTTCGAGGGAGCATCCCCACGCCGGGTCCGGAGACGGTCCGCTACGGCGGCAACACGTCGTGCATCGAGGTGCGCTGCGACGACGTCGTGCTGATGATCGACGCGGGCACGGGCGCTCGCCGATTCGGCCGGCGCCTGCTCAAAGAACAGCCCGAGGGTACCCTCGACATCGCGCTGATGCTGAGCCACCTGCACCTGGACCACGTGCAGGGCTTCCCGTTCTTCAGCCCGATCTACGAGGCCCGGACGCGGCTCGACATCTACAGCGCCGCGCCGCCGGAGTCGTCGACCCAGGCCGCGCTCGAGTCCCAGATGTCCTACCCCTCGTTTCCCGTCGGCCTCGCCAACGTCTCCGCGAAGGTCGAGTTCAAGACCGTCGAGCGCTCTGGCTGCTTCGAGGTCGGGGGCGTGCGCATCTCCACCTGCCCCCTGGACCATCCCGGGGGCTCGATGGCGATTCGCATCGACCACGCCGGCAAGAGCTACGTCCACGCCTCGGACTTCGAGCACAGCGAGACCCCGCCCCACG
Source organism: Myxococcota bacterium (assembly GCA_041389525.1). Taxonomy (GTDB): domain Bacteria; phylum Myxococcota_A; class UBA9042; order PHBI01; family JACKFB01; genus JACKFB01. The sequence continues at coordinate 25,257 of JAWKRR010000025.1, read as the reverse complement.
ACCTCATCGCCCTGGCCGCGGGCGCTGATTTCATGGGCTACGACGCGGCCTACGTCGACGGCGAGGAGTACGAGCGCCACCGCGGCTGGGGGCACAGCACCTGGCGCGAGGGCCTGGCCATCGCAAAGAGGGCCGGCGTGGGGCGCTTCATCGCCTTTCACCACGAGCCCAGCCACGACGACGAGTTCATGGACCGCGTGGCGCGCGACATGAACGCCGTGCAGCCGGGCTCCCTCGTCGCCGCCGAGGGCATGACCATCGACATGCTCACCGGCGCCGTCACCTACGAAGCGCGCGACAGCGACTGTGGCTGAAGACCCTCTTCGTCCCGTTCCGTCGACGAGGCCCACATGACACTCGATATCGCGGCTGCCGTCATCGTCCTCCTGTGGGCCATCGTGGGCTGGCAGGTCGGCCTCATCAAGCAGGGCAGCCGCATCATCCCCATCGCGGTCGGCGGCTTCGTGGCCTGGGCCTCCGCGGCGCCGGTCGCAGGTTTCGCCATGCGGATGACCACGAACACAGCCGCGGAGACCGCCGTCGGCATGTCCTTTCTCGGCGTCTTCCTCGTCACCTTCATCGGGGTCTGGGTCGCCGTCGGCAAGTTCACCCAGGACATCAGCGACGCGGACTATCGCGGCCAGCTCGACCGCTTCGTCGGGTTCGCGGTGGGCGGCGCCGCTGGGGTCGCCTTCGCCTTCATCGTGAGCGTCGCGCTCTGGAATATCTCGAAGGGATCAGGGAATCCGAAGCTGGATTACGACGCGAGCCGCCTGGGCCAGGAGGTCATGCGGCGCGACTTCCTCGCCCGCGCGGTCGACAAGGTCGCGCTCGAGGACGAGACGCGCAACGGCCCCAAGCTGCGGGGCTTCGAGCGTTCAGGCTGGGACGAAGAGAAGTAGGGCCCGCTCAGCCGGTGACCACGGGCGCCACCGGGGCGGCCGTGAACGCGGCGTGGAGCAGCCAGTAGGACAGCAGCGCCAGCGCGGACCAGAGCAGCAGGGTCGCGCCGTTGATCAACCCGATGGCACCAGCCAGTCGGCGCTGGTCCACGCCGAGCACCGGATGGACGCCCACCGCCAGCACGTAGAACGTGTAGGGCATGGCGAGCATCTCGGCCGCTTGAGCGACCCAGGGGACCGGGATGATCGCGAGGCTGCCGGCGATGAAGAGCGGCGCCAGCCCGTAGGCCGCGAAGGCCAGCGAGCGGCGAAACGACGCGCTGCCGCCGCCCACGCCGCCGATGATGCTGCCGACAAAGGCCAAGCAAATCGGCAGCAAGATCCAGCCCACCAGCGCGCCGAGGCCCTTGGTGATGGCGTCGGAGATGGTGCCGCCTGGCGCCAGCAACACGCCCACGAAGTCCGCGATCGAGCGCAACCCGATGAGCAGCGCGAGGTGCGGCCACAGGATCGCGCTGAGGGGCGGCGGTCCGGTCTGGCGCAGGTCGACCCAGAAGGCCGTGGGCTGCAGCATGACCCGGAAGAGGCGCGCCAGGAATCGCCCGATGCCCTCGGACGATTCGGCGACCGGCGACTCGTTGCGCGACTCGGTCAGCTCGTCGGATTTCGACACGGCGTTCCTCCGCGTGGCCGCACACCCACAGCCGCTAGCAGCCCGCGACTGGTCTGCGCGACCGGACGTGCACATTCTATCAGCCTGAATACGGGGCGGTCGACCGCGTCGGTCCCTGACAGCCCTACCCCGGGAGACACCGCGTCATGGCCCCACGTCACCAACTTTTCACCCTCGCCGGCTTGAGCACGCTGTTGCTCGGCTTGCTGGTCGCGCCCGCCCAGGCGCACCCCACGTCCTTCCCCCACAGCCACGACCCAGAGCGCCCGCCCAGCCGCCCGATGCAGGCGCCGCCGCCGCCACGCGCTCCGGTCTACGTGGAGGCGCCCGCTGAAGAGGCGCCCCCGAAGTGGCGACGCCCCGTGTTCTACCTCGGGCTCGGCGGCTTCGGCTCGGCCATCGCCTGCGACCGCGGCGAGAACTTCTCCTGCGACATGGACGGCGGCGGCGGCATCGAGCTCTTCCTGGGCTGGCGTCTCGGCGGCGTCCTGGGCATCGACCTCGACTGGATGACCAGCTTTCACGACGCGCCGACGGTCTTCGACCCCACGATGACCGCGGCCCTGACGACCATCGCGGCGAACCTCCGCTTCTACTTGATCCCGTCGTCGCATCGCATCGAGCCCTACGCGCTGCTCGGCCTCGGCGGCACAGCGCTCACCCGCGACACCGACCGGCTGGCCACCCTGACCGGGCCCAGCCTGAGCGCGGGCGCCGGCGTCGACATCAACATCACGCGTCGGCTCACGCTCGGCGTGAAGGCGAGCTGGCGCGGCGCGTGGCTCGCCGACCGCGACGAGTTCGCGCTGGACGCCGAGGAGAGCTTCCTCAGCACCGTCAACGCCGGCGCCCACCTGCGTGTGAACTTCTAGGGGCCGAGCCGTCAGCGGCGGGTCCGGTGGGTGGCGCGACGAGGATCTCGGGCGGGCGCCTCTCCCCTCGTCCGCCCAGCCGGGGACTGGTCTTTCGAGCCCTCGCCGCGCGCCGGGTTTCTTGCTGGTAGCGCCCAAAGCCGCTAACAGTTTCGGGCGCTTCCGCTCGGAGTCACCCCATGGCCCTCGACATACTCGCCGGCGTTGTCGTGCTCTGGGGGCTCATTCGCGGCTGGCTGCGCGGGCTGGTCTTTCAGCTCGGCCAGATCGGGATGCTCGCGGTCGCCTTCATCGCCGCCCGCTCCCTGCGCGGGTTCGTCGAGCCCTGGTTGGACGAGGCCTTCGGTGCGCGGCCGATGGTGCGTGAGACCCTCGCGTTCTTCCTCGTGTTCATGCTGACCTACCTCGTCGGGAGCTTCCTGATCGGTCGCTTCACCTCCGACATGCACCGGCTCTCCGACACGCTGACCGCCGGGGACCGCCTCTTCGGTGCGGCGGCCGGGGCCCTCAAGGGCGGGCTGGTGGTCTACTTGGGCATCGTCGGCCTCATCATGGCCAATCAGACCACCGGCTCGGTGCCGATCCCGTACGCCTCCAGCACCACGGGCCGCTTCGTGATGAGCCACAACTTCCTGGAGTCCGAGGACTTTCCGCGCGCTCAGGCCCTGGTGAAGCTGGGGTGGCTGCTGGGCACCCGCAAGGCCGTGGACCTGGTGGGCGACCCGCACATCACGGCGATCCTCGAGCACCCGAAGTCGGTGGTGCTTCGCTCGCCCGACGTGATGGCGGCGCTGGCGGCGAGCGATTGGCTGTCCCTGGTCGGCAACGAGGGGATCTGGGACCTGCTCGACGAGCCGGACATCCAGGAGCACCTGGAGGCCATGGAGTGGCAGCCGCTCGGCGCGACCCAACCCCCGCCGCCCGATGAGGCGCTCCCCCCGCCGGACCCGGCTGAGAAGCCGCCCGGCGGCGGCGTGGGTGGCCGGCCTTAGGTTGCTCGTCGTGTCCGGCGTGCCGCGGCGAGCCTAGGTCGAGCGCTGGCGACCGGCCGGCGGGCCCTCGGGCTCGAGCTTCGCCTCTGCCAGCGCGCCCGGGCGTGGCAGGCGGGCGTGCCGCGCCGCCTCCTGGGGTTCGGCGCGGTAGTAGACCGTGACCATCCAATCGACGTACTGCGCGTCGAGCTGCTTGAGCGATTGAGTCACCGCGGCCTTCACCGCGCCCTCGAGCAGGGCGCCCTGACCCGGCCAGACGCGGAACTTCACCCGCAGCACCGCCCGGTCACCGCCTAGCTGGAGGCGCCCCACCACGGTCGGCGGCAGCAGCAGGATGCCGGGGTACTGCTCGTAGGTCGCCTGAGCGATGTCGGCGATGCGGTGCTCGGCTTCGGCCTGCAGGGCCGGGTCCTCGGGCATGCGCGCGTCGAGGTAGGCGCGGATGTAGCCCTTGGGGTAGTTGATGACGTTGTTGATGGAGCGGTTGGGCACGAAGACCCGGGCGCCGGCGAAGTTCACAAGCGTCGTGAAGCGCATGCCCACGTCGTCCACGATGCCGGTCTGGCCGCCGATATCGACCATGTCGCCCACGTCGAGCAGGTCTGACGAGACCAGGGTGAGGCCCGTGATGACGTCCTGAACCACGCCCTGGGAGCCGAAGCTCACCGCGAGGCCGATGACCGACGCGCTGGCGAGGTAGGTGGTCAGCGACACGCCGAGCGCTGTCAGGATGAACCCGACCGCGCCGAAGTAGATGCTGAAGACCAGCAGGCTGCTGATGAAGCCCCAGACCGTGCGCAGCTTGGTCTGGGAGCCCACGCGCGAGCGCAGCAGCCGGCGACCGACGGCTCGCACGACGCCAACGACCAGGTGGGCGCCCACGGCCACGGCGACGGTCAGGGCGACTTGTTCGAGGGTGATGCTCAGGATGATGACCTCTGGCGGGTCTCCCGCGGGCAGGTCCGGTGGCCTATCACGGGTGGCGGAGGGCACGCCAGCCAAGGCCGCGGCTGCAGGCGGCCGAGGCGAGGCGCCGCAGGTGAGGGCCGCACTAGTCGCGCGGCGTGCGGGCGAGCACGGCCACATCGACCGAGATCGCGCCCGCCCGCATCAAGGCGCGACTCGCGGCCCGCGCGGTGGTCCCGGTGGTCATCACGTCGTCGACCAGCAGGGTCGGTCGCCCCGCGATTCGCTCGGCGGCGCCTACGAAAACGCCACGTAGCCTCCGCTGGCGAGCCTTCCAGCCGAGGCCGCGGCTGGCGGCCACCGACCTGCCGATCTGGAGGCCCAACGGCTCCAGCTCAAGGCCCAGCGACCGCGCCAGCGCCGTCGCCAGAACGCCGGCCGGGTTGAACCCGCGCTCCCGCACCCGCGAGTCGGGCGAAGGCACGGGCACGACCAGGGTGTCCCGCGGCAGCGCGTCCCAGCCAGCGGCCTGCGCGCGCTCGGCCATCAGGCGCGCCAGCGGCGGCCCGCGCGTGTGGTCGGGGGCGTTCTTCCAAGCCGTGACCACCTCGCGCAGCGCGCCCCCGTAAGCGAAGGCTCCACGCGCGCGCTGAAAGGGCGGCGGCTCGGCGAGGCAGCGCCCGCAGGTGTGTGTCCCGCCGCCGGCGGGCGGGTCGAGACGGATGTCCCCACAACGGGGACAGCAATCCCCATCGCCGTGGACGAGCGTCGCGCGGCACGGGCCGCAAAAGAGCGCGCTGCGGACTGGCGAATCGCAGCCAGCGCAGCGCAGGGGCAAGACGAGATCGAGGAGGGTGTGCCACATGGTGGCGTCAGCGGTGCAAGGGGCGGACCAACGGGCTTGGGGTGTCCGTCGGCGCGAGACCCACGCGGCGGCTTCAGGGCGCAGGACCTACTTGTGGTAGGGCTCGCCGCGCTGAATGCTCCCGGCCCGGTAGAGTTGCTCCCAGATGACGACCCGCGCCAGGTCGTGGGGCAGGGTCAGGGGTCCCAGGGACCACCGCTCGACCGCGGCCGCCTCGACCTCGGGCGCGAGACCGTGCGCGCTGCCCAGGGCGAACACCACGGCGCGCGCGCCAGACCCCAGCCACGCGGCGTAGCGCTCCGACAGCTCGACGGACGACCAGCGGCTGCCCTCGATGCTCAGGGCGACCAAGCGATCCCGCGGTCCGACCGCCGCCATCACCCGCTCGCCCTCGCTCGTCAGCGCCCGCGCGACCGTGTCGGGTCGCTCGTCGGCCAGGCGCTCGGCGCGGACGAAGACCTCCTCCGTCCGCACGGCCCGGCCCACGCGTTTCAGGTAGGCCCGCGCGGCGTCATCGAGCGGGCCAGAGCTCGCCGAGCCGGGGTGGACCAGCCGGAAGATCATCCGGGTCCAGGGTTCTCGACGGCCTCGCTGGCCTCGGCCGGCGCGCTCGCGGGCGCGTCCTCGGGCGGCGTCAGCTTCAGCGCCGGCGCCTCGTTCCACAGCCGCTCGAGCTCGTAGTACGCGCGGACGGGCTCGTAGAAGATGTGGACCACCACATCCGAGTAGTCCATCACGACCCACTGGTTCTGCTCGGCACCCTCGATGGCCATGGGCTTTTCGTGCTCATCGGTGCGCAGCGAGCGCTCGATGTGCTGGCTCAGGGCCGCGGCGTGCCGGTCCGAGGTGGCGCTCATCACCACGAACCAGTCGGTGTATTGGACCAGCTCACGGACGCGCATGACCCGCACGTCCTCGGCCTTCTTCTCCCACGCCAACGCGGCGATGCGCTCTGCCAACTCGCGCGAAGCGAGCTCGGGGAGCACCGCTTCGTCGCCCATGCCTTCGGCCGGTGCCTGATTCAAATCGGTTCCTTCTCCTAGCAGTGGCTTGGCTCGCACTGGTTTGCGCGGCGAGGCGGTCGCGAGGTCGGGGCTATCCACGGATCTGCCCCTCGCCATAGACGATCCACTTCCGCGCGGTCAATTCCTCGAGTCCCATGGGCCCATACGCGTGCAAGCGCGACGTGCTGATGCCGATCTCGGCGCCGAGGCCGAGCTCGAATCCGTCGTTGAAGCGCGTGGACGCATTGATGAGGACACAACTCGCGGTCACCTCGCGGATGAATCGCTGCCCCGCCGAATAGCGGTTGGTTACGATGGCTTCCGTGTGCCCTGAACCGTATCGAGCGATATGGGCCAGAGCAACGTCCATATCGTCGACCAGTCGGACCGAGAGCACCAGATCGAGGTACTCCGTGTCCCAGTCGGCGTCCGTGGCGGGCTCCGCAGAGGGCCACAGGGCGCGGGTTCGGGCGTCCGCGCGCAGGGTCACGCCAGCCTCGGCGAGCCGCGGGAAGAGGCGCGGGATCAAGGTCGGCGCCAGCTCGCGGTGAATCAGCAGTGTTTCCATGGCGTTACAGACGCCCGGCCGCTGCACCTTCGCGTTGAAGGCGATGTCCGACGCCATCTCGAGATCGCAGTCGGCGTCCAGGTAGACGTGGCAGACGCCCTTGTAGTGCTGGATGACCGGGACCGTCGCGTGCTCGGTGACGTGGCGAATCAGGGCCTCGCCGCCGCGCGGGATGACGAGATCGACGTCGTCCGAGCAGCGAATCAGCGCGTCGGTGACCGCGCGATCGGAGGTCGCGACGGCCTGCACCGCGTCCTCGGGCAGCCCCGCGTCCACCAACGCCTCGCGCATCAGGTCGACCAGCGCCTCATTGGAGTGGCTGGCCTCCTTGCCGCCCTTCAGGATCGGCGCGTTGCCGCTCTTCAGGCAGAGCGCGCCTGCGTCGACCGTCACGTTGGGCCGCGACTCATAGATGATGCAGATGACGCCGAGCGGGATGCGCATGCGGCCGATCATCAGGCCGTTGGGGCGGCGCGTCAGGCCGTCGACGCTGCCGATGGGGTCGGGCAGGGCGATGATCTGGCGGACGCCCTCGGCCATGGCCTGGATGCGAGCGGGCGTCAGGGTCAGGCGGTCGCGCAGGGCGCCGGTGATCCCCGCGGCGTCGGCAGCGGCAAGATCTCGGGCGTTAGCGGCGACAAGGGCGTCGGTGCGCTCGACCAGCAGCTCGGCGAGGCGGGTGAGCGCGCGGTCTTTCTGCGCGGGCGAGGCCGCGGCGAGCGCGTGCGAGGCCTTGCGCGCCGCGGCCGCCAAGCGAGCAGCCAGGGCCGCAGGAGCAATCGTCTCATCCACGCTCATCGTCCTCGCCTACGCCTTACCCACGCCCGTCCAAGCAGGCCGAAGGAGCTGAGCAGTACCAGTACGGCGGCCCCCCAGACCACAGCAAAGTGCGCGTAGTTCTCCGGGCGGTCGCCGTCGATGAGCAGCCAGAGCTCGCGCGGGTCGCGGCGTGTGACCTGAGCGAAGTGCACGACCGGCTTGGCGTGCCAGCGCGAGACCTCGCTGCCGCGGACCAGGCGCCCGGTGATCTCGGTGGTGACGGTCAGATCGTAGGGGAAGGCGCGCTTCTTCTCGAGGAGGTCGACCCAGGCGGCGTCCACCTCGATGCTGGCGGCGCGGTGAAAGGGCTTGTCGGGGAAGGGCTTCGAGGTGCGAACCACGATGTCGAAGAGCGGGCAGAGGAAGAAGCGGCGGGTGTCGGCGCCGGCGTCGTCGCCGCGGCCGACCAGCCCCTCGCTCTCGTGGGTGATGAAGAGCCCGCTCGCGTGGACGTACCGGTTCGACTCGACCGGGAGCGTGCGCTCGCCGGCCTTGTAGCGCTCGCCGAGATCGCCCAGCTCGACCGGAGCCGCGTCGCCCTGCAGCCAGTAGGCCACCTCGTAGCGCGTCGAGGCCATCAACCAGACGCAGAGCGCGGCGCCGAGCAGGGTCAGGGTGAGCCAGAGCCGAAGCGGGTCAAAGCCCCACGCGAGGCGGGCGCGGCGCAGCTCGTCGTCCACCTCGGGCTCGGCCTCGCCGACGCCCTCGGCGCGTCCCCGCTCGTCCCAGGCGGCGAAGAGGGCCTCGAGTTGGGCCTTCTTGTCGCCGTCCTCATCGCTCGCCTCGCCTCCAGCGCCCTCCGGCGCCTGGGGCCCCGGCGGCTTCGCTCCTTTCTCGCTCATCCGACTCCCTGCGCCGGCTGCGGGCCGGCTTCGATTCGGCGGCGGGATATAGCACGCGCTCGGCGCGATTCGGAAGGTGCTGGCCCCGCGCCGCATGTGCGCGGGGCCGCTCGGGGAAGTCCTACCAGATGACGTGGGCGCCGAGGCCCAGCTCGACGGCCAGCTCGACGTCGCGGCAAGGGCCCGTGCAGAACTCCGGGCCCGCCGACATCTGGCCGGTCACCGACACCCGCGCTTCCTCGCTGCGCCACGCCTCCACCTCGAAGCCCAGGTCGGCGAGGACCGGCGCCGTGAACGTCACGTCGGGCGAGAACATCACGCGCATGGGCACCCGGATGCCGTAGTTCATCGCCACGCGCGACCCGATCTGCCAGCCGCCGACGATGCCGGGGCCGCCGATGCGGAACCCGACCTGGCCCTTCGTGCCGTCGGTGGGAACCCAGATGAGGGCCGCCGGGTTGGCGTAGAAGGCCAAGCTCGTGGCGTGGCGCTGAAAGAAGCTCCAGCGGATCTCGATGCCGGGCTCGTAGCCGACGACGCCCGTGCGGAGGTTCTGACCGTAGCGCAGCGTGAACTGCGGCGAGATGTCGACGCGCTCGGTGAAGGGGACCACCCAGGTCAGGCGCAGATCGGGCCAGCCGACGTCGGCGCGCGCGGCGTAGTTTTGGTCGAGGCCGAGCGTCGTGCCGCCCATGAGGGAGGTCATGGCGGAGGCCGGGCTCGTCGCCGTCAGGGCCAGCGTGGCCGGGAGCAGGAGCAGCAGGCGGAGGGCGGCGCGGAGTGATTTGGAACGGGGGGAGGACATCGGTGCTACCTCGCGGGGGAGCGTTTGAAAGAAAATGCGCGCTCGTGCCCATGGTTGTTGCGCTTGCGGTGACGCGCAAAAAAACTGCGCAATGCGGGGGCCCAAACTCGTCATAGATCCCTTGTGCGTTTAGCGCGGCTGCGTTCGGTGAGTAGGCACCGGCGACGGTCGCGTTGGGGAGGTGCAGATCGTGGCGAGCGCAGTCGGACATCGGGTGACCCAACCATTGGTCGCGATACGGCATTTCCGGCCGCGGCCGGGGCGTCGGACGGAGCCAGTGCTGGTCGTGGACGGGGCCGTGAGGCGGCTGGACGAGGGCGAGGTGGTGGTGGTCGGGACCGCGCGGGAAGCGAGGATTCGCCTGGCGGATCCGCATGTCTCGGGACGGCACGCGAGCTGCACGCGGGTGGGCGGGGCCGTCGTGGTTCGCGACCTCGGGAGCACCAACGGCGTCTGGGTGGACGGACGTCGGGTGGGCGAGGCGCGGCTGAGCAGCGGGCAGTGGGCCGAGCTTGGGCAGACGCGAGTGCTGGTGGCGGAGAGCGCGGGGCTGCATCGCTATCCGGACGCGGTGCGCTGGGCAGGGATGATGGCGCGGGACGCGCGCAGCCTGGGGCTCTTGCGCGAGCTGGCGGAGGTGGCGTCGTCGGACGCGCCGGTCTGGCTGCACGGCGAGTCAGGGACGGGCAAGGAGGTCGCGGCCCAGGCGATCCACGACGCGAGCGCTCGGCGCGGCAAGCCGAGGGTGGCGCTCAACTGCGCGGCGCTCCCCGCCAGCCTCGCGGATGCCGAGCTCTTCGGGGTGGTGCGGGGGGCGTTTACCGGGGCCGACCGGAGCCGCCCGGGGGCGTTTCAGCGCGCCGACGGTGGGACGCTGCTCCTCGACGAGATCGGCGAGCTGTCGGCGGAGGTGCAGGCCAAGCTGCTGCGCGTTCTGGAGACCGGCGAGGTAATCCCAGTAGGCGGCGACGGGCCGATCGCGGTGGACGTGCGCATCATCGCGGCGACATGGCGGGATCTGGGGCAAGAGGCGCGGGATGGGCGCTTTCGGTTCGACCTGCTGCAGCGGCTGTGGGTGCTTCGAGTGGACCTGCCGCCGCTGCGCGCGCGCCCGGGCGACATCGCGCCCTTGCTGGAGAGCTTCCTGGGGGAGGCGGCGGGCGGGCTGTGGCCTTCGCCCGCGGCGCTGGCCCGGATCGAGGTCGAGCGGTGGTCCGGCAACGTCCGCGAGCTGGCGAACCGCGCGCACCGGGCCCGGGTCTCCGGGCGCGCAGCGGCGCTCGAGCGCGGCGGCGAGGCTCAGGCGGCCGAGCAGGTGGCGATCGACCAGTTCAGTCGGGCGCAGGCCGCGATCCGCGCCTGCGGCAACAACCGGTCCGAAGCGGCGCGCAGCTTGGGGATCAGCCGATCGACGCTCTACCGATGGCTGTCTGAAACTTCGGGGTGTTAGGGGGCGTTTCCACGTTTTTGGGTCGATAGGGTGGGTTGACACGCCTTTTCGCCGGTCTATCATGGAGAAACTAAGTCCCAGGCGCGCAACCCCTCGAACTGCAATGGATTCCGTTGGCCTCGATCACTGAGTACAGCCGGTTCCAGCTCGAGGCGAGCAAGCTGGGCAGGACGGTCATCTTCCAGGTGACCGTCTACGAGCGCAAAGAGCGCAATAAAGTGCGCTTGTACGCCGAGACGGAGTGCTTCGACGCGATGCACTACATGATCCAGTTCATCATCCGTGACGCGGACGACATGGACGGGGTCATCGAGCGCTTCCGCGCGCAGCTCCAGCACCGCGGCTTCAACCCGGTCTGCTATCGGGTCAAGAAGGACAACGGCGCTTGGGACGAGTGGCACGCCATCCAGGCTGCCTGAGCGCGGATCTTTATAGCGGTGACCGCTCAAGTTGATGGTCAAAGGACGCCGGGCGCGGCGTCGCTGGCAAGGCGGAAACCGGAGGCGATGCCCAGCATCGGTGAGGATTTCCAACGCAGTCCAGCGGCGTCGCGACCAAGTCCGACTGCGTCAAGCTGAGCGGTCACCGCTCTAGGGGCTGCCGGTCGCGGGGGGAGGGGCGGTGGTCGCTCACGGCGCCGCGGACACCCTGAGCCGGCGGAGATCGCCGACGCGCAGCGTGATCCGGACGCGATCGAAGTACTCGCCCAGGGGGATCGTCCACTTGCGGCTAGCGCCCGTCAGCTCTTTGAAGGCGCCCGTGTCGATGGTCGGGTGCTGCTGCAGGTACGCGATCAGCGAGGCCTCGAGCGCCGCCAGGGCGGCCGCGTCGTAGAAGAGCTCCTTGGAGACACGGGTGACGCTGCCGTCGAGCACCAGCAGATCGATGGCCTCCTGGATCGCCGCGGGCGTAAGCCCCGTGATCTCGGGGAGATCTTGCAGTCGAGGCGGGGTCAACCCGCCGGTGGCGAGGGCGGCCCCGAGCGCCTGACAGGCCGCGCCCTGGGTGCTGCTCAGCTTCGGCTCGAAATCGGCCCTCGCGATCAGCTCGCCTCGCCGGACGACGCGGCCGTCGCGCTCCAGCGGGACCAAGATGGCCTGGATCAGATCTGCCGAAATCCCCTGGTGGATCCTGGTTCGCAGCTCTTCGGTGGCGAGGCCGCTGAGGGCGGGGCGGGCCTTGTGGTGCGCCCCTAACGCCCGCAGGACGTCGGCGCCCAGGGCCGTGATGGCGTCGGCGTGGACGAGGAGGTCGCCGGCCCGCGCCACCCGGTCGGACGCCAGCAGCTCGGCCAGCGCGGCGTCGATGGCGGTTCGGGTCAGCGGGAGGCGTTGGACCAGCGCGTCGGCCGGGACGCCGGACTGCGCCGCGTGCAGGATGAGCGCGTCGACCATGGCCGCCGCGTCGGAGCCCTCCAGGGCCGCGATGAGCGCGCTGTCTTCGGCCGCGTGGCGCTTGCGGTGCCTGCGCTCGGCCGCGGTCCAGAGGCGGCCGCCCGCGATCGTGTGGCCGTGCCCCGGGAGCGCCGAAAACCCCCGCGCCACGAACGCCTCCCCCGGCAGGTAGGGCATCGGCTGGCTGAGGCGCACCTGGGCCGGCGCGCTCTCCCCGGGCCCCAGCTCGCTCCTGCCGATGAGCCCGAGGGTGCCCTCCGCCTGCGCCGTGCCCGCATGGATCAGCACGCGCGCGCCGTCGGCGACGGTCACATCCAGGCCCGCCGGGACGCGCAGCGACGCGAAGAACATCGACGCCATCGCGATCTCACCAGGCCGCGCCAGCACCTCGCCGCGCCCCACGCTGTGGTGGTCGACCCCCTGCAGGTTGACCGCCGCGCGCTGGCCGGGCCCGACCCGCTCGACCGCCGCGTGGTGCACCTGGATCCCGCGGACTCGACCGCTCACGCCGCTCGGCAACACGACGACGGAGTCCCCCGCCAGCAGCGCGCCGGCCGCGGTCGTGCCAGTGACCACCGTCCCGAAGCCCCGCATGGTGAACACGCGATCGAGGGACATCTTGAACGGGCGGTCGACGCTGCGGACGCTGAGATCGGCGCGCGGTGCGGCGAGCTCCTCGGCCAGGAACTCGCGGATGGCCTGGGGTCCGGTCGGATCGCCGGCCGCGTGGCGCAGGATCGGCGCGCCCTCGAGGAAGGTGCCGCGCACGGCCTCCGTCACATCGTCATGCACCAGCCCGAGCCACTCCTCGTCGACCAGGTCCACCTTGGTCAGGACCACGGCGCCGGCGCGCACGCCGAGCAGCGAGCAAATATCGAGGTGTTCGCGCGTCTGGGGCATCACCCCCTCGTCCGCCGCCACGACCAGCAGCACGAGGTCCAGGCCCGCGGCGCCTGCGATCATCTCGCGCACGAAGCGCTCGTGCCCTGGCACATCGACCAGGGCAATTCGCCCGGCGGGGAGGTCCATCCAGGCGAAGCCCAGCTGGATGGAGATGCCGCGCGCCTGCTCCTCGCTCAGGCGATCGGTGTCGATGCCCGTCAGCTCGCGGACCAGCGTGGTCTTCCCGTGGTCAACGTGCCCCGCGGTGCCGACAACGGCTGTAATTTCACGCGTCTCCGAACCCGGGCTCACGCAGCACCGCCCTCCGGCAGACGGCCCGAATCACAGGACCGCAGTCTCGGAAACGTACTGGTAGCAAGCCGCCTTGACCACCCTCGGAGGCGACTGCTAGCATTTCCATGTGAGGGTCAACTTGCGTCTTCTGCCTTCGAGGCGAATCGGGGCTGCGGTGGCCGCACCTGTGTCAGCCGCTCCCGTGTTAGTGCTCGCGCCCTTGAGCGGGCGTCCGTCCACGCCCGAATCGCACCGAGGGAACCACCGCACATGAAGCAGACTTGCCCGAGTTGCGGCTCAGACACCGAAGTGAGCGGCTTCGGCGACGAAGCGGTTTGCACGATCTGCTTTCACGCGTGGGTCGTCGACGCGCGGTCCGGTGCGGCGGCAGCGTCGGATCCCTTTGGCGGGACGGCCATTCTCACTGACTCCGCGGGCTGGGATGACGAGATCGAGCTCGATCTCGACGGCGATGACATCGAGATCATCTCCGAAGAGGAGTTCAACGCCGAGCCCGCCACGCAGGCGCTGGATCTCTCGGATTTCGGCGACCTCGACGCCTTCGCGATGGAGTTGGCGCCGGAGCCCGGCGTGGAGGTCAATGACCCGACCGGCGACTTGCCTGAAGCCACGCGCGCCATGATGCAGTCGGACGCTGCGTACGAGAGCCCCAGCAGCCCGCGCGGCGGGGCGCCCGTGTCTGCGGGGCGCGGCGGCTCAGGTCGCGGCGCGCCGAGCCAAGCCGAAGACGAGGACGAGTCCGGCGCGGCGTCCTACCTCTTCAAGCGGCGCCGTCGCGAGCTCAGCGAGCACGACGTGGCGGTCATCGGGACCTACCAGCGGCGTGCCGTGGACATCAAGCAGTCCGACGACGTGGTGTGGAAGCCCTCGCCGGCCGACGCCGAGTCGCGCCCCATCACCAACAGCGGCGGGCGTCAGGTCATCCAGGATGACCCGTTCAACGACGCGTTCGGCTCGACCGAGGTCCTGTCGGGCGGGCGTGGACCGGCTACGAATCAGGGCGCCGACTTCCGGCCGAACTCGACGGTCGCGTGGGGCGCTGCACCTGGCAGCGGGCCGCCCAGCCGAGGCGGCGCCGAGTTCGGCGGGGCCTCCGGGCGCACCGCGGGCTTCGGTGATAGCGGCGCGTTTCAGGGCGCGGACGACCCCTTCGCGAGCTTCGGGTCCACCAAGCTCGACGACGATCCCTTCGCGCAGAACCCGTTTGGACAGAAGCCGGCCGCCTCGGGGGCCAGCGCGTTCTCGGGCGAAAACCCCTTCGACAACGCCGACTTCTCCGGCACCTCCGGGTCTCACTCCGCGGTCGGATCGGCCGCGGCGCTGGACTTCTCCGATCTCGGCGACGACGCGCCGGCCCCCATGCCCCCGACCGACGGGGGCAAAGGCGGCCGACCGGGGACGGGCGGCGGGTTCCTCGACGGGCTGGGCGCGCGCTCCGGTGGCGGCGCCCGGCCGGGCACCGCGCCCGCAGCGCAGTCGGGCGCCGCCGATGCCTTTGACCTGGATGTGGGCGGGCACGACGACGCGACCCTCATCGGCACGCCCGCGGCGGGGAAGGCCGACAAGAAGCGGGGCGGCCGCCGTCGCCGCGCGAACGCTGGGCGCGCCGGGAAGTCCTCGACCGGGCGCAAGATCGCCCTCGGCGGCCTCTTCGCTGTCCTCGTGGCCGGTGTGGCGCTAGGCCAGACGGATTATGGGTATTTCGGGATCGACGCGCTGCTCGGGTCGGGCTCCAGCGGCGAGCGGCCGGAGGTCATGGAGCGGCCCCCGGCTCGCCCGAGCGCGCCGGAGAAGCCGACCATCGCGCCCATGTCGGGCGACACGCCGCAAGACTACTCGGCGCGCATCGTGGACCTGGAGAGCCAGCTGGCGGTCGCCCCCGCCGACGTGAAGATTCGGGAGGAGCTGGTGCGCACGCTGATGCGCCTGCAGGACCGCTACCCCACGGTCTACGAGGCGAAGCCGGCCTACGGCGCGCTGCTGCAGAAGCTGCTCACGCCCGACCAGCTCAGCGGCGACAAGCGGCTGCTCATCTCCAAGCTGCTCGCCGAGAAGAAGACCGACGACGCGGCGACCGCGCTCGAGGCATACGTCGCGCAGAAGACCACCAACCCGGACGACCTCTACCTGATGGCCCGCGTGTCGGCGGCTCAGAACGAGCGCGAGCGGGCGATGGGCTACTACAAGCGCGCCCTCGAGACCGACCCGACCTATCAGCCGGCCCTGTACGATCTGGGCGAAATCCAGCTCCAGGCCTCCGAGTTCGCCGAGGCGAAGGCGCTGTTCTCGCGCTTGCTCGAGGTCAGCCCGAACCACTCGGGCGCGAAGCTGGCGATGGCGCGGATCTCGCTGTTCGACCACGACTACGAGGCCGCGCTGAAGTTCGGCGAGGAGGCGTTGTCCCTGGCCAAGCAGGCGGAGAACCGCGACGCCATCTTCCAGGCGTGGATGGTCAAGGCCAGCGTGGCTGAGGCGCAGAAGAAGCCCGATGAGCGGCGGCAGGCCCTCGAGCGGGCGCTGGAGATTCGGCCGTCGGACGAGCCGGCGACCCTGCAGCTCGCGGAGCTGCTGACCCAGCTGGACCTCCACCAGGACGCGCTGCGGCGGCTCAAGGAGTGCCAGAAGGCGGGCTGCGCGAGCGCGGCCTTCTACCGGGCGCTGGTGCAGGCGTATCGTGACGGTGGCCAGATCGAGGACGCGAAGAGCCAGCTCAACGAGGCCCTGCGCGCGCAGCCCAACGACACCGGGCTGTTGATGCTGCAGGCCGCCGACGAGGTGAAGGCGGACCGGCTGAAGACGGCGAAGGCCATCTACGCGCAGATCATCGAGAACGAGCGGTCATTCGCCGACGCTTACACGGCCCTCGCCGCGCTGGAGCTGTCGGAGGGCCGCAACGCTGAGGCGGTCGAGGTGCTGCGTCAGGGGGTGGAGGCGGCGGACCAGAAGCTGCCGCTGCTGGAGAAGCTCGCCGAAGTGCAGATGACCGTGGGCGCGACGCTGAAGGCCAAGGAGACGATGGCCGAGATCCTGAAGCTCGACCCCAACAACACCGAGGCGAAGCTGCGTTTCGCGCGGCTGCTCAAGGGCTTGGGCTTCGCCGATGAGAGCGCGCGCTTCTATGAGGACCTGCAGACCACGGGCGCGCTCAACGGGTCGGACGCCCTCGACTACATCGAGGTGATGTATCGGCAGAAGGACTTCGACCGCGCGCTGAGCTCGGTGAAGTCGGTGCTGGCCTCGGACCCGCTGAACCTGCGCGCGAACGTGCTGCAGGGCGCGCTGCAGAGCGCGATGGGGCGCTACAAGGAGGCCGACGAGGACCTGCGCAAGGCGCTGAAGGTCGATTCGGCGAGCGCGGACGCCTACTACTACCTGGGTCTGAACGAGCTGAGCCAGGGGCGGACCGCGCCGGCGGTCGAGTACCTGTCGAAGGCGTCGTCGCTGGCGCCGACGAATCTCGAGATGCGCCACCAGCTGGGCCGCGCGTTCAGCGAGGTCGGCGGCGTCGGCAACCTGCGGCGGGCGCTGTCGGAGTACTCGTTCATCATCAACGAGTACGAGAAATACTCGACGCCCGTGGACAAGAAGCGCATCGACCCCGAGATCTACTTGCTGCGCGGCCGGCTCTACTTCGACAACGGGCAGTTCCGCGAGGCGCTGGCGGACTTCAAGCTCGCGATGTTGCTGGACCCGGTTCGCCAGGACCTCATCATCGAGTTCGCGAAGACCCTGCAGACCATGGGCAAGCAGGACGAGGCGCGGACCTATCTCGAGGAGGTGCTGACGCGGGACGAGAAGAACCCCGCGGCGCACTTCTACCTCGGCGTAATTCAGGCCAAGGACGGCGAGAAGAACTCGGCGGAGGAGCACTTCAAGCACGCCATCGCCAGCGGCGGGGCGAACTTCCCGTCGGCGCACCGCTATCTCGGGTTCATGTACAAGGACAAGGGGCTCACCGCACTCGCGTGCAATGCCTTCCGCGAGTATCTCCGCGTGGCGCCCAAGACGGCGTACGACCGCGAAGAGATCGACCGGCAGGTCTCGCGCATGTGCCGATAGGAGTGGCGGTAGGCCCTGGCGTCGCGACGTCGCGGCGCGGCGGTCTACAGGTCGGCTAGGCGGGTCACGAAGCGGTCGATAGCGCCGCGCATGCCTGAGGTCTGCGCGGGGCTGCCCTGGTTGACGATGACCGTGAAGGCCAGGCGGCGGTTGGACTGGGTGGTCAGGTAGCCCGACAGGCTGACCACCTCGTCGAGGGTGCCGGTCTTGGCGTGCACGCGGCCGCGGGTGGTCGCGCCCTTGAGGCGGCCGCCCAGGGTGCCGCTGCCGCCGGAGACGGCGAGGCTGTCCTCGAAGGTCCCGGCGATCTTGGGGTCCGCGGCCATCGCCACCAGCAGCTGCACCATCGCGCGCGGGGTGATCTGGGTGGCGTGGTAGAGGCCGGAGCCGTTGACCACGACGAACTGGTCGCGGGGGATGCCAAGCTCGGTCAGCGCGGTGCCCACGGCGTCGCGCGCGCAGCTCCACGTGGCGGGGTCGTCGACGGAGGGGACGCGGCCCAGCTCGCGAAACAGCGTCTCGGCCATGAAGTTGTTGGACCAGGTGTTGATGTCGCGGACCGTGTCCGCGAGCGAGGCGCTGGTGTGGCGCGCCAGCTCGGGCGGCAGCGGCTCTGAGGCGCGGCGTCGCACCACGACGGGCCCGTCCACCTTCACGCCGCGGCGGGCCAAGGCCTCCGACAGCAAGTAGCCGCTTAGCAGATCGGGGTCGGAGATGCGGCGGCGCTCGTTGAAGCCGAAGCGTCGCGCGCCCAGGCTGCCGGTGACTCGGACGAGGGTGCGCCCGTCGGGCAGGGTGGAGAGGTTCACCTGGACGCCCTCGCCGCGGCCGGCGACCGTTCGAGCCACGGCCTCGACCTTCACCGCCGCCGTCGGTGGGTCGATGGAGACGTTGACCGCGCGCCCGGCCTTCTTTGCGCCGCGGACGGACACGACGACGGCGCCGAAATTACAGGCGGCCGCGCCCACGGAGGCTCGGTAGCCCGCGTCGGTGTCCTTCTGGTCGAAGGCCGGCGGCAGGCAGGCCTCGTCGTGGCGGGTCGCGTCGACGACCACGCCGCCGCGGACCGCAGTCACGCCACGCTCTGCCACGGCGTCCGCGAGGGCGGCGAGGTCAGCGGGCATCAGCTTGGGGTCGCCGCCGCCGACCAGGACCAGCGGCCCGTCGACCACGCCGTCGCGCACGGCGCCGTGGACTTGGGTGGTCCACACCGTGTCCGCGGGGAGGCGGCGCAGGGCGGCGGCGACGGTCAGCAGCTTGGCCCCGCTGGCCGGGTAGAGCAGGTGGTCGGCGTCGTGTTCGGCCAGCATGCGGCCTGACGGCAGCTCGGCGACGGCGGCGCCCACGACGAGCCCGCGGAGGGCTCCGTCGTCGACCAGGGATTTGACGAGCGCGCTGGCGTCGGCCGGGCGGGCTGTCGCCTGCGTGGAGAGGGCGAGGAGGAGGGCGAGCCCGAAGGCGGCGCTATAAGAGCTATATCGTCGGAATCCCATGACCCATCTTGATCCTGCGGCATAGGGATGACAAGGAATGCGGGCGGTCGATTCCCTGACCGGCGTGGAGGTGTGGTGGCGGACGCGGAGAAGAAGGCGCGCTGGATTCGGAGCGGCAAGCGGCTGGCGGGCGACCTGGCCGTGGGCGGGCTGGTGGCGCTGCTGGTTATCGGGGCGATGCAGTGGATGCAGCGACGCGGTCAGCGCGGCGGCGGCGGTGCGCTCACGGTGGGGGCCGACGCCCCGGCCCTGGAGCTGACGGACCTGCAGACCTCGGAGCGGCTGAGCGTCGCCGACCTGCGCGGCGCGCCGGCTATTCTGAACTTCTGGGCGACCTGGTGCGGCCCGTGCATGCGCGAGCTGCCCGATATCGAGGGGCTCCATCGCGAGTCGGCCGGGCGCTACCGGGTGGTGAGCGTGGTGTCGGAGGCCGGCGCGGTGGTCCGCCCGGTCATCGCGAAGAAGGGGCTGACCATGCCGGTGCTGCTGGACTCGTCAGGGAGCGCATTCACGGCCTACAAGGTCGAGCGCCTGCCGACCACGGTCATCCTCGACCGCGACGGCCGCGTGGTGCACGACTTCACGGGGGCGGCCGATCCGGACATCCTGCGCGACCACATGGAGCGCCTCGGCGCCGCGCCCTGACGCGGCTCAAGGCGCCGCGTGCTCGTCTGGCGGCTGACGGTCCCGCTCCCGCGCGGCGCGGCGTTCGCGTGGGGCGATAAGCTCGCGGCGGGTCAGCGCCTCGATGCGGGCAGCCAGCGAGGCGCTCTCGAGGTCGCGGCGCGCGGCGATGGTCTGGTACGCGGCCGCCGCGCTGTCGAGGAGGCCGTGCCGCTCCAAGGTCCAGGCCTCGACCAGGGCCAGCGCGACGGAGGCCTCCGGAAACTCAGCCCGCGCACGGTCCAGCGCGCGCTGGTCGGACTGGACCGCCTCGACCTCGTCCGCTCGCATCACGTAAATCCACGCCGAATCGGGGGTGCGGGAGGTCGTCATCGCGTCCTGTCCCGCCAAGCGCCAGTAGATGAACGCGCCGCGCGGGAGGGGCTGCCAGGGGCGCAGGCGCGGCGTCTCCAGGCTCTCCCAGCGCTCGAGCGGCACCAGGCCCCCATCCGCCTCCAGGCGCCACAGGGCCGCCGTGTGCCGCTCGCCGGGCTGGCCCGGACGCCACGCCAGGGTGGGCCGAGGGTCCACGATGGCCGTCTCTCGCGGGATCAGCCCGCTGTCCTCGGCCCCCGGCGGAAGCGAGCGGTCGTCAGGTCTCGGCTCGCGCTGCCACTCGAAGGCGGGCGCCGACGCGTCGTCGGTGAGCTCCGCGATCGCGAAACGCACAGGCGCCAACTGGTCCGAAGCGCCGCCAGCCGGCCGCGGGCCGCGCGCGCCGAAGCGGTAGCTGGCCGGACCCATCAGGCGCCACAGCGTGTTCGGCCGCTCGAGCACCCAGACCGTCGACCCGTCCGAGACCTCCAGCGCCTCGTCCACTTCGACCAGATCCAGCAGGTCCAGGACGCGCGGAGCCGCCTCGGGCGCTGGGGTCGGCGCGCCGCGAGCCGGCCGCCGCCCCTTGGACGCCGGCGCGCTGCGAGGCGCCGCCATCGCCCGCCCGCTGAGGCCCACGATGACCCCGGCCCTCGGAGGCACCACAGCCCGCGCAGCATCCCCAGCCGTCAGCGCACCCACGCACGCCAGCGCGGCCACGCCGGCCAGCGCACGCGCCAGCCACGGCCGCATCAGGCCCGGTCCCGGTCCTGCGCGCGGACCACGGTGTAGGCCGCGAGGTTCACGATGTCCGACGCGTCCGAGTTGAAGGCCAGGATGTTCACCGGCCGCTTCATCCCCAGCAGGATCGGCCCGAAGATGCTGGCCCCGCCGAGCTGGTGCAGCATCTTGTAGGCGATGTTCGCCGAGGCCAGGTTCGGGAAGATGAAGGTGTTTGCGGTGTCGGTCAGGCGGCTCCACGGGAAGGACTGCGCGCGCAGGCCCATGTCCACCGCCACGTCCACCTGGATCTCGCCCTCGATCATCAGGTCCGGCTCACGCTGGCGCACCAGCTCCGCCGCGCGCGCCATCTTCGCCGTCTGGGCGTGCCGGACGGCGCCGAAGTTCGCAAACGAGAGCATGGCGACGCGCGGCTCGATGTCGAAGCTGCGGACGTGGGCGACCACCTCGGTCGTCATGTCGACCAGCGCGTCCACGTCGGGGTCGATGTTCATGGTGGTGTCGGCGAAAAAGAGGGTGCGGTCGCGGGTCAGGACCATGTGCAGACCGCAGGCGCGGCCGCGGGTGCCGATGATCTGGAGCGCTGGGCGGACGGCCTCCGCGTAGGGCCGCGTCGCCCCCATCACCGCGCCGTCGGCGTCGCCCTCGCGCACCATCATCATGGCGAAGCTCGCCCGGTTGCCGACGTCCTGCCGCGCCCGGGCCGGCGTGGCGCCCGAGCGCTGGTTCGCCTCGAGGTAGAGCTTCGAATAGTGAGGAAATCGCGGGTCGGTTCGCGGGTAGATGATCTCGATGTCGCCGAGATCCACCCCGGCCTCGGCCGCCGCCGCGCGCACCTCGTCCTCGCGCCCCATGAGCACGGGGACCGCGATCCCCTCGCGATGCAGCACCGACGCCGCCTTGATGACTCGCGAGTCGGTGCCCTCGCTGAGCACGATGCGCTTCGGGTCGCGCTTGGCCTTGTGGATGATCTCGCGCAGCAGGCCGCGCCCCGGGTCCATCATGCGCTCCAGGCGCACGCGGTAGGCGTCCCAGTCCTCGATGGGCCGCCGCGCCACGCCCGACGCCATCGCGGCGCGCGCGACGGCCGGCGCGACCCAGAGCAGCGCGCGCGGGTCGAAGGGCGTGGGGATGATGTACTCCGGCCCGAAGTGGAACTCGCGGTTGTTGTAGGCGCGGCTGACGCTCGACGGCACGGGCTCGCGGGCCAGCGCGGCCAGGGCGCGCACGGCCGCGATCTTCATCTCGTGGTTGATACAGCTAGCCTGGACGTCGAGGGCGCCCCGGAAGATGTAGGGGAAGCCGAGGACGTTGTTGACCTGGTTCGGGTAGTCGCTGCGCCCGGTGGCCATGATGGCGTCGGGGCGCGCGGCGGTGGCCTCGGGCCAGGGGATCTCGGGGTCGGGGTTGGCCATGGCGAAGATGATGGGACGCTCGGCCATGGGGCGAATCATGTCGCCGGTGACGACGTTTCCGACCGAGAGGCCCAAGAACGCGTCGGCGCCGACCAGGGCGTCGGCCAGGGTCACGCAGTCGGTCTCGCGGGCGAACTGCGCGCGGTACGGGTCGCCCAGGTCACGGCCGGGCCGCAGCACGCCGTCGCGGTCGGCCATCAGGATGTTCTCGCGCCGCAGGCCGAGCTCGATCAGCAGGTTCGTGACCGCGATGGCCGCCGCGCCCGCCCCGGAGACCGCCAGCTTGACGTCCTCGATGCGCTTGCCGGCGACCTCGACCGCGTTCAAGAACGCCGCGCCGGCGATGATGGCCGTCCCGTGCTGGTCGTCGTGAAAGACCGGGATCGACATGCTCTCGCGCAGCTTCTCCTCGATGTAGAACGCGTCCGGCGCCTTGATATCCTCGAGGTTGATGCCGCCGAAGGTCGGCTCCAGCGCGCGCACGACCTCGATGACCGTCTCGGGCCCGCCGCGCAGCTCCAGGTCGAAGACGTCGATGTCGGCGAAGCGCTTGAAGAGGACGGCCTTGCCCTCCATCACCGGCTTGGCCGCCTCCGGGCCGATGTCGCCCAGGCCCAAGACCGCGGTGCCGTTGGTGATCACGGCGACGAGGTTTCCGCGGTTGGTGAAATCGTAGGATCGCGAGGCGTCTTCGGCGATGACGCGGCAGGGCGCTGCGACCCCGGGCGAGTAGGCGAGCGACAGGTCGAGCTGGGTCGACATGGGTTTGGTCGCCCGAATCTCCAGTTTGCCGGGCTTTGGCGGCCCGCTGTGGTAGTCCAGGGCCTCTTGATCAGTGCTCGACATGCCAACCTCAGATCGGCGCCCGCAACGCCCGCGTTTGCTGGGCAAGCTGGTCACCTTCCGGGCCGAACTCTATACTCCCCGCGATGCGACCGCCACCTCGACCCAGCGGACCTCGGCGACGGCTCGGCGCAGCCCTGGGCCTTGCCACGCTTACGCTTCTGCTCGCCGTCTTGGCGGTCTGGCCCCTGTGCTACTTCTGGCTGCAGACCGGCCCCGGGCAGCGCGGGATGCGCGATTCGCTGTTGCGAGATCTCCGGCCGGGCTCGCTGAACTTCCATTCGGTGCATTGGGGCCCGGACCCGCGCGAGCTGTGGTTGTGCGATGCGATGATCCGCACGCGGGCGGGCGCTCCAGCCATCGGCGCGGGGACCATCGGCGGCGCGCTGTCCATGGGCGCCCTGGTGAAGGGGCTGATCCATTTTGAGCAGACGCGGGCGACGGATTTTGAGGTGCGCCTTGGGTGGAACGCCGAGGGCGAGTTCAGCCTGAAGGGGGCGTTCAAGGACCCCAAGCCCGAGCCGAGCGAGCCGAAGGGCGTGCCGCCGCTGATTCGCCTGGACGGCATCGTGCTGGAGCGCGGGCTGGTGACGCTGGATTGGCCGAGCTTCGGGCTGAGCTTCGCGGACGTCGGGGCCGCCGGGCGCGTGCATCTGGGCGGCGAGAAGGGCTTGGTCATCGACGCCGACCTGACGGGGCTGGCGTCGAGCGCGACGGTGGCGGACCGGGGCGAGGGGAAGCCGAAGGGGCGCGTGGCCTTTGACCGCATCGCCATCGAGAAGTTCGCGTGGGACGGGCCCGGGTTCGCGGTCGGGCGCTTGCTGCTGGCGGCGAAGACGGGGGCCGAGGTCAGCGTGGCGGGCGGGTTGGGGTTCGCGGAAGACGCAGGGTTCTTCGAGGCGCGCGGGTCGGTGCGCGTCGGGGCGCCCGAGGTCGGCGAGCTGCTGGCGCCGTGGACGCCCCAGGGCTTCGCGGCCGAGGGGCTGGTCATCGACAGCCGCGGCGGCAAGAGCGTGTTGGCGGTCGAACGAGCGCAGGTCGAGGAGCTGCTCGCCGGCCCCGTGCGCGTGCTCGGCTTGGCGCTGCCGGTGAAGGCTGAGGCGAGCGGCGTCGGCTCCATGGGGCAGAAGGGCGCGTTTGAGACCCACGGCGTCGTGGCGCGGCGGGTCGAGGGGCCCAAAGACGTGGCGCTGGACGGGGTGTCCATCGAGGCGCTGACGGCCAAGGGCAGCACCAGCGGTGACGTGGCGCTGACCGGGTTGAAGGCCGCCACGCTGCACCTGCCGGCCGGGGCGACGCAGAACCTGAGCGCCCACGGCAAGGCGCAGGCGGGCCTGACCGGCGGCTCGCTCAGCGGGCAGGTCGCCAGCGACGCCGGGACCGTGGATGCCAAGGGCAAGCTTGGCGTGAACCTGCTGACGGGCGACGTGAGCGTCGAGATCGGCCTGACCCTGGCGCAGCTCCGCGACGCGCTGGCGAAGACGGTCTTGGACGCGCTGCCCGACGATGTGGCGTCTCACCTGCGGCCGCCGCTCGAGGGCGACGCGAAGGTCACCGGGCGCATCAGCCGCGAGAAGGACGAGTCCGGCAAGGCGCGCTGGGGGCTGCATCTCAACCTCGAGTCCGGCGAGATCCGCGGCGACGAGCGGGCCGAACTGCGAGACGGATCCTGGGTGCTTGCGGCGGTGCCGGCGGTCCCGCTGCCGTGAAATCACGCGTCTTCGGGTTCATCGGGCGCGGAGTCCGGCTCGTCTTCAAGCTGCTCCTCGCGCTGGTCGTCAGCGTCTATCTGCTCATCGTCCGGACCTTCCTCTTCCTGCTGACGGCCGTCGTGGCGGTCTACTTCCTCATCGGGACCACGCCGGTGCGGGAGCTGATCTACCAGGTCGTCAGCGACGCGCTGCCCGGGGCCATCACCGCCGCCACCATCCAGTGGGGGCCGGCGCCCTGGTCGATTCGCGTCGCCGACGTCTCCATCCGGGGAGCCGACGGCGAGCACGTCATCACGGCGGACGCGGTCGAGGCCGAGATCGACATGCCGGCGGAGTTCGCGGGCCTCGTGGCGCTGGTCGTCAACCCCACGGCGCCCATCCCCATCCACCTGCGCAGCGCGCGGGTCACCGGCGCCCACGTGATCATCGAGGTGGACGAGGACGGCGCCGTCGGCATCGAGCGCACCTTCGTGCCCCCGCCCGATCCCGACGACACCTCGGTCGGCCGCGGGGTGGACCTGCAGATCGAGTACGCCCTCATCGACGGGGCCAGCGCCCGCATTGAGACGCCCGAGGTCTCCATCGTGGTCGAGGGGTTTCGCGCTGCGTCCGACTTCGCGGTGGACGACGGGCACGTGCACTTCCTGGTGCCCTACGCGACCGCCAAGAGCGGGAAATTCCAGCTCAAACCGGCGTATCGGCCGGTCGAGTCCATGACGCGCTTCGA
>JAWKRR010000024.1:0-100588 GCA_041389525.1 Myxococcota bacterium | reverse complement strand
GGGCTTCTTGCCGACCTTGCGGCGGCAGAGGGCGCGGACGCTGCCGCGGATGGCCTCTTCCAGCTCGGAGAGCGGGGTGCCGGCGGGGCAGTTGGCGGGGACGTGGTTGGCGGTGGTGGCGATGTCGGCGGCGAGGTCGGCGTCTTCGCCGAGCCACAGGGCGCGGGTGTCGACCTTGGCGTCGCTGCCCTCCCAGCGTCGGTCGGCGCCCTGGGTGAGGGTGAGGGAGACCATGACGACGCCGTTCCAGGCGATGCGGAGGCGCTCGGAGAGCTTCATGGCGTCGCGGTCGCCCAGGGCGATGCCGGATGAGTAGATGATCTCGAGCTTTTCGGAGGCGCCGCGGGCTGCCTTGACGGTGCCGCCGGAGTCCGCGATGCGGAGGCGCTCGCCGTTTCGGAGGATGGTGGTGTCGGTGACGCCTTCGCGGCGGGCGATCTCGGCGTGGCGGGTGAGGAAGGTGTACTCGCCGTGGAGGGGGACGAAGTGGCGGGGGCGGACCAGGGACAGCATCTCGCGGAGCTCGTCCGCGCAGGCGTGGCCGGAGGCGTGGATGCCGGTGGCGCGGCCGTAGACGAGGGTGACGCCGCGTTGGCCGAGGTGGTTGAGCATGTCGTAGGTGCGGTCTTCGTTGCCCGGGATGATGCGGGCGGAGTGCAGCAGGAGATCGCCGGGGCCGGGTTCGAGGTAGCGGTGCTCGCCGCGAGCGGCCCAGTAGAGGCCGGAGCCGGGTTCGCCTTGGCTGCCGGTGACGACGACGAGGGTCTTGGCGGGGTCCATGTTGGCGAGGTTGGCGGCGTCGACGATGTTGCCGGGGTCGATGGGGGCGCGGCCGTCGCGGGAGGCGGCGTCGAGGTAGGAGCCGAGGGAGCGGCCGACGAAGACGATCTTGCGATCGGAGGCGCGGGCGGCGGCGACGAGGCCGCGGAGGCGGTGGAGGTTGGAGGCGAACATGGCGACGATGACGCGGCCGGGCCAGTCGGTGACGCGCTGGGCCATGGCGCGGGCGACGGCGGACTCGCTGGCGGTGCGGCCGGGGGCGGAGGCGTTGGTGGAGTCGGAGAGGAGGAGCGAGACGCCCTCGTCGCCGAGGCGGGAGAAGGCGGCGCGATCGAAGGCCTCGCCGTCCATGGGCTCGTCGTCGATCTTCCAGTCGCCGGTGTGGAGGATGGTGCCGTCCTCGGAGCGGAACGCGAGGGAGGAGCAGTCGGGGAGCGAGTGGGTGACGCGGATCGGCTCGACCTCGAAGGGCCCAGCGTCAAAGCGCACGCCGGGTTCGTGGAGGGTGACGAGGTTCGAGCGCCAGAGCCCGTGTTCCTCCAGGCGGCGACGGATCAATTCGCGAGTGAACGACGACGCATACACGGGCACGTTGTCGAGGGCCGGCAGCACCCAAGGCAGCGCGCCGATGTGATCTTCGTGGCCGTGGGTGATGACGACGGCCTCGATCTTGTCCTTCCAAGAGGCCAGGAACCCAAGATCCGGCAGGCGCCGCTCGATGCCGATCTCCCAAGACGCGGGAAACTGCACCCCGGCGTCGACCAACACGTAACGGCCCCGGCGCCCAATCAGCATGCAGTTCATGCCGATCTCGCCAAGCCCGCCGACGGGCAACACCTCAAGAGGAAACTCCACCACCACACCTCCAAGCCGCGCCCTCATACCACGCACCGCGCGGAACGCACTTCCACTTGACACCCACGCCGAAAGACCTACATAAACCTCCCCCACGGCTGATCCGGCATAGCTCAGTTGGTAGAGCGCGCGGCTGTTAACCGCTAGGTCGTAGGTTCGAGTCCTACTGCCGGAGCCACCCAGAAGCCCCACCAATCGGTGGGGCTTCGTCATTTAACGGGGTGGCGATTCGAGCAGGCGTGCGCGGCTGGGCCAGTTGTACCGGTTCAGCTGAAACGCGACACCACCCAACTCCGTCTAGTGGAGACGGAAGGAGTCGCTCATGGGCAAGAAGAACCGTCGAAAGTATGGCTCGGAGGAGAAGGCCGCGATCCTGCGCCGTCACCTCAAGGACAAGGTCCCCGTCTCGGACCTGTGCGACGAGTACAAGCTCCAACCCTCTGTGTTCTACGGCTGGCAGCAGCAGCTCCTGGACAATCTGCCGGTGGCGGTCGAGTCCATCGCTGGGGGCAGCAAGCGTGGCTCTCGGGAGGCCGAGCTTCAGCGGCGCATCGAGGCGCTCGAAGCCAAGCTCGCCAGGAAGGACACCGTCATCGCCGAGATCTCCGAGGAGTACGTGACGCTAAAAAAAGAACTTGGGGAGCCTTGAATGGCCGCTGGGCTCCCCATGACACGCGGGACGAGGTCGTGGACTTCATAGACGGCCTTTCGGCCAAGACCGACATCGCGGTCCAGCGCCTGGTGGGCTGGCTGGGCCTGTCCCGCGGCAAGTACTACACGTGGAGAGGGCGGTACGGCACAGCCAACGAACACAACGGTAGGATCCCCCGTGACCATTGGCTCGAGGACTGGGAACGGCAGGCGATTCTCGACTACCACGCCGCGCACCCCCTCGAGGGCTATAGGCGCCTGTCCTTCATGATGCTGGACGCCGACCTCGTTGCGGTGAGCCCCTCGACGACCTATCGCGTCCTGAGCGCCGCGGGACTGCTCGACCGATGGAACGGCAAGACCTCGAAGAAGGGGACCGGCTTTAACCAGCCCAGCGCGCCCCACAAGCACTGGCACATCGATGTCGCGTACATCAACGTCGCGGGGACCTTCTACTACCTCTGCACGCTGCTCGACGGGTTCAGCCGGGTCATCGTCCACTGGGAAATCCGCGAGGCGATGACAGAGGCGGACGTCGAGGTCATCGTCCAGCGCGCCCGGGAGAAGTACCCGGACGCGGCGCCACGAATCATTTCCGACAACGGCCCTCAGTTCATCGCCCGTGATTTCAAGACATTCATTCGCATCGCGGGAATGACCCACGTCCGCACCTCGCCCTACTATCCTCAGTCGAACGGCAAGATCGAGAGGTGGCACAGAACCCTCAAGACCACGACAATCCGCCCGAAGCCACCTGAGAGCCTCCACGACGCTCGCCGAGACGTCGGTGCCTTCGTGCAGCACTACAACGGCGTGCGCCTTCATGCAGCCATTGGCTACGTGACCCCGGAAGACAAGCTCGCCGGCCGCGAGCAGGCCATCTGGGACGAACGCGACCGCAAGCTAGAAGCCGCACGCGACCAGCGACGACGGCGCCGCATGGACGCCCGGAAGGCTGCATGAGTTTCCGTTCACCCCAAGTCACCCTTGTCGCGTTCCCGCTGAACCAACACATCGGGGGTTGACGGGGTTGGGTGTCCAGGCCCCCTCCCGGGGCCCGGCCAAAAGGCTGGGACCACGTAGCTGGAACGCGGGAGCCGGGCGCCCGCCTGGGGATGGTGGCCTCAGGGGGTAGAGGGCCGACGCGCCGGCCTCCGCTTTGCGTCGCTCCCCCGCACCGTTTAGGGTCGCGGCTCACGCTCAACGACCCACCCGGGCCGCGGCCCTAGTGGGTGGTGCCGCGGGGCTCGAGGCTAGGTGCTTTGAACGCCCAGTCCGCACCTAATATCGCTCCCCGCCGGCCGGCGGGTTTCGGCGCCCTGGTCTTGCTCGCGCTGGTCGCCGCGACTTCTGCGTGCGCACCTGCGGCGTATCAGTACAGCGGCTGGCAGGGGCATGTGGTCGCAGCGCCGAGCCCCCTGCCGCCCGAGGGCGTGACCGAGCCGGTGTTCACGATCTTCGCCCACGGGACCGGCGGCCACCGCTTGGGCTTCGACGGCGAGCTGATCTCGGACTTCTCGGCCGCCTACTGGGGGCGCGGTGGCACCAACGCGGAGAACGCCTTCTTTCGCGCCCACTACCTGCGCACCTTCCTGATCCTCGACGGCGTGGGGACCAGCGACATGCCCGGCGCTCCCGACAGCGACGCACCGATCGGCCTCGCGACTGACGCCGCGCCGCGGGACCCCATGCCCGGCGATTTTTGGCCGGGCGGCGACCTCGCCAAGCGTCTCAAGCCGCTGTGGATGCGGGTCTCGCAGATGCGGCTGCTGAAGACGGCCGACCAGGCGCACCGAGGCGACCTGATGGGCGACGGCTGGGACGACAACGTCGCCCACGCCCTGAGCGTGTTGCTGCGCCTCCACGCCGCCGGGGCGCTCCCGCGGGTCGTGAACATCGTCGGCTGGAGCCGCGGCGCGGTGACGGCCCTCAAGCTGGCCAACGCGATCGACGACGTGTTCGTGCGAGGCCGGGCGTTTCAGGCGCCCATCGACTACATGCGCGGCTACGCGTCCGAGAACCTGACCCCGATCGTCGCGCCCGTCGCCCCGCCGATCCCCGAGGACCGCCTGGAGCTCAACCTCTTCCTCGTCGATCCCGTCCCCGGCCGGTTCGGCGCGGACGGCGAGACCTTCGGCTCCAAGCGGAGTGAGGAGCGCTTTCCCCCCGACGAGCAGGACTACCGCCGCCTGCCCCCCATCGTCCGCCGCTGCCTCATCACCCTGGCCATCGACGAGCAGCGCGAGGGGTTCGCGCCCCTGGACGCCGAGGACATCGCCGTCGTCGACCCGGCCCGCACCACCGTCGCGTGGCTCCCCTTCCCGGGAATCCACCGCACTCAAGTGCGGCTCGAGCCTCAAGACCCGACCCCCGACTACGACGACCCGCCCGTGCGAGCCACGCTGACCGAGGTGCCACGGCTGGTGCGCGCGCTCACGCTCCGGTTCCTCAGCTCCGCGGGCACACCGCTGAGGCGCGCCCCGGACCCGCAACTGCTGACCCCTGACGGCGCGCTGCCGACCTGCGCCTGGGCGGTCGAGCTCTACGCTCGGATCTGGCTACGCCGCGAGGACTACCATCGCACCCGCAATCGGGGCCTCGGTGAGCGGCTGATGGGGGGCCTGCAGCCCCGAAAGTTCACCGGCTACCCCTTCGCCGGACGCGAGTACCCGGGCTGGAACCCCATCCAAGCGGAACGCCGGCGCGCCGATCTCTTCACCGCGGCGCTGGGGACCTACGTCGAGCGCCCGGGCTTCTTCGTCAACGAGCACCACCGCGCCTGCTTCGCCCGCGCCTGGCCCGCGCTCGATGAATTCTTGCGCGGCGGCGCCCCCGGTCCGGTCCCGCCGCCAGCGATGCGCGAACTGCTGGCGCTCGACGTCTCGCCCGCGCTGCGAGAGGTGTTGATGCGGCTGGGCATCCGGCGGCACGGCGCGCGGCTCGAGGCCGGCCCCGACTTCCGCTTCGGCGCACGCCTCGGCGAGCCGCTCCGGCACGACCGCGCGCCACGCCCGGCTCGCTTCACCGGAGCGCTGGAGCGGATGGGGCTGTGGGCGGTCGAGCGCCCTGTCCTCCGCGGCGAGCAAGCGGCCGAATAGGGTGCTCGTACCGCCCGGATTCCCGCGCAGGACCCCCTCCCGAGGCCCGGCTAAGAGAGCCCGCTTTGACGCCCGAGGACAACCTGAGCGAGCGCGCGGCTCGCGGGAGACCTTTGAGGCGGTTCAGTCGCGCGTGCCCGCCGCCGGGTCTCAGCCACGGGGCGGCGCCGGCTGCGCGTTGAGCGATGTGGCGGAGCGATTCGGGGGCGCGCGGAGGAACCCCGTTGGGAGCCAAGCGAAGAGCGGTTCTAGGGGACCTGACTCCGCGAAGCCCGTGTGGGCGGACGTCGATGCCATTGACATCGGTCCGAGCGCCACTGACTGCGGCGAGCGCTCATCTCGAGTCCCCTTCGCCGGCTGCGCGCTCCCGTCACGTCGTTGTTCGGGCTCCGCGTGCCACGGCACACGTCGCCCTCTCGCCTAGTGCTGAGAGCGCTCGCTCGGCGGGGGGAGTTCAATCTGAATGCTCTCCGTAGTAAGAGTCGGACGCATCACCCTTGAGCGAGCACAGGTACGCCGATGTTTCCTCCGTTGCGGTCCCTCACTTCGATTGGCAACGACCGAGCGCCGTTGCAGTTCGGCCCTGGCACCGTAGGCCTCTGGCAGGACAAGCTTGGCCAGTTGGAGAAGATCGCCGAGGCCAAGATGGCGCAGATCGCCGCGGATCAGGGGACGGTCCGTAGGCCGCAGGGCCTGGAGTTCCGCGCGCATGGGGTCGAGTCCTGGTCCTATGGGAACGCCCTGGCGGAGCAGCGCCCCCGACGCCTCGAGCCGGGCCGCATCACGGTGACTTGGGATCCCACACCCGTCGCGCCTCCCAGGCCCTACCGGAGCTACAACATCCTGGTGCGCAAGCCAGGTGGCGTGCTTCTGGACCCGGTAGACCCACAGGGCGGGGCGAGGACTCTCGATGGACTGATAGTCACGGTCCCTGCGACCGCCCAAACGGCTGAGAAAGTGGCCGCGTGGGTGATACGCGAGTTGCCGTCAAACCGACCGGATGAACCGGCCGTCGCTGAGCACTGGGTGGTCACCAAGGACTGGGTGTTCAAAGAGCACCACGAGCAGCCCCCGCCGGCCGCCGCACACAACCCCCTCCAGATCTCCCGCTGGTCGGCCGCCGGCGACCTGGTGGACCTCGCCGGCAAGCTCCGTTCGGGGCGGGGAGTGGCGTACTTCCACCTCGGCCCCGAGATACCCTGAGAAGTCGCCGAGTGGAGCCGCTTCGCCGTTCCTTTTTTTGGCGGGCCCGCGAGAACTCCGGCTCCCGGTCTTCTGTGCCGAAACCGCGTGTCGCGGCGGACGAGCTCCGGAGACCTATGTGCGCTGACTCTGGGCGCGGCCGCGGGGCGCATCGGGAAGGCCGAGGTCGCCGCCCGGCCGCGGGAGTTCGCGGAGAGGGCGTGACCCCCGTGCGATTCCGGCTCGCGCCGCGGCTCGGGCGGGCATCGCCCTGACGGCCACTTCCTCGAGCGGTTTGAAAAGACCTGCGTGCGAATCAGTCAGAAGCGCTATGCTTTCCGCCCCTTAGACGTTCCACGGAGGCGGCCATGGCGAGTGACGCTCGCGCGGCGCGCTTGGCTCGCGACTCTAGAACGACCGACGAGCTGGTGGCGATCGCCTTGGCCGAGGTCGGCTCGGATGCGGCGTCAGACGCGATCGCGACGCTCCAGTGCCGGGGGTCGCAAGAGGAGTTCGATCTGGCCGCGCAGCTCTCGCGCAGCCGGGACGAGCATCACAGGCGGGTCGCCGCCGACGTGCTGGGCCAGCTTGGCTGGAGCGACCGGAGCTTCTTGGCGCCGTCGGTGGACCTTCTCATCGGCATGCTTGGGGACGAGTCCAGCGACGTGGTCTCGTCCGCGGCCGTCGCCCTCGGACATCGCCACGACCCTCGCGCGATACCCCATCTGGCGACGTTGCAGGCTCACGCCGACCCGTCGGTGCGGCTCGGGGTGGCGCACGGGCTGCTGGGGTACGACGACGATGCGGCCGTGACCGCGCTGGTCGCTCTCTCCCAAGACGCGGACGACTCGGTTCGCAGCTGGGCCACCTTCGGCATCGGCACTCAGACGGAGGCGGACAGCGCCGAAGTTCGGGAAGCGCTGCTGCGGCGTACCGAGGACCCACAGCCCGAGATCCGTGGTGAAGCGCTCATCGGTCTGGCCAGGCGGGGTGACCTCAGCGCGATGCCTGCGCTGCGGCGGGAGCTGGACGGAGCGTTCGAGGGGAGCTGGCCCCTCGAGGCGGCGGCCCTGTTCGGCGACGCTGACCTGCGCCCACTGCTGGAGTCCGCGTGGGAGCGGGCCGGCGAGAGAGCGAGGCGCCAGTTCGAGTCGGAGTTTCAGGACGCGCTCGCGGCGTGCGGCGCGAGGCCGTCACGAACGTAGAACGGTGAGAGATCATCGATCGCTGCGCCTTCGTGTCCCGGCGCGGAGAAACTGCGCCGTCCGGCCATAAGACCTTACCTCTGCGGCCCATCTCGGGTAAGACGGCCCCGCAACGAGGCGGGAGCCGCGGCGATGGAAGTCACACTGCTGATCATCAACCTGCTGGGCGCGCTTGGCGTGTTCCTGTTCGGCATGAAGATCATGTCCGAAGGGCTCCAGAAGGTTGCGGGCCAGCGCCTGAAGACCGTGATCGGGCGCATCACGAGCAACCGCTTCTCGGGCGTGTTGACCGGGTTCATCGTGACGACCCTGGTGCAGTCCAGCTCGGCCACGACCGTGATGCTGGTGGGCTTCGTCAACGCGGGGCTGCTGAACCTGTACCAAGCGATCGGCGTCATCATGGGCGCCAACATCGGCACGACCATCACGGGCTGGCTCGTCGCCCTGCTCGGATTCAAGGTGAAGATCAGCGCGTTCGCCCTGCCCGCCATCGGTATCGGCGTCGGCATGACCTTCATGCGAGGCGCGCGCCGCGCCCAGGTGGGCGAGGTCCTCATCGGCTTCGGCCTGCTATTCCTGGGCCTCTCCCTGATGAAGGCCTCTGTGCCCGGCATCGAAGAGAGCCAGATGGCCTGGGTGCAGTCGATCACCGAGTCGGGCTTCCTCTCGACGCTGCTCTTCGTCTTTATCGGCACGGCGCTGACCGTGGTGCTGCAGTCCAGCTCGGCCACGATGACCCTGACCCTGACGCTCACCGCCTCGGGCTTCATCCCCTACGACTGCGCCGCCGCCATGGTCCTGGGCGAGAACCTCGGCACCACCGCCACCGCCAACATCGCCGCCATCGGCACCTCGACCGCCGCCCGCCGCGCCGCCCGCGCCCACCTCCTGTTCAACGTCTTCGGCGTCATCTGGGCCCTGGGCGCCTTCAAGTGGCTCATGCTCCCGGTTGTCGACGCGGTCGTGCCGGGCGACCCCACCATGCCGATCCACGGCGACGACCTGATGATGGCCGGCGTCGTCACCTCCCACCTCGCCGCCTTCCACACCCTCTTCAACCTCACAAACACCTGCGTCCTGCTGCCCTTCGTGAACCAGATCGCCTCGCTCGTGACCCGGCTGGTGCCCGACGACAAGGACGAGACCCACCACGTCGCGCTCTTCATCTCCACTTCGCTGGTGCAGACGCCGGAGCTGCTCCTGGTGCAGGTCGGCAAGGAGATGCAGCGCATGACCGAGACCGTGCGCGCGATGTACAGCGACGCCATGAAGATCCTCGCAAACCCGCGGGCCGAGCTGGGGACCCTGGTCGAGGACACGCTCGCCCGCGAGCAGCTCATCGACGATCTCGAGCACGAGATCACCGCGGTGCTGGCGCTGACCGCCCGAGCCGCCTCGTCCGCCGCGGCCTCGCGCCAGGTCGGCACGATGGTGCTGAACACCCACCGCCTCGAGCGCATCGCGGACCACTGCGAGAAGCTGGTGCACATCGCCGTCCGCAACCACCAAGCCGGCGACCAGGGGCTGAGCGCCGACGCCCTGACGGACGTGGCGGAGCTAGGCGAGCTGGTGGACAAGAGCCTCGACAACCTCAGCCGTTACTTGGTGGGCCAGAGCAAGTTCGAGCAAGCCGAGTCCATCGAGCGGCGAATCGACGAGGCACGAGGCGAGATGCGCAGCCGCTACCTCGAGCGCATGCGCAGCACGGACATGGACCCGATCCCGGGCATGTGGTTGCTGGATCTCCTGAGCCACCTGGAGGAGATCGGCGACCGTGCCTTCGGCATCATCCGCCGCATGGAAGCCACCCGCGAGATGTAGGAGGCGGGGTCGGTAGGAGGCGGGGTCGGATACCCTGCATTCTCATTTTTCTGGCCAGCAACGACGGGGCCAAGCGGGCGAATGACACCTGCGCCGCGCTCGGGTGCTAGAGTGCCGGACGACTGGGGCGGCCGGGGGCGGCTTGGTGGAGAAGGGCGTGGACGAGCACGGCTTCGACGAGACTCAGCCTGGGGGTGAGGCCGCTGCGACGGGCGGGCGCTGCCTTGCCGAGCGCTGGGTGCTTGGCGAGATCTTGGGGCGCGGCGCCTCGGGGCTGGTGCTGCGCGCGAGCGATCGTCTGGGGGGACCGGACGTCGCGGTGAAGCTGCTGGCGCCGATGGACTCGCAGGACCTGGAGCGCATCCGCCGCGAGACCGCCGCGCTGAGGCTGCTGGCCATCCCGGGGGTCGCTCGCTTGCTCGATGAGGGGCACGACGGCGGCGAGAGCTTCCTCGTGATGGAGCTGGTCGAGGGTGCCGCGTTTCCCGGGCGAACCGGGCGGGTCAGCTGGGCCGCCCTGGCTGAGCCCACGCTGGCGCTGCTGGAGACGCTGCAGCAAGTCCACGACGCCGGGATCGTCCACCGCGACCTGAAGCCGGCCAACGTGCTGGTTTCTCCGGGCGGCCGCCCCTGCATCCTCGACTTCGGGCTGGCCCGCGGCGAGGCGCTGGGCGAGACGATGACTCGCACCGGCCTCGTCGTCGGCACGCCCCGCTACCTCGCGCCTGAGCAGGTCGCCGGCACTGGCGTCGACGGGCGCGCGGACCTTTACGCGCTCGGCGTGATGCTCTTCGAAGCGCTGTCGGGGCAGCCGCCGCACGAGGCCGCCACGCTGCAGTCGCTGCTGCACGCCAAGGTGGCGACCGACGCCGCCCCGCTCGGAGGATACGGCGCCGACGCTCCCGAGGCCGTCGTCCACCTGGTCGATCGCCTGCTCTCGCGCGAGCCAGCCGAACGTCCGGCCTCGGCGGCCGAGTTGCTGGGCGCGCTCGCCCGAGTGGGCGCCGGCGACCAGCGCGA
This sequence comes from Myxococcota bacterium, assembly GCA_041389525.1. Classification (GTDB taxonomy): domain Bacteria; phylum Myxococcota_A; class UBA9042; order PHBI01; family JACKFB01; genus JACKFB01. The sequence goes on along the minus strand of JAWKRR010000024.1, from coordinate 89,976 downwards.
CAGCCTGCCGCGCCTCGGCGGCCGAGCGGCACTCGACGCGCTGGTGCAGGCCGCGCGCGAGGGGCGCTCGCGCGACGTGGCAGGCCCCGACGGCACCGGCCGCAGCCGCGTTCTGCGCGAGGCAGTCGCCGAGCTGGTCGCAGACGGGCGCCCCGTGCTCCACCTTGTCCCCGGCGAGCGGCCCTTCGAGAGCCTAGCGCCGCTTTTGGGCGGGCTGGCGCTGGACGGACCCGACGCCGGCGCGGTGCTGACCCGCGTCGACGACACAGTCCTCCGCACCCTCGGCGAGGGCACGGTGCTGATCGCCGACGACGCCGAGCGCCTCGATCGCTGGAGCGCCGCCTGCCTCACGCGCTGCCGAAACGCCGGCACCGTCCTGCGCGCGCTCCGCGAACCCGCCGGGGACGCCGTGGCCCTCGCCCCGCTGACCGAGCAAGAGCTTCGGCCGCTCTTCGCGGGGCCCGACCGCCTGCTGCACCGCCGCGAGGACGGCGCGCGCGTGCTCTGGGCCAGGACCCGCGGGCTTCAGCGCGCCGTGGCCGCCGAGGTCGACGACTGGGTGGGCGCGGGCGTCGCCGACTGGCGAGAGGACGGGCTGGTCGTCTCCCAGTCCGCGCTCAGCCGGGTGCGGCACCAGCCGCTGCGGCTGCTAGCGCTCGGCGACCTGGAGGCGACCCAGGCGCTGGGCCCCAGCCTGCGTGAGCTGCTCGCCTGGATAGCCCTAGCCGCCCCCCACGCGACGCCGGCGTTGCTCGCCGAAGTGACCGGGCTCCCCGGCTGGCAGCTCGCGGTCGGCGTGGCCGAGCTGGTCGAGCTCGGCGCCGCGTCCACGGAGCCCGACGGCCGCCTGCTGCACCGCATCGCAGCCCCGCTGCTACAGCGCTGGTCACTGGAGCAGCGCCGCGACGCCCACGCGCGCTTGGCCCGGGCCCTCCCCGTGGGCGCCGAGCGACGCTTCGAGCACGTCGCCGTCGGCGGCAGCGCGACCGACATCGCCGACGAGGTCGTCGCCCGCGGCCGCTGGCTGGTCGACGAGGGCCGCGTCGAGGAGGCCATCGGCCTAGCCCAGCGCGGGCTGGTGGCCCTGCGACGCCTCGGCGCCACCCCCGGCGAGGCCCCCATCCTCGCGCTCCTGACCCTAGCCGCCATCAGCACCCAGACCCCCGCGCCGCTCGAGACCGCCGCCTGGGAGCTGCGCCGCTCCGCCCTCCCCGCTGCGACGCTGGCCCCTCTCACCGCGCTGGTCGAAGCCTGGCAAGCGACCCTGCGCGGCGACCCAGCCGAGGCCCTGGCGCGCGTGTCCGACGTCCCGCCCCTGGCCGACGAAGCCCTCGAAGCCTGGCGCCACGCCGTCCGCGTCCGCCTCGCCGTCGACAGCGACCTCGCCCACGCCGACCGCCTCATCGACGCGCTACGCCCGTGGGCCCAAGCCGGCTCCGACGAGGCCCGCGGCCGCCACGCCAGCTGGGAGGGCCTGCTCCGCTACAAGCAGTCCCGCTTCGCCGACGCCGCCGCCCTCCACCGACGCGCCGCCAGCCTGCGCCAGGGCAACGCGGCCCGCATCGCGTCCCTCGCGAACACCGCCAACGCCTTGCTCGACGCCATCGAACTCGACCGCGCACGAGAGGTCGCCACCGAGCTCCTGGCCGCCTCCCGAGCAGCGCGAATCGGCTACTATGAGATGTACGCCGAGTGGGCACTCCGCGCGGTGGACTACCGTCAATCGAGGGCGGTCGAGCCAGATCTCGAGCTGTGCCGCGCCGCCGAGCGCGTGGGCGAGCCCGGCCTCGCGGGCCTCGTCCTCTTCAACGAGGCCGCCATCGCCTGGCGCTCCGGCGACACCGCGAGCGCGGAGGACCTCCTCGAGCGCGCACAACCCGCGTGGTCCGCCCCCGCCTGGCGCTGGCACCGCCTCCTGGGCAGCGCGCTAGCCATCGAACTGGCAGGCACGGTCTCGCCAGACGACGCCCAGCGCCTCTACGAAGAGTCCCTCCCCTGCCCCTTCCCCCGCGGCCGCCTGCAAGTGCTCGGCAGCCTCCTGCGCCACACCCCCACACCACCGCCCGAGATCTGGCAACGCGAAGTCCAACACCTCGCAACCGAGCACGTCCCCGAACAGCACCGCGACACCCGCCTCGACCTGCTCTCAGCGGCGGAGACGCTCGCCGCCGCGCTCGGCTGAGTCGCCCGCCGTGGGAGCGCCGGGGAGCGCAGATTTCGCTGGCGATGTGGCAGGCAGACCGAGGGCCGAACGCTTTGGTGTCGGCGTCCAAGCCCCTGGTCTCATGTGGTGAGCGACTGGGTTAGCCCTCGTCACCGCCGTCCAAATCGCTGGGCGGGCGGCCCGGGCCAGCGTGGTAGTAGGCATCGTTGGAACCACGCGGGAGAATACGCATCAGTTGCCCTAGGTCTCCAGCCCACCCTGTGACCCGGATCTCGGTCGGCTGTTGATCTTCGAAGACCCAGCGAAAGTTGACAACCCAGTGCTCGGCCTTCACGACGAAATCTTCGATGCCCGTACCGGGTGGGTTGCGCTCAACGCCGAGCTCTCGCACGACCCAGGCGGCGTTTCTCCACGCGCCGCCGTCCTCTTCAGCTCAATGCGGAAGGCCGTATCCGACCGACGCACGCTGCACCGAATCCGGCTTGACCGCCACCGCGGTGAAGCAGAGGGACGCAACTTCACGAAAACGGTCGTCGTAGCTCTGAAGACGCGGACGAGATCGGAGCTGAAGAGGTCTGTTTCGTCCAGACAACCCACAAGAGGCCTGTCGGCAGAATTCGCTGGCCGCCCGGATAGCTCCAGTACTCAGTGCCGGTGATGCTTGAATTGAGCCGTGACGGCCGACTAACGGCCGGGAACGCAGCAACCTGGGGATCGAAGACCACCTCGATCAACGGCTGGACCGGGGGGGCTGGGAACTGGGCGAAGATACCGACAGTCCCGGGGCCGAACTGCTTCTCTTTACCCTGAACAACAAAGTGAGGTGAGGGCGGGAGCATCTGGCCTCCAAGGTGGCGAAGGTCGGGGAAGAAATCGCATCGTGCGGTGCGTCGCGGGCGCCGTCAATCCCAGCCCAGAGGCGATTTTGCGCGCGGCGGGCTTTTGGCGCAGTGCAGCACCCGCGCCCCGGCCACGCGGCCTGCTCCTGCTCGGCGCCGGTAGCTGCGTCATCTGGGTCGTGGCGAGGCTGCGCGGCCCACGGCGATGGACGAATCGCCGGCGGGCACCGATACTGAGGGCTCCACGCCCCGTCACGTCCAGGGCGCTGGTGGCTGACGGTCCTCGCGTAGCGCCGCAGCGGCCGGCGCCGAGAGGAGCCTCTGATGCCCGGCACGACTGAGCCGCTCCCCGGTTCCAACCAGCCCAACCCGCGCCGGGTCGTCGCCATCGTCGCGACCGTCGCCCTCGTGGTCGGCGGCATGATGTGGTTCGACCAGGCCGTCACGCCCGGGGTCGGCGGTCTGGTCCACCTGCCGCTGAGCGCCCAGCCCGCCGAGGCGCGGTTTGCGCTGGCGGCCAGCACCGAGATCCAGGTGTGGGCGGACGTCGACATGCGGCACGTGGGCATCAGCCCCAAGGCGTCCCACACCGCGCTGCCCCGCGTGGTGGAGATGGTCATCGAGCTCCGCAGCGACGCCGGGGAGAGGACCTCGCTGCGGTGCAACCCGCTGGACAGCCACATCGCGCGGACCTCGGGCGAGCACAATTCCATGGGCGAGGATTCGGGGCGCTATTACGACGGGCTGGTCAACGGATGCGCCGTGCGGCTGCCCGCCGGCCAGTGGACCGTGCGCGCGTGGCTAGAGCCCGTCGAGCCCGCGGACCGGCGCGTCCGCTTCGACCGCCTGGGGCTGATCCTGCGGGCCCGCTGAAGGCAAACCCTGGCGCGGTCGAGCGCGCCGCGTCGCGCCCAGCGAGTGGCGGCCCGCTATTTCGAGGGGACGAGGGTCTCGCGCCACGGCACGCCGTCGAAGAAGAGCTCACGCACCGCCACGCCGCCCTCCGCCGTGACCACCAGCTCGACCGACGCGGCCCGCTCGCGCATGGCGGTCTCGGCGGCCAGGGCGTAGCGCTCGTCGATGTAGAAGCGCTCTGGGCCCCGCACCTCGGCGCTGCGGACGAGGTCATCGCAGGCCTCGGTCTGCTCCGACTGCGCGCAGTCCACGCTGTAGACCTGCGGAGTCGCAGCGACGCCCGCGCTGGCGCCTGACAGGCACAGGCAACAATCCGGTGGACCGCCCGGGCATAGCACCGCTTCACCCGCCCACAGGTAGCGATAGCGCAGGTACTGGCCGCTCAGCAGGTCGCGGGGGTCGTAACCCTCCACGGGCACTCGCCACACGCGGTCGCCGGTGCTGCGCAGCTCGCCGCGGACGATGAGGGCGCCGATGCCCACCAGCGGGATGACGAGGGCGGCGATGAGGCGGACGCGGCGGCTCACGACTGGCCCTCGCGGTCGGGCTCGAAGCGGCTGACGTAGCGTTTCCAGAACTGCAGCAGCCCGAAGGCGACGAGGCCGGCGCCGATGAGGCCGAGGCCGGTGCCCAGCAGCGACCCGAAGAGCTCGGCGTAGGCGATGAGGATGCGCGCGGCTACCAACAGGACGGCGAAGCGGAAGGCGCGGGTGTCGTCGAGGGCGCTGGCGAGGGCGGCGAGGGTGGAGCAGACCAGGACGAAGGCCAGCGCGGCGGCCCAGTCGAGGCTGGGATGGGGCAGCAGGAGGGTCAGCAGGAAGAGCGCGGTCTCGACGATGACGAGGCGCAGCATCATCGTGGCGCGGGTCGGGTCGCCTGCGGCGGCGCCCAGGCGCATGACCAGCCGGGGCGCGGCAGGCAGCATGGCGGCGAGCGCGGCGACGCCGAGTAGGACGGCGACCCAGAGCTCGGCGAGCTCGTGCGCGGAGGCCTCGGAGTAAAGCAAGTTCGGAGCGACGAGCGCCGCGAGCCCCAGGCCGGCGCTGGCCCAGGCGAGGGCGGCGTCGGCGATCTCGGGGCGGCGGTCGCGGACGCGGCGTGACACGGCGACCCAGGCGAGCACGCTGAGCGGCACGGCAGCGAGCCCGACCGCGACGTCCTCGCGGGGGAAGCGCTCGGCGTGGTCGGCCAGCAGCCACCACCACGTCACGCTGACGCCCGCCAGCCAAAGGCCCGCGGCGAGGCGCGTGCGCACGAAGGTCATCTGCCACGCGGTGAGCAGAGTCCAGACGATCAGGGCAGACGAGGTCAGCCCGCCCAGATGATAGGTCTGCGAGACGAGCCCGATGGAGGCGAGCACCCACAGGTACATGGTGACGAGCGCTGCCTCACGTCCCCACGTGCCGCCGTCGTCGCCGTCGCCATCGAGGCGGACGATGAGCGCCGCCAGCCCACACCCCAGCAGGAGATCGGCGCCCAGCCGCACGGCCACCGGGATATCCGACCAGTTGGCGGCCGCGACCGAGATCAGCCCGATGCCGACCGACAGCCCCGCGATGGCGGCGATGCTCAGCCCGACGGCCTGCCGCGCGCGGGCCCGCCCGTGCTCCGCCTCGTACTCGCGGATGCGCCCGGCCGTCGCCTGGTCGATGATCCCGGCCTCGCGCCAGCGTTCGATGCGGTCAGACATTCCCGCAGCGTCGCTCAGCCCCGCCGCCACGGCAAGGCGCGCCCTCAGCCGCGCAGCTTCGCCCTCAGCCCTTCTCGCCCGGGTTGCGGACGCGCTGCATGAACCACCAGTGGTGGCCTTCGAGATCGACGGCCTCGTAGGTGCGGTCGGCCCAGTACTCCTCGCCGTAATCGGTGGTCTTCGGCTCGGACGCGATGGTCGCGCCGGCCGCTCTCGCGTGGGCCGCGTGGGCGTCGGCGTCGTCCACGCACACGCACAGCGCCTGCGTCGCCTTGCCACCCAGCGACGCGGGCGAGGCGCACCACTCCTTGCCCGGCCGCGCGTCTCCCCGGCTCTGGCCGACCATGATCAGCCCGTCGCCGTAGGTAAGTTCGGAGTGCTCGACGCTGCCGTCTTCGCCTTGGATCTTCAGGCGCACCTCGAAGCTGAAGGCCCGGCAGAGCCAGTCGATGGCCTTCGCCGCGTCATTGTAAAAGATGGCCGACGAGATCCGCGGCCAGCCCTCGGGGGCGTCTTTCATGGCGTGTCTCCGCGCGTGGGTGTGGGTGGCGCAACGCTCCAGATGGTTTCACACATCGCATCGGCTCAGCTAGCGCCGCGCAAAACGTCGGACCCGGACGGGCCCCGCGACCGGCGCCGCTCCGCGGGCTGCGACCGGAAATTCAGGCTCGGCGCGTGATCGCTTGACTGCGCTGGGGCCCGATTCGTACCGTGGCTCCCGGTTGCGGCAGCCGTCGCGTGGTGAAATCTTTGGCGTTACTGGGTTTGCGGTCTCTCCGTAGGGTGCGGAGGGCCGGGGCCGGTGGGTCGCAACCAGCAAGCTGGGGTTAGGGCGTGGGCGAACGCGTGAGAGCCTTCGGTGCTGTGCTGCTGCTGCTGCTGCTCGCGGCAAGCCCAGCGCTCGCTGCCGACCGCAGCGCGCCGCCGATTGAGCTGCCCCGCCTTGACGGTTCGGGCACCGTTCGGCTCGCTGAATCCCTCGGCAAGGTCGTCGTCGTCGACTTCTGGGCGAGCTGGTGCGTGCCCTGCAAAGAGTCGATGCCCGAGCACCAGCGGCTGCTGGCCGAATACGCGGGCGACCTCGAGATCCTCGCCATCAGCGTGGACGAGACCCCGGAGCCGGCCCGCAGTTTCGTCGCGTCGCGCGCACTCTCGCTGACCTTCCTGCACGACCCCAAAGGCAAGTCGCCGGCGGCCTACGGCGTGTCCGAGATGCCCTACGCCGTGGTGGTCGACCGCCTCGGCAACATCGTCGAGCGCATCGACGGCGAGCCCTACCCGCGCCTCCGCGACGCGGTGAAGCGCGCGGTCGGCCCCCGGCCCACGCCCCCACCCGCGCCGGCCCCCGGCCCCGCTCCCACGCCGACGCCCCCCCAACCGACCCAGACAAGCCCGCCCCCCGGCGGCTGCCCGGGCCTCACCACCCGCGTCGGCGGCGGTATGGGCAGCCGCGTGACCGTGGTCCTCTGCCCCACCCGCGGCGTCGACTCCGACGCCGAGGCCGACGCCGCCCTCGCCGAGGTCGCGCGCCTCAACGACCTCTGGAGCACCTGGCTCCCCGACAGCGAGATCTCCCGCATCAACAGCGCCGCCGGCGGCCTCCCCATGATGGTCACCGACGCCACCTACGACCTCATCCGCCGCGCCCGCCAAGCCAGCGTCGACACCCACGGCATCTTCGACATCAGCTTCGCCCCCCTCACCGAAATCTGGCAGTTCGACACCCCGCCCGGCCAGCACCAGCAGACGCGCCTCAAGCGCGTGCCGACCCCCACCGAGGTCCGCGCCCACCTCGCCCGCGTCGGCTACCAGGGCATCGAGCTGGACGACGCCAAACACTCCGTCCGCCTCAAGCGCAAAGGCATGGCCATCAACCTCGGCGGCATCGGCAAAGGCGCCGCAGTCGACGCCATCGTCGCCCGCCTCCGCGGCAAGGGCTTCACCGACTTCATGGTGCAGGCGGGCGGCGACCTCTACTGCGCCGGCCAAAACGGCTCGCGCCCGTGGCGAGTGGGCATCGCCGACCCCCGCCATCACGGCGAGATCTTCGCCACCGTCGAGGTCCGCGACGCCGCCTTCTCGACCAGCGGCGACTACGAGCGCTTCGCCATCATCGACGGCAAGCGCTACCACCACATCCTGGACCTGCGCACGGGCTTCCCGGCCGAGAAGAGCCAGAGCGCGACCGTCCTCGCGGCGACCGCCACCGACGCCGAGGTCCTCACCAAGACCGCGTTCATCATCGGCGGCACCGAGGGCCTCCGCGCGGTCGAGCAGGCCGGCGCCAAGGCCGTCATCGTAGAATCCGACGGCCACATCCTCTGGAGCGACGGCCTGCGCCCCAGCGGCGGTGAACCGTGAGGGCGCCGCGGACGCCTTCGGTGGCCCTGCGGGTCGCCGCCCTCTGCGCGTTCGCACTGATTTCCGCCAGCTGTGGCCTCGACAATCCGCCCGCCGACGCGCCCGCCGTCACCGAAGAATACTTCCGCTGCGCCGTCGAGCCCGTCCTCGTCCGCGAGTGCTCCTCGCCCGCCTGCCACGGCTACTCCGAGCGCCGCCTCCGCGTCCTCGCCCCCGGCCGCATGCGCATCGCCGACCAGTACGCCACCGCGCGCCAGCTCATCACCCTCGACGACCTCGAAGACGGCATCCAGCCCCCGCTCACCGGCGACGAAGAGCGCTTCAACTTCCTCCAAGCCCGCGGTTTCGCCCGCGGACCGGCCGAGGAGAGCCAGCTCCTCACCCGCCCGCTCTCCACCCGCGCCGGCGGCACCGTCCACGTCTCGCGCCTGGGCGGCGACGTCTTCACGTCCAAGAGCGACCCCGGCTACGTCGCCATCCGCGCCTGGCTCCACGGCGCCGCCGCCGCCGACTGCCCCCTGAAGTTCCAATGACCCGCGCCCTCACCGTCGCCCTCTGCCTCGCCGCGCCGCTCCTCGTCGGCTTCTCCGCCGCGTCCACCTTCGACCTGGACGCCATGCGCGGCGGCGGCGACCAGCGCGCCTTCACCGGCTCACCCACCGCCCACGGCCTCACCTGCGCCACCTGCCACCAAGGCGACCGCGAGGCCGACCTCCAGGTCACCAGCACGCCCCCAGACCTCCTGCGCGACGGCGTCTTTCAGCCAGGCCGCACCTACCGAATCACCGTCACCCTCGCCCGCGAGACCGAGGGCCTCGACCACGCCGGCGCCTGCAGCCCCGGCCTCGCCGGCTGCAACCGCAACCTCTTCACCGCCGAGGTCCTCGACCCCGCAGGCGCCCCCGCCGGCCTCCTCTGCCCCAACGACCTCACCGACGCCGACCTCGCCTGCCCCTCCCTCAGCTCGGACGGCACCGCCCTCATCGCCCACAACACCGCCATCGGCGGCCAATCCCTCGAGTTCCCCCACACCTGCGACACCCCCGGCGCCGACCCCGCCCGCTGCGTCGACGTCGCCGCCCTCACCGCCCACGGCGCCACCGACGCCGACATCGCCGCCGCCGTCCGCGCCGCCGTCCGCGGGAGCACCTCCTGGCAGTTCGCCTGGCGCGCCCCCACCGGCGTCCCCGCCGCCACCCTCTGGGTCGCCCTCGTCGACGGAAACGGCGGCGCCTCCATCGATCCCGCATACGCCGACTACACCGGCGACGCCGTCGGCCTCTTCCACCGCACCCTCCGCGACGCCAACCTCGCCTCCCGCCCCGCCCCATCGACCAGCCCCGCAGCCCTCCCCGCCGGCCCCGGCAACCTCGCCGCCGCCGCCGTCCTGGCCCTCCTCACGCTCTTGGCCGCCGCCGCGGCCCGCAGGCGCACATGAACAGTCCCCGCACCGCCCGCTCCGTCGCGCTCCTGGCCGCCTTCGCCGCCTTCGCCGCCTCCGCCCCCACCGCCCGCGCCGCCGACACCTCGTGCGACATCACGACCGGCGCGTCCTGCCTCTGGGGCGAGGGCTGCGACTGCGACCACGACGGCTACGTCCGCTCGAACGGAAAGTCCTCGAAATACTGTCACTTCACCAAGTGCCCCATCGACGGCAACGACAGCAACGCCTCCGTCCTCGGCGTCGTCAGCACCTACAACGCCGACGGCGACGGCTGGACCACCGCCTACGACTGCGACGACAACGACCCCTGCTCCGGCAAGGTCTGCGGCGTCGACCTCTGCTACGTCGCACCCCCGCCGGTCGACGCCGACGGCGACGGCTCCCCCGAGGGCGTGGACTGCGACGACACCCTCGCGGGCGTCAAACCCGGCGCCGGCATCGCGTGCTGCGACTGCAACGTCCTCGCCAGCCCCAGCCAGATGGCGGCCCACGGGTGCGCCGCCAAGCCCTGCCCCTACTTCCCCAAACCCCCAGATCCCGAGCTCGCGCCTGACGATTTGGGAGGCGGCACCCCCGACGCCGGCACGACGCCAGACGCCACCCCCACCCCGGACGCAGCGCCCGAGATCGAGCCCGGCCCCCCAGACGTCGCCGTGAGCCCAGATCTCGGGCGTTCCCTCGACTCAGTGACCGGCGACGCAGCCCGCGCCGAGCCTGAGCTACCCGACCCCGCGTCGGACGCGCAGCCCCTCCCCGAGCCGGGCAGCGCGCCCCTGGGCCCAGTCACGCCGGGCGCCAACCGGGAGGGCTACGTCGGGGGCGGTGAGGCGCCGGCGACCCACGACCCGCCTCCCCCCGGCTGCGGCGGCGCGCCCGACGGCGGCGCCACGGGCCTCCTCGCCGCGCTGGCCCTCGCGCTGCTGCTCCTCGGTGCGTGGCGCGCCCGACGTGCCCGCGCCGTGCGCTTCGCCCTGGTCGCCTCGGCCCTCGCGTCCGTCGCCTGCGCGTCCGGCTGCGCGGCCGTCAAACCCTGGGAGCGCGGCACCCTCGCGAAGCCCCAGATGCTCTTCGGCGCCGACCTCGTCGAGGTGCAGCTCGAGGAGCACGTCTTTCAATATCGCGAGGGCGCGTCGGGCGGATTCGGCTTCGGAGGCGGCGGGTGCGGCTGCAATTGACGGGCCTCGAACCCTCGCGCCCATCGCTGGCGCGTCGCAGCAACGCGGACCGCATGACGGCCGCGTTGTCTTTTGCGATCATGTCGCTATCGCTCGTGTGCGTCGCAGCGCGCCCGGCCTCCGCACAGGCCGAGCACCCGGTGCGCACCGTCGTGAAGGTCAACTACTACAGCGACAATGACGGCAACACCGTCGTGACCCCCGTCGCCAACATCGAGGGCACGGTCGCCAAGATCGTCACGCTTCACGCCCACGCCGCCTACGACATCATGAGCTGCGCGTCCGTCGACGTGGTCACCGCCGCGTCGCCCAAGGGCTACTTTCAGGAGGTCCGCCAGGAGTACGAGGGCGGCGCCGCGGTGCGGCTGAAGCTCACGACCCTGAGCGCCAGCGCGACCTACTCCCACGAGAACGACTACTCCTCCATCAGCGTCGGGCTGGGCGCGGCGACCGAGCTCTTTCAGCGCAACACGACCCTGACCTTCGGCTACGGCTACACGGACTCGAGCGTCGGTCGAAGCGGCGACCCGAACTTCGACGAGAGCCTCGCCAGCCACACGCTCACGGCCAGCGTCTCGCAGCTGCTCACCAAGCACCTCATCGCCCAGGCCGGCTGGTTCTTCAATTACTCCAGCGGCTTTCAGCAGAGCCCCTACCGCGCCGTGTCGCTGCTCGACGGCACCTACACGACCGAGAGCGCGCCGGGCGAGCGTTACCGAAACTCCGTCGTCGCCCGCCTGCGCGCCGCGCTCAGCCCCACCTGGTTTCTGGCCGGCGACTACCGAATCTACTTCGACACCTGGGGCATGACCGGACACACGGTGCAGGCCATGCTCAGCAACACCCCGCTGGCCTGGTTCGATTGGCGGCTGCGGGCGCGCTTCTACGCGCAGTCCGGCGTCGATTTTTACCAGCAAACCTATGACCGTCTGCGCGAGTACATGACGGCCGACCGCGAGCTTGGCCCCTTCGTCGGCATCACGGGCGGGCTGAAGCTGGGCTTCCACGTCACGGCGCTGCCGGAGACCGTCGCGCTCGCCTTCGACGTGAAGGCCGACGTGACCTACCAGCGCTTCTCCGACTATCGGCTGCTGCCCGAGCGCGTCATGGTGGTCACCGAGGCCGGCGTGCACCTGGACTTCTGAGCGGCGAGGTCAGGGGGCCGGGCGCGCTGAGCTGGCGGGGGCGGGGGCGCTGAGCAGCTCGCGCAGGCGGGGTGCGAGCCACTGGGCGATGAAGCGGTGGCCGGCGGCGTTGAAGTGGGTCTGGTCGCCGACGTACCAGGCCGAGACCTCGCCGTGGGGGGCGGCGGCGAAGAGGTCGGGCGCGGGGTCGAGCAGGGGGACGCCGAGGCCGCGCAGCAGCGCGTCGTGGGCGGGCGGGGCGATCCTCGGGACGGGGCCGGAGAGGTCGGCTTCGTACTCGGCGGGCAGGCGGACGACGGCTAGGCGGACGCCGTGGGAGCGGGTGACGTCGAGGATGCGCTCGAGGAGGCGGGCCTGGTCGCGCTCGGTGAAGTTGTCGGCGTCGGTCGGGGTGCCGCCGAGCAGCAGCGTCAGGTGGGTCGCGAGCGCGGAGAAGGCGGTGGCCACACGCAACGGGTAGGGGGCGGGGCTGTGGCGGAGGATGGCGACGCGCTCGGGCCGGGCGACCGCGGTGGGGCAGCGCGCGACGGGGACAGCGCCTCGGTAGTCGACGAGCGGGCCGCCGGGGCAGCACAGGTAGTGCGCCGACATGTCGTTGAGGTCGTTGGGCGACATGTGCAGGACCACCAGGTCGAAGCGCATCCGGTCAAGCCAAGACGCGATGAGCAGGTACTGAAAGTCGGTGCCGCTGCCGCTGTAGCCGGCGTTGATGTGGGCGACATCGGTCTGCGCGTTGCCCAGCAGGGTCGTGAACCAGAACGCGGGCTCGACGCCGACGCCCTGGGTCACCGAGTCGCCGACGTGCAGCACGTGGAGGGGGCGCTCGCGGCGGACGGCGGTGCGGTCGTCGAAGGTCACGCCGGTGGTCGTGAGGGGGTAGGCGTCGGGGTAGAGCGCGTTGCAGAGCGGGGCTTCGCGGAGGATGTCGATGGAGAGGCGGGCCTCGTCGGCGGGCGGCATGGGCTGGGGCGGCGGGAGGAGGAGGCGGACGGCGAGCTCGCCGAGGGTGAGCGCGATGGCGAGGCTGGCGGCCAAAAGAAGCAGGTGATTCCTGAGAGATTTGCCGTCGGTGCTGCGGGCGCCGTGCCAGAGGCCGAAGGCGCAGAGGAGCGCGGCGGCGAGGAGGTCGGCGGGGGAGAAGATGGTGGCCGCGGCGATGCGCCACCACGCGGCGGCGAGCGGCGCCAGGGCGATGAGCGCGACCAGGGGCGAGGCGGCGCCCCGGAGCGGGCCGACCACGCGGCGGATGGCGGCGCCGGTCCAGAGCCCGGCGAGCAGCGGGAGGGCGAGCAGCGCCAAGCCCAGCGCGAAGGGCGGGAGCAGGCGGCCGAGGTCGCCGGATTCGGGGCCGTAGGCCAGGGCGAGGGCGGCCGCGGCGAGGGTGGCGGCGCGGGTGGCGACCAGGGCGGCGGCGCTCGCGGGGCCCGGCGAGGAGCCGAAGCGCCGCTCGAGCAGGAGCGAGGACAGCCGCCACGCGGCGACCACGGCGAAGAGATAGGCGAGGGCGGGCCAGGGCGACGGGCGCGGCGGGCCTTCGTCGTGGGGCGGGGCGACCGTCGCCCGCGCGCAAGGGTCCAGCGCGCCCCAGAAGCTGCCGTCGTCGCGGGCGGCGATCGCGTCGCGTAGCTGCCGAATCACGGCCGGCGCGGGCTGGGCGCCGCGCCAGGTCAGCTCGAACGAGGCGGTGTCCGGGAGGTTGTGCGAACCGCCGCATTTCCCAGTCAACGTCAGGGTTCCCGGCAGTGGGCCCTCGACGGTGGCGACGAGGCGGGCGGACTCCAGCTCGAGCTCCCGCAGCACGTAGCCGCCTTCCAGCTCGACCGGCGGGCGCGCCCCCGCGACGACGCGATTCGCCCGCGCCGCGTCCTGGGGCCCCAGCCCGGCGACCCCGTCGGCGCGCGCGGCCGGCGCGCTGAGCACGGCGGCCAGCGACGCGGCCAGCGCGACGCGGCGCAGCGACACGCGCCCAGCCGCCGCCAGCACACGAGGCGCCGACTCGGACGCGCGCGCGCACCGATGCACCGCAAGGTCGACTCGAGAGAGAGCCCGCGCCAAGTGGTTCCTAGTCGCGGCACACGCAACCCTGCGCACCGCTGCGTCGTACTCTGGACAAGATCCAGGGTGGCGTCAACGGCTCAACGGTCCGTCATTTAGCCAGTCACTGTCGAGCGAAATGAGCCCTCGCCCGACCCAGAGAGCCCGGCCTGCATCCACGGCTTCGCCCGGTATCGGTCCCAGCTGTCGGGCAGCACGGTCACCACCGGCCCCGCCAGCTCGCCACGCGCCGCCAGCCGCAGCGCCGCGACCACGTTCGTCCCCGCCGAGCCCCCCACCAGCAGCCCCTCCTCGCGGATGAGCCGGTGACACATCGCGAAGCTCTCCGCGTCGCTGACCCGCTCGGCCGCGTCGATGACGTCGCGGTGCAGGTTCTCAGGCGCCTCGCTGGCCCCGATCCCCTCGACCGCGTACGCCCCGTCGGCCCCCAGCACCCCGGTCTCGACCCAGTCGGCCAGCCCCGAACCCACCGGGTCCGCCAGCACGATCCGCACACCAGGCACCGCCGCCTTGAGGCGCCGCCCCACCCCGCTGATCGTCCCGCCGGTCCCCGCCCCGCACACGAACGCGCCGATGCGCCCGCCCGTCTGCTCGAGGATCTCCGCCGCCGTCGTCTCCTCGTGCACCCGCACGTTCGCCGGATTCCGAAACTGGTCCGCGAGAAACCAGCCCCGCTCCGCCGCCAGCCGAATCGCCACGTTCCGGAAGTTCTCGGCGCTGCTGGGCGGCGCGTTCGGCACCACGATGACCTCCGCCCCCAGCGTCGCCAGCGCCACCCGCTTATCCACCGACATCTTCTCCGGCATCACGCACGCCAGCCCGTAACCCCGCGCCGCAGCCACCAGCGCCAGCCCCACGCCCGTATTCCCAGCGGTCGCCTCGACAATCGTCATCCCCGCCCGCAGCACGCCCCGCGCCTCCGCGTCGTCGACGATGGCCAGCGCGATGCGGTCCTTGATGGAGCCACCCGGGTTCATGTGCTCGCACTTCGCCAACACCGGCACCGCCAGCCCAGCGCCCACGCGGCTCAGCGCGACCAGCGGCGTCCGCCCCACGTGCGCGAGCACCCCGCCCCACCCAGCACCCGCGCTCACGCCCCCGCCCTCACCCGCCAAACCACTTCTCGTAAAGCTCGCCATACACGCCCGTCTCCCGCAGCTTCAGCAGCGCCTTGTTCACCGGCTCCCGCAACGCGCTCCCCGTCGGCAACGCGATCCCGTAGCTCTGCCGCTCAAACATCGGCCCGACCACGTCCACCAACCCGCGCCCGTCGTGCGCCGCGTAGTACAGCAGCACGGGCGAGTCGTAGACCACGGCCTCCAATTTCCCAGCCCCCAGCGCGTCCTGCGCCTCCTCGATGCTCGCGAACTCGCGCCCCTTCACCGCGTGGTCATACAGCCACTTCGCCGCCGTGCTGCCCTTCACCGTCCCCACCGGCCGCCCCGGCAAATCATCAGGTCCCGAGATCGAGCCCTCCAGCTGCTGCACCGTCAGCGCCGTCGTGATCGACGCCGTGAACGCGCTGATGAGCACAATGCCCGAGAACATCCACACGAACGCGACGACGCGCCCGCCCGTGCTCAGCGGCACGCGGTCCCCATATCCGACGGTGGTCAGCGTGACGCCAGCCCACCAGATCCCCTCGAACACGCCCCGCGGCCACTGCGGCGGGAAGGCCTTTGGGTTGTTCTTCCGCTCGAAAAACCACACCAGATGCGCCGCGATGAGGATGATCACCAACCCGAACCCGAGGGTCTTGAGGATCCCCGGCAAGATGGCCGCCGTGAAGATCGACCCGCCCCCATGCTGCGACGCCACAAGAATCTGCAAACCGGATTCATAAAACGGGAACGTGAAATCGAGCGCGTCCTCTCGCGCCAGCGTAATCGTGATCCCCGCGATGCCCGCCTCAGCCTGCCCGCCCCGCACGGTGTCCAGCAGCGCCGTCACGCTCTCAGTGCCCCGCCACTCCACCGCGTAGCCCAGCTCTTCAGCGACCGCCTCCATCAGATCGATAGAGAACCCCTGCCACCTCCCATCCTTTTCATAGGAGAACGGCGCAAACGGCTTGGTCGCCACCCGCAGCGTCTGGATCTCGGGCTGGCTTGCCTCGCTCGCCCAAACGGCCGGGCTCGCCGCCGTCAGCGCGAGCAGCAACGCCATCATCGCCTGCCGCTGCGGCCTCATCATCCTCGTCGTCTCCAAAAGCGCGCCGGGGGTCTCACGAGTCATGGTGGGCGCCATCGTGCAACGTCAGGCCGCCGCGCGCCACCCGCTCAGCGAAGAGGCGGCCCCGGCGGGCGCGGCGGCGCGGCGGACCAGGCGGCGGCGCGGTGGCGCGGCGGGGTCGCGTGCTCAGCCATCTTCCGGCGCCGACGCACAGAGGAGCACGAGTTCCTGCACCAAGTCCGCCACGCCGGGCTGCTTTTCCATGATGCAATGGCGGACCTGCTTGGTCTCTCTGAACGCGGCCTTGTTGAGCACGATATCGCGATCCACCAACACTTTCGCGCGAGGAATCGGCAATCCCGGCGCGCACTCCGCGATGGAGCTCAGCAGCCCCTCCATGTTGGGACGGAGGAAGAAAATGCGGAGCTTGTCGGGCGCGTCGCTGCGTTTTCGGAGTGCCGCAACGACCGCGACGTCGTCAGATAGCTTCGGAAGGCCGACGTGTTCCGCGATTCGGTCGCGGTCGACCAAAATAAGCAGCTTGCCTTCCTGCGCAAGCAGGCCAGTGATGGCGAGATCGCCGATGAGTTTGCTGACGCCGTTTTTCGGGTTCTTGCCGATCAACTTGCGCAGGTCCCAAACCTCTCGCCCGATGGCGTCTCCGACCATCGCGAGCACCAAGTCGTGAAGCGGGAAGGCGCCGCCAGCACCCGGCTGCATCTTGTCCTCATACAGGACAGTTGCGAACAGGTTCATTTGGTGCGTCCGGAGTCGGCGACGGGGGCCGCGGACGGGGACTTGACGACGCTTGAGAGGTAACCCGCGGCCCTCAGGCGCCCGAAGTCACCGAACTCAAGCCACTGCGGCAGCACCGCAGGATCGATACGCGCGATGACGGCTTTCCCTGTTCCAGGCTGCACACCGAACGGCGGCAGCAGGGTCATCGAGGAGTTCGAGCACGCGGTCGAGTGCGTGCTCAGGAGCACCGGCGCGCCATCGTCGAGGCCCTCAAGCAGCGCAATCACACGTCCCAAGAGCGCGGGGTGGAGGTGCCGTTCTGGTTCGTCAATGGCGAGGAGTGAGCGCCCTGTACTGAGCCGGGCCATGGGCCACGAAGGCCAGCCAGGAGAGCTGTCCATCGAGGTTGGCGGCGTAGATCGGCTCTGGCAAGTCAGTGAAACGCAGCGCGAGGTGGATGTGCTCCGCCGCCGGCGTCGGGCGTGACGACGACGCTGTCCAGACGCTCGCCGAGTCCAAGGCGCGCTAAGTCCAGCGTTCGTTCCCACTCCGCTGTTGCCCTGCCGCGCAGCTCGGACCAAGCGTTGGCGAGGTTGGTCCCGAGCAGGCCCACGCGCTCGGCGGGTGCGTGTAACGCTCCCGTCCGCAGGCTTTCGACGCGTTGGAGGGAGCGGGCGGCCCAAGAGGCGAGACTATCGAAGCCAAGGTGCACCTCGATTCCGCGCAGGGCATTGAGCACGCGGTCGTGCGGCCTTGGGTGTCGAATTGACGTCCTCAATGGCGGCAACCATCAGCTCGGGACCGAACGCCCCCGGCTCCAAGGTTCGGGTCGGCGCACCCGTCTCGGCGTCATAGATCTCGGCGATCCCCGAATCACGGAGGAGCATCACGGTTGGCGCTGGGTCATCGGCGCCGCCGCCCTGAACCACTCGTTCGTGATCGATGCGCGCGACGGAACCTCCTGAAGCGCAAGCCCGATCGAGTACTCGATGGAGTGCGCCCGCGTCGTCCTCGATAACGAGGCCCAATGCGAGATGGGTCGCGCCTTTGCGGAGAAGCGACGGCATACCGCCATGCAGCCGATAAAAATCCTGCATGAATCCGCGTTGGCCTGCCCGCCTTGAGCAGTGCCAAGCACTCGATGACCTGTGCTCTTGCCTGCGCCGTTTTCTCCGATGAGGACGGTGAAGGGGCAACTCACCTCGATGTCGGCGGACACGATGGCGCGCACGTTCTCAATTCGAATGCGCGTGACGCGGTCCATGCTCGCTCTCCTCGTCGCGCCGTCGTGCTGGCGCGCGAACGGTCGCTAGTGCCTTCGGTACCTTGCTGCCGCGCTGTCGCGGCCGATTGGCGGACTATATCAGCTACTTTCGCGCCGGTCAGCCGATCTCGACGAGCGTGCGACGGGCACCCATCGGCCTCGCCGTTGCGGGAAGCGCCTTTGAAGACGCGGAGCATGATGTAGAGGCAGGGAAGAGGACGAAGGTGCCGATGGCGAGGGTGGGGGCGAGGAGGCGGTAGGGTGACGTCGGGGGCGGCGGCGGCGGCGAAGGTGAGGTGGGGGCGGACGAGGTAGGGGTGCTGGGCGAGGCCGAAGCCGGCGACGATGAGCAGGGTCTGCAGGACGGCGAGGGCGCGGGCGAGGCGGTAGCGGCGGGTGTACAGCGCGGCGAGGGCGCCGGTGGCGGCGAGGGCGGTTGCGAGCTGGTGGGCGGGGGCTCCAGGGGGAGGCGAAGAGCGCCTTGGCGAAGGGGGCGGCGGCGTGGTGGGCGGCGGCGGCGCTGGCGGCGGCGGTCGCGGCGACCAGCGCGCCGGTGATGAGGGCGCGGCGGCGAAAGTCGTCTTTTAATGAGGGATCGTCGGCCTCGACGGTGAGGTAGACGGCGGCGAGGTAGGCGCAGAGTGCGAGGGTGAAGAGGCCGGCGGCGAGGGGGAGCAGGCCCAGCCAGGCGGTGAGGGTCCCGGGCTGGGGCCGGCCGGCGATGAGCAGCATGTCGCCGGTGGCCAGGGTCGCGAGGCAGGCGCCGAGGAAGACCGGGGTCACGAGGCTGGAGACGGCGAAGACGGTGCCCCAGCGGGCGTGGCCCCGGGCGTCGTACTGGCCGTAGTGGCGGAAGACGAAGGCGGAGCCTCGGGCGATGATGCCCAGCAACATCAGCGAGAGCGGGACGTGCAGGCCGGTGAGGATGTCGGCGAAGCCGCGGGGAAACGCGGTGAAGAGCAGCACGATGACCAGGATGAGCCAGACGTGGTTGGCCTCCCAGATGGGGGCGATCGAGGTCTCGATGAGGACGCGCTGGCGCTCTCTTCGTGGGCCGGTAGCGAAGAGATCCCAGACGCCGCCGCCGAAATCGGCGCCTCCGCTGACCATGTAGAGGGCGAGGGCGGCCAGGGCGACTGAGGCGATGAGGTCGGGGAGCGCGCTCATGGGTGGTCACCGCCGGCGGCGCGTATTTGCCGGCGCAGCACGGTCAGCACGACCCAAGCCAGCCCGAGATAGACGACCGACGAGATGACGAAGGGGATCCAGAGCGGCGAGACCGGGGTGACGGTGTCGGCCGTCCGCAGCACGCCGTAGATGGTCCAGGGTTGGCGGCCGACCTCGGTGACGACCCAGCCGGCCTCCAGCGCGATGAAGCCGGCGGGGCCGAGTAAGAGCGTGGCCCAGAGGAAGCGGCGCGAGTCGGGGAGGCGGCGGCGGCGGGCCCAGAGGATCGCCGTGATGAGCGCATAGAGCGCGGCGAGACTGCCGAGGCCGACCATGATCTGGAAAGCCGGGCGGACGATGGCGGGCGGGCGCTCGTCGGCGGGGAAGGCGTCGAAGCCTTGCACGACGGCGTCGGTGTCGTTGAAGGCCATGAACGACAGGGCGCCGGGGATGCTGATGGGGCCGAGGGTGAGCGGGGCGTTGGACTGGCTGGTCTCGAGGCCCTCCATCGCGGCGAGCTTGGCGGGCTGCAGCACGGCGACCCGTTGGCCGGCGTAGTGGCCGACCAGGGGTTGGGCCAGGGCGGTCGGGATGGCGAGGAGCAGCGAGATCGCCAGCGCGCGCCTGTGAAATTGGGAGGTCGCGTCGCGTAAGAGCCCGCGCGCGTGGATGGCGGCGACGGCGAACGCGGTGGCCATGAACGCCGCCAGGACGGTGTGGACGACCTCGTGCAGCGCGGCCGGGGACGCCATGGCGGCGAGGGGGTCGATGTTGATGAGCGCGCCCGACGGGTCCACGTCGAAGCCGACCGGCGTGTTCATCCAGGCGTTGGCGAGGGTGACGAAGACCGCCGACAGCGTACCGGAGATGGCGACCATCACGCCGGCGGCGAGGTGGGCCGAGGGGCGCACGCGGTCCCAGCCGTAGAGCACGATGCCCAAGAAGATGGCCTCGGTGAAGAACGCGAAGCCCTCCAGCGAAAACGGCATCCCGATGATGGCGCCCGCGCGGGCCATGAACTCGGGGAAGAGCAGGCCAAGCTCAAAGGAGAGCACGGTGCCCGAGACGGCGCCGACGGCGAAGAAGACCGCGGTGCCCTTCGCCCAGCGCTTCGCCAGGTCGAGGTAGCCGGGGTCGCCGGTGCGTAGCCAGACCGCCTCGGCCATGACCATCAGTATCGGCATCGCCATCCCGATGGAGGCGAAGACGATGTGGAATCCCAGCGATGTCGCCATCTGGGTGCGCGCGAAGAGCACGTCGGCGGCGCTGGCGGCGAGCATGGGCGGCTCCCGGCGGCGGTGGGGGTGTGGCGCGCCGATGCTACTCCTGCCCCGCTTCGGCGCGCAACGCACGTCGCGTCCGCGCAGGCGGCTCGCGCGATCCAGGGGTTTGGCGTAACCTCTCGTTATCCTTCATCGCGAAAGCTCCCCACCGTGTCCCGGGTCGGTCATGGCATCCCTCAGCTCTGTCCTCGCCGAGTCGGCGCTCTTTTCTTCGCTGGATGAGGCGGCAAAGACGGCGGTCGCGCGCTGCTTGAAGGCCAGGAAGCTCGCGGACGGCGAGGCCCTCTTTCGGCAAGGCGACGCCGGCGATTTTCTGGGGATCGTCATTCAGGGGACCCTGGCGGTGTCGTGTCGGGACGTCGGCGGCGCCGAGGTCGAGGTGGCGCGCCTTGGCCGCGGCGAGCTGTTTGGCGAGATGTCGTGCCTGGACCCGGCGCCGCGGTCGGCGACGGTCATCGCGGAGGGTCCGGCCCTGGTCGGCACGCTGGACCGGCGCGTGCTGGCGACGCTGAGGGCCAGCGTGCCGAGCGTGGCCGTGCGCATCGTCGACGCCATCGCCCAGGTGCTGACCTCGCGGCTGCGGGTCACCAACGAGCGCATCCGGGTCGCGACCGACGGCGACGCCCCGCGCACGGCGCCGGTCACGCGCACCTCGCCGGCCATGGGCGAGCGCTACCCAAACCCGCTGGACCTGCGCAGCGTCGACGTGCTGGCGGCGTACAGCGACAGCGAGCTCGCGACGCTGGCCCAGGTCGCGCCGCCCCTGGTCTACAAGAATGGCGAGGTCCTCTGCTACGAGGGCGGCCGGGCCGACGCCTGCTACCTGGTCGCCGGGGGCGAGGTGGAGGTCATCAAGCACCTCGCCCAGGGCCCGCAGGTGCTGGCGACGCTGGGCCGGGGGGCGATGGTAGGCCAGCTCGCGTTGCTTGACGACGCGCCGCGCTCGGCGACCGTCCGCGCCAAGGGGACGACGGGCGTCTTGGCCATTCGCCGCGCCGATTTCCGCCGCCTGCTGGCCTCCCACGACAGCCTCGCCTTGAAGCTGCACGAGCAGGTGACCCGCGCCGGCATTCGGCAGCTTCGGCTGGCCGACGAGAAGGTCACCTCGCTGCTCGCGCCCGCCGTCGCCGCCCGCCCCGCGACTCAGCCCGGGCCCCCGCGCACCGCGCAAAAACCCAGGCCGGATCGAAGGAATTGGGAGGGCGAGTCACGCCCCCCCACCCGCGACTCGGTCGCGCGCGGCGAGCGCGTCCTGGGCGGCGACTACCTCAGCGCCGCCCTGGGCGAGTGGGGCCTGTCCCTGGCCGACCTGGACCAGGTGCGGGTCGCGAAACCAGACGGCGCGATGACCGCCGCCGAGCTTAAGGTTCGCCTGAACAACTAGCGCTGGGCCCGGCTGGAATCGCGCGCGCTCGCCGGGTAGATTCGGCGCCTCCTCGCTACCAGGAAGCCGCTTTGCGAACGGGACCATCGCCTCCGTGTGGGGCGAGATCGGGCGACCGCGTACCCGCGCAACGCGACGAGGACCGCGGGTCGTCGCGCCGGCGCCGCATCTGGGCCGGTCGCTTGGTCGTCGCGCTGATGCTGCTGCCCCAATGCGCGCACACCCAGCAGCCACGGACCATCATCACGGCCAGCGGTGAGCTCATCCGACTCCACGACCGCTCGTACGGGTGCGGCGGCGAGGTCGTCGATTCCCAAGTCCACCGCCAAGCGGCGGGCGGCATCGCGATTCACCACGAGACCAACCAAGGTCTCCGGGTGGGCGGCAGCGTCGACTACCTCCGCGGCGCGCTGCACTCCTACTCCGGCGACGATCCGTTCGTAGGCCGCTCGCCTTACGGCATCGGCTCGCTCGGCTTTCGCATCGGCAGCAACGTACCCAACCGCGCCTTCACGTTCGACGCCGGGCTCCGGCTCTACCTAGCGCGCTGGCGAGTCCTGTATCCGATGCCCTGGCTCTGGGCGCGCATCGGCAACCCGCAGAAGGTCTGGGGCGAGGTGCGTGGCGGCCCCTCCCAGGGCGCCTTCGACCCCGTCATCTTCGGCGGCGGCGTCGGATTCATCGCCGGCATGGTGACCGTCCGGGGAGGTTTCGCGTTCACCGCCCGCCGCTTCGTGGACCAATTCGAGTCCGACTCCATCAACGACCTCGCCGTCTACGCCGACGTGAGCGATTCTCCAGCCGACCCGGCCGGCTATCTCCACCTGCGCTTCAACCCCTCGCGCTACTTCAGCTTCGGCATCTACACCGTGCTCGGAAAGTCCCCGAGCGGCCAGTTGACCCTGAGCTTCGCCATCCCGCACGAGGATTCGGAGCCGCTGGACAGCCCGCTCGGCGCCGAAGGGCAGCGCAATTGGGAGACCCGCCAGGCCGAGTAGCGCACATCCAGCGCGCGGCCCTGAGGGACGACCCCGGTCTCGGGCGGGGTTGGCGCGGCTCCATAACCACGAAAATCCAACAACATATATTCGATTTTCATGGTTTGCAGCGGGGGATGCGTGCGTGGGAAGCACTGGAAGCGATGGCGAGGTTCACCCTCGCGCCGGGGGGGCACGTCGGACTCGCAAACTCATCATTAACCATGAAGTTCTAATTCTTCATATTGGATTTTCATGGTACATGGAGGCATGGATCTCCCGCGCAGTGGCCTTGAGGCCGAGATCGCCGCGGCGCTCGAACGGGCGCCGATTGTCGTCCTCATCGGGCCGCGTCAGTCTGGCAAGACGACGCTGGCGCGCGGGTTCGTGCGCGAGGACTCGCTCAACTATTTCGATCTCGAAGACCCCGTCAGTCTGGCGCGGCTGAACGAGCCGATGACCGCCCTTGGGTCGCTCCAAGGGCTGGTGGTCATCGACGAGGTGCAGCGACGGCCGGAGCTCTTCCCCGCGCTGCGCGTGCTGGCGGACCGGAGGGGACACCCGGCGCGTTTTCTCATCCTCGGGAGCGCCTCGGGGGACCTGATGCGCCAAAGCTCGGAGAGCCTCGCGGGGCGGGTCGAGCGCATCACGATCGGGGGGTTTTCGCTGGCCGAGCTGGCACCCGAGTCCGCGCCCGTCCTGTGGCGGCGCGGTGGATTCCCGCGGGCATATCTGGCCCGTAGCGAGGCCGATAGCCTGAAGTGGCGACAGAACTTCATCCAGACTCTGCTCGAGCGCGACCTCCCGCAGTGGGGCGTTCGCACGCCGGCGGCGGCGCTGCGGCGCTTCTGGACGATGGTGGCGCACTACCACGGCCAGACTTGGAACGGGGCCGAGCCGGCGCGAGCGCTTGGGACCAGCGAGCCGACGATGCGACGGTACTTGGACTTGCTGACCGACGCGCTGATGCTTCGGCAGCTTGCGCCGTGGCACGCGAATCTGCGAAAGCGCCAGGTGAAATCACCCAAAGTCTACGTCCGCGACACCGGACTCCTGCATGCGCTGCTGGGCATCGACACGGAGCGGGCGCTGCTGCACCACCCGAAGGTCGGCGCGTCGTGGGAGGGGTTCGCCATCGAGCAGGCGCTGGCGACCGAAGCGCACGACGACGCGTACTTCTGGGCGACGCACCAGGGCGCCGAGGTCGACCTGATTCTCAGCCGCGGCGGGCGGCTCTACGGCGTCGAGGTCAAGCGAGCGGACGCGCCGCGGATGACGCGGTCCATGAGCATCGCGCTGGCCGATTTGGAGCTTGAGCGTATCGCGGTCATCTACCCGGGCGCGCGGCGCTACCCCATCGCGGATCGGGTCGAGGCGGTCCCGCTGGACGCGCTGGCTGTGCCCGGCGCGCTGTTCGGGGGCGAGGGCGGCCTGCGGGCGCTGCCGTGAGTGGGCGCGCGATCACGGCAGCACCCTATCAGTAGCCGCCAACGATGGTGGCGCTGACCGCGGAGAACCTGAAAGCGAGGGGCATCGACTCTTTCTGCCCGTCGCCGTCTGCATCCTGCTCGAAAGGCAGAATCTTCAAGGCGACGCAGAACGGGCCGGAGGCATCGATAGCGCGGCACAGCGCGGGGTCGTCGGCGGTGCACGTGGGGGTCGCGTTGAGGACAGCGCTCGTGCACTCGAGCCGGAGTCGCTTGGGGTCTTGAGACGAGACGCGCACAGCGCGCGCTCCCGCGGGGAGGTTGAGGCACGCGCAGTTCGCGACCGCGTTGATGCTGTCGGCGGCTTGGTAAATCGAGATGAGCCCGCCCACGGCCCCGTCGGCGAGGGTCAGCCCGATCCCGTTGCCGCCGACGCCGGCCGCGGCGCGCATTTGCAGCTTCATCGAGCCGACGCCCGGGCCCGCTGCAAGCAGTCCCGCCACCACGCTCCCGCCGAGACTCACCTGGGGCAAACCGGTCGCCGGACTGAAGCTGGCCGCCAGATCGACCTCAAATCGCCCGAGCCCCGCCTTGACCGTCTCCGCCGGGTCCAGCGCCCGCCCGCGCAGCATCTGCACCGTCACTTCGTCCGACGAACTCACGTTGGAGAAGCCCGCCATCTCAAGAAGTATCACCAGGTCGCCATCCTCGATGGCCGTTTGAATCTTAGCTAGCGCGTCGACTTTCACGAGGTCCGAAAGCAGCGACAGGATGAGCGGAGCAAAGTTGTCGGGCTTGCCGTTGCCGTCCACGTCGAAGCAGCAGTCCTCTTTCGCCGCGGTCAGCTTGGTGACGACCGAAGCGACGGGACTGTACGGGTACGCCTTGGCGTCGGCGGGACATTGCCCCAGCACGCACGGGACCTCTGGCAAGCAGGGGGTCTTGCTGGCGATCGGGTAGTCGCAGATCGGCTGGCCGAGGTCGTCGTAGCAGGTGCCGGCGCCCGAGTACGTCACGGCATTCTTGTCCGCGCAGCCGATCTCGGGCGGGCTTGCGCAGGTCTGGGACCCGCAGGCGACCGCGGTGTCCAGCGCGCTGCACGCGTAGAATTCGGCGAGACAGCCGTGCTCTACGCGGCACACGACGCAGGGGATGTAGCCCTCGGCACATGCTTCGGCACAGCGATTTCGCGAGCAGACGGCGACCTGGGAGTAGCAGCCGACGCACTCCGCCGAGATCGCGCTCTGGCTGAGCAGCGCCCCATCGATGCAGGCCGCCAGCGCAGCGTCGCCGAGGCCGCCCGCGGCGAGGCACGCCTCGTTGGCGAGGCTGGCGGCGGCTCGCGGCGTGGGGTCCGCGGCGGCGATGGCCGCGAGGTCGGCCTTGTTGTAGCAGGCGCCCGCGGGGATGTCGGTGATGGTGACGCGCAGCGGGAAGTCGGCCTCGATTTGGCCGTACACGTTTCGCAGTGTGGCGCGGAGCGTAGTGTGTAAATCCGCCAAGTGGGAGCAGTCGAAATCGATCCGAATCGAGGCGGTGCTGCCCGCTTCGATCAGCAAGAGCGGCTCCCGAAAGAAGGCCAGCCCCGCGCCGTCTTCGAGGGAAAGCTCCAGAGTGGCGGCGAGGTTGGAACGGTTGGTCGCGTAGATCCGCCCAAGCTGCTGCGGGCAGGGCGACCTCAGCATGCTGTGGAAGGCCGAGATCTCGGGCTGGCGGTTCGAACTGGCGTCTGAAAAGGACAGGGAGAAACTATCGAACTTCGGTCCATCCCAAGCATCGGCGATCGGCGGCACGTAGTCAGGCAGCGTGTCCCGCGGCAGGACCGGCAAGTCCGGCGCCTCGCGCCGGCTCGCGTCGAGGTCGGAACGCCCGATATTGGAGGCGGTCCCAGACGCTCCGCTGTCGCTCTCCCCGCAACCGACGAGGGCGACTAGAGCCGCAAATAGTGAGGCGGCGACGAGGAATTCGTAACGCGCAGTGGGCTGGGTGCGGGTCATCACGGCGCCGTTCTCAGTAGCCGCCGACGATGGTGGCGCTGACAGCGGTGAACTCGAGGGCGAACGATATGGCGTCGTTTTGGCCGTCGCCGTCGATGTCTTGGTCCATTGAGATGATACCGAGGATGGGGCAGAGCACGGGTCGATTCACGGTGAGCGCGACGCATTCAGGAGCATCTGTCCCTTCGAGGCACGTGGGGACTGTCTGCAGGTGAGGCTGGAGAGCAGCCGAGCTTCAACTTCGTGGGATCTGTGGTGAGCACCACGACGCGCGGCACGCCGGGGCAGCCCTAGGCAGTCGCAATCCGCCGACCCGGTGTTGAGCATGGCGGCGACGTCGCCGATGGCCAGGGCACCCGTGACCATGCCCGTGTCGATGTTTGGACCGACGCCGTTGGCCCCGAGGGTGAGGCCCCGGATGCCTGGAAGCGCATCACGCCGGGGCCGAGCGCGAGGTGGCTCGCCGTCGACGATCTCGCCCGCGAGCCCGAACGCGGGCGCCCGGTGCTGGGCGAGAAGCTGCTGGCGAGGTCGACCTCAAAGGTCCCAAGGCCCGCCCCGCTGAGGGTCGCCGGGGTCAAGGGCGCGTCCAATGAGCGCGTTCACTGTCTGTAGGGGTGAGGCGCTGAGGTCGCTGAGATCGGGAAACTCCAGGAGCACGACCGCCTCGCCCGCGTCGACGGCCGCCTGGATGGCCTGATCAAGGTCCATGTCCAGGAACTGCGCCAATAGGCCGAGTACGGTTGTCAGTTCATTGTCGGGTTTCCCGTCGCCGTCCAGATCCGTCCAACGCCATCGAAGGCCACGCTCGCCGTCGTCACGTAGGAGGCGGTCGGGGCGAACTCGTAGACGGTCGGGTCCGCTGGGCAGGCTCCGCCAACGCAGGGAAATCCTGGCTCGCAGGAGGATTCCATGGCCGCGGGGAATTGGCAGGCCGGGGAGCCGAGGCCGTCGTAGCAGACGCCTGGTCCTTGGTAGGTCACGCGGTTGTCGCCCGCGCAGCCGGTGGCGCTCTGGACGTCGCACGGCGCGCCATCGCAAGCGCTCAGCGAGTTCAAGGCGCTGCAGGCGTAGAACGCGGCGAGACAGCCCTGTTCGGTGCTGCATCGCGCGCAGTCGCCGGGGGACCCTCGCAGGCCGCGGCGCGGCGGGATTCCCGCAGCAGGCTAAGGCGTCGACGTAACAGCTCGCGCAGGCGTCGCTGATGTGGGCCTTCGAGACCAGTCCCGACCGTGCAGAGTCGCCCAAGCCGGGGCGGCGGACCGGAGGCAGGTCGCCGCGCTGGCGGCCGTCACGGCTCGCTGAGGGAGACTTCGGTCGCGATGGCGCTCATGTCGACGACGTTGTCGCAGCTGGCCGACCGGGACGTCGTCGACGTCGATGGGGAAGGCGCGTGTTTCGGAGTCGAGGGCGCTGGCAAACGCGATCTTCAACACGGCCTGAACCGGCTGGTTGGGTACGCAATCGTACTGGACGCCGATGCTGGCGTGAACTGGCCGGGCACGATCTCGGCGGGCTTGGCTTGCCCCACCGGATGCCGGCGGACGGCGTGACGGTCATCGTGAGCTGGGCGGGGACACTGGTCTCGTTGGTCGCCCGGATGTGGGCGAGCGTGACGGGGCAGAACCCACGGCGACGCTGTGGGTGAAGTTGATGCCACTGAGGTGCCAGCCGAAGAAGTTCTCGAGTTCGATGACGAGAGCCGGCGGCGGCGGCGCCAGGTCGGTCGGGAGAAGGCGTCGCGGGAAGACGTGGCGGAGTGGATGGGGGCGGAGTCGAGCCAGCCGCAGGACACGGCGAGGACAAGGCCACGAGGGCGAAGGCGGCGGGGAGAAGCTGTACGCGCGACGGGACGCATCGGTGGCCTTGGGAGGGAGCGCGGGGAAAAGGGGGTGGGTCACGTCGAAGTGTGTCAGAGGGGCGAGGCGGACGAAGGGGGGCGGCAGGTTGCTACCGCTTGGCCGGGCGTCGCGAGGTGGGGGCGACGACGCGGAGAGGTCGATGTGGGGGGCGTAGCGGGCGATGAGGCCGCCGAGGTGGTGAGGACGCGGCCGAGCAGCACGAAGTCGCGGGGATGCGGACCATGGGGTTTTCGCGGGCTAGCTCCATGGCGCGGCGTAGCTGGTCGGCGGGGTCCAGGGCGGCGCCGCTGCGGGTGGCGGATTCGCGGAAGGCGTCGAGGAAGATGGCGGCCCAGGCGGTCAGGGCCTCGGGGTCGTCGGTGCGGGCTTGGAAGCCCAGGGCGGACAGGCGCTGGGCGAGGCCGGGGGCGTCGTTGGTGAGGGCGCAGCCCAAGAGCTCGGCCCAGGCGCGGCGCTGGGTGGCGTCGTAGCGCTCGACGCAGCCGAGGTCGAGGAGCACCAGGCGGCCGTCGTCGGTGACGAGGAAGTTGCCGGGGTGGGGGTCGGCGTGGACGAGGCCGATGACCAGGATCTGGCGGACGAAGCAGTCGACCAGCAGCGTCAGCACGCGCGCGGCGTCGTCGGGGGCGGCGCCCTCCAAATAGCGAGACAATTGCTGGCCGTTTGCGAGGTCCATGGTGAGGACGCGGGGGGTGGAGAGCGCGTCGTGGACGGCGGGGACCTCGATGCGGGGGTCGGAGGCGAAGGCGGCGCGCATCTCGCGGAGGCTCTGGGCCTCGGCGGCGTAGTTCAGCTCTTCGCGGACGGCGCGGGCGAGCTCAGCGGTGGTGGTGTCGATGTCGACCATGGGGGCGGCGTCTTTGAGCAGGGTCGCGGCCGCGCGCATGGCGAGGAGGTCGACGTCCACGAGGCGGTCGATGCCGGGGCGCTGGACTTTGACGGCGACGGGCTCGCCGGTGTGCAGCGTCGCGGCGTGGACCTGGGCGAGGGAGGCGGCGGCCAGGGGCTCGGCCGCGAAGCTGGCGAAGACCTCGGTGGGCGGGGCGCCTAGCTCGGCTTCGAGCAGCGCGAGGACCTCGGCGGGGTCGGCTGGGGGCACGCGGTCTTGCAGGGTCGAGAGCTCGGCGATCCAGGCAGCCGGCAGCAGGTCGATCTGGCAGGACGCGAACTGGCCGAGCTTCAGCACGGCGCCGCCGAGGTCGCAGGCGAGGCGGCGGGCGCGGGCGGCCGAGTCGGCGTGCAGGGCTTCGAGTGCCAGGGCGGCGGCCTCCGGGTCGAGGTGGCCGGCGCGGGTGGCGAAGATGCGGTAGCGGGCGGCCGTGCGGGCGATCTCGCCGGCGAGGCGCAAGAAGCGCGGGGCGGCGGCCAGGGTGCCATGGGACGAGCGGGCGGCGTCGCGGACGACCCGGTAAAACGCGCGGGCCTCGCGAGCGACGCTGCGGCCGTCGCGGCGGACGTCGCCCAGCATGCGCTCGGAGCGGCCCAGGACGTGGCCGATGAGCTCGAGGACGGCGTCGGCGGCCGCGGCGAGTCGCTCGAGGGACTCCTGCGCGGTGGGGCCGGGGCGCGGGGGGACGTAGCCAGCGGGCGCGGGAAGCGCCAGGGGTTCATGCGTCGTCATGGCAGCTCGCCTCCAAGCAGGGGATGCAGATGATGGACCGGGGACCGGCGCCCTGAGTGACGGCGATGGCCGCCTCGGAGCCTCGGGGGAGCAGGCCGTTACAGGTGGAACAGACCGCGTTCATGTTCAGGACCAGCCGCTGCCAGCCCAGGATCGGCGCCGGCTCGCTGGGCGCCGCCTCGGCCGCGCGAGCCCTGGCCGCCTCGCGCTCGCCGCGGGCCGAGCGGGCCACGCGGCTGGAGTCGACGATGACGTCCTCGACCAGCCCAAAGGTGTTGTCGAGGATGTTGCGGACCAGGTTCGAGACCGACATCCCGAGGGACGCGGCGCGCTGCCGCAGCTCGTCGTCGAGGGACTCCGGAATCCGGGCGTGCAGGACTTTCTCTTTCTTCTCGGTCTCGTTGCTCATCGGGTGTCTCCGTCGTTGACGTAACACAACGTGATACACGCCGGACCCGTTGTCAACCATTTGCGTGGCGTTCGTCCGGGCTTTGTTCAGCGGGTGTTCCCGACGCAACTCGCGCTGCGTCGGCCGGCCGCAGCGCCGGCGGCGGGCGCGACGTTGTTCCACGTTGTGATACGTTCCGGGGTCGGCACCTCCGCGCGTTCGTCGGTGCGCACGGGCGCGGGCGACTCCGGCCGAATCCGACACCGCGGGTTGACCCTCCGAAGCCGGTGCGTGATAATCCGGCGGTCTCGGAACATTTCGCGCCTTGGGGTCGCGCCGGTGGGGCAACCGCCCGTTCACTGGCGACGCGTTGGATCGTGTTGGCACACCGTCGACGTCGATCCCGAAAACGACATGCCGAGCCTACGGAATCTGCCGGTACCCGCCCGACGGCGAGGCCGACGGCCCACCGGGGACAGGAGGAAACGTGGACATCTCCACTTTGATACAGCGCGGCCGTTCGCAGACCCGCACCCGCGCCGAGGTCGACGCAGGCGTTCAACGCAAACTGCAGGAGACGCCGGAGCGCTCTTACGAGAGCGTGCTGAGCGGGCTGCGCTCGGCGGCGCGGCGAACGGCGGGCGAGAGCGTGCCTAGGCAAGATCCGCCGGGCGCTGGGGGCGCGGGCGGAGCAGCCGGCGCAGGCGCAGGTGGAGCAGCCGGCGCTGGCGGAGCAGCTGGCGCGGGCGCAGGCGGAGCAGCCGGTGCTGGTGGAGCAGCTGGCGGGGGCGCGGGTGGAGCAGCCGGTGCTGGCGGAGCAGCTGGTGCGGCGGCTGGGGCCGCGGCGGCACCCTCGGATCTGCCGATCGTGGCCACGATCACCGCGTCGCGGACGGTGCGCGGCGGCCTCAACCCCGGCGGCGACGCGTTCGGCCTGATGGACCCGACCTTCACCTTCCGCGCGCTGGCGCACACGGTGAAGGACGGCAAAGTGCACCTCACGGCGACGATGCACTGCGACTACCACTGGGGCGTGCACGGGCTGGGCAACACCGACGTGCCCAGCGGCACCGCGCCCTTCATCACGGGCGACAACTACGAGGCGATCGCCGACGACATCGACCCCCGCAAGGGCGCGAACAACTCGGCGCCTTACACGGCGTACTGGTCGAAGGCGGCGACGGAGGCTCACGAGCTTGAGCACGCGCGTGACGACTGGGAGGACTGGGCTGCCCAGACGACGGGCGTCGCCATCGCGAAGGCGGGCTTCGAGGCGGAGACCGTGCGCGCGGCGTCCATCGACGCGGACCTCACGGCCCTGCAGACCACGGGCGGTGGCGGCGGACGGCACCCCGGCAAGATCAACTCGGCGGTGATGGACGGGTCGGACGTGCACTACGGCGCGGCGCTCGGCTACCACGCGCGGCCGGGCGAGATTAAGGCGCACGCGGTGGGCGCCACCATCGAGCGGCCGCTGTCGGACGCGGTGCGCGCGCACGGCAAGAAGCTGGTGGCGGACGCGAAGGCCAAGGCGGACGCGGACGCGAAGGCCAAGGCCGCCGAGACCAAGGCCGGCGAGGCTGGCGGGGCGGACGACAAGGGCGGCGGCAAGGGCGAGGGCGCCGGGCGCATGGGCGCGTCGGCGCGGCGCAAGCGCCTCGGCGGCAGCAGCGCGGACCGGACGGTCGCGGCGATCATGGGGCTCTTCGACTAAGGGACGGTCAACTGTGGCGCACTGCCGCGAGCGGCGTGGAGAGCACGACCCCGGCGCCCTCGGGCCGCCGAGTGCGGGGCGCGGGGCGCGACGCCCGACGTGGGCTCGCGCGCGGACGTTTATCGCCGCCGCGGCGGTGCCGTCGACGGACCGCCGGCGGCACCCCGAGGCTGGCGCGCGGGCTTGGTCGGCTTGGGCTCAAGGCCTGCTCTCAGCGCTGCTCCTCGCCGCCTGCGCCGCGCCCAACGTGACCGATTCAGCGACGACCTCAGACCGCGGCGCGCGGACTGAACAAGGACGAGTCATGGAAGAACCCGACGGCATCACCTGCGAAATCGACGTCACCGCGGCCGGCTTCCCCCACCGCTCGGCGGTCATCTTGGAGCGCGAGCGCGGCACCGTCTCCTTGCTCGCGAACAAGCTGAAGGGCACGTCGACCCGCGGTCGCGCCCAGACGACGCCGGCGTTCACGACCCGTGACCTGACGGACGCCCTGGCCTCAGACGCCGACACCCTGAAGCAGGCGGCGGCGTATCTGATCGGGCGGAGCAAGCCGGCGGACGCCCAGGCGAGCGGCCGGTTGATCGCGGCGCTGGACGAGGTGCTGGCCAGCAGCAAGTCGCCGCTGTTGCGCGCGGAGGCGGCCATGTCCAAGGCGCTTCGGGGCCAGAAGGACGGCGCGGCGGCCGTCCTGAAGCAGTCGGCCAAAGCGGCAGCCAGCGACGAGCCCTGGGTCGCGGCCGCCTATCTCGCGCAGATGGGCGACGCGAGCGGATGGCCGGCGATCGCGGCGGCGGTCGCTGAGGACGCGCCCCAGCACCATCGGACCGCGGCGCTCGACGCGGCGGTGGCGTTCGGACCGCTTCAGGGCGAGGCCAGCGGCGACAGCAAGGTCGACGCGTTCGGCGTCATCGAGGCGGCGACGGCGGCCGAGGCGGTCGGTGTTCGCCAGCTCGTCCCGCGGTTGCTTCGCGAGGTCGGGCACCCCGACGCGCGAGCAATCATCGAGCGGATCGCAGGTTCGGACGCGTCGTCGGGCGTGAGGGCCGTCGCGCAGTACGAGCTTGGCCAGCTCACCAGCCCCTGAGATGAGCGAGTCGCCCGCGATCTCAGATGCGATTGGCGCTGGCTCAGAGCAGGCACACGGCGACGAGGACGCGCCCCGAGACCTGGACGGTTGGCTCGCCCGGATGCGGGCGCTCGTGCGGCGGCACATCCTGCTGAACGCCGCGTGGCTTCCTGGGATTCAGGACGGTCCGTCGGGCCGTGCGCTCGTCGCGTTCATCATGGACGAGGCCGGCGTCGGCGCGGAGAACGCCGCGGATGTGGCCGAGCTGGACGAGGAGTTCGGCCGCGTCGATGGGCACCTGCCGACCAACGGCTGCGTCGCCGAGCGCTTCGAGGTGCTCCGCCGCCGGCTGCCGCTCAGCCCGCTCGAGTGCGACGCCATCTGGGCGCTGCTCGCGCCGGAGTTCGACAGCCGCTTCCTCGCGATCTACCGAATGATCTGGGGTGACCCGTCGCAGCGCTACTGCGACACCGACTTCCTCTTCACCCTGCTCTCGCCCCACGGCCCCTTCCGGCTGACCGGCCTGCTGGACGACAGCAGCGCGCCGGTGCGCCTGGACCTCATCAGCACCTTCAGCGAGCGCCGCTCGGGCCCCCGCTTCTATCGGCCATCCCGCCGCGTCATCGACTTCCTGACCGGCGTCGACGCCCTCCCCCCGGGGCTCGCCAACGCGGTCCACCTCGAGCCGCCCATCGGCCCGCCCGCGTGGCGCGGCCTCGACCTCGCCGGCCCGCTGCAGGAGCTACTCTCCGCCGCCGGCCCCAACCGCCGCGTCTTCATCGTCGAGGCGCCGCGACGCGCCAGCGTCGACATGGGCGTGCGGCAGGTCGCAGGCAGCCTCCGCCAGCCCGTCGCCCGCTTCGATCTCGCCGGGCTCGCGGGACTCGCGGGGCCCACACCGGGCGACGAGGCTTCGGGTGGCATCGAGAGCGCGCCGACCGGCAGCCCGCTCATGCGCGACAACGCCCGGCTGCTGCGCGCGCTGCTTCGCGAGGCCCGGCTGACCGACGCGATTCTGCACATCCGCGGCGGCGAGACCCTCGACGACCTCCCCGACGAGCACGCGCGCCTCCTCGCCGAGCTGATCGGCTACGACACGCAGACCCTGGTCATCGAGTGCGCTGGCGCCGCGCCGGCCGGCCTCCTCGTCCACCTCATGCGCACCACGCAGGTCACCGTGACCCGCGTCGAGGCCGCCAGCGGGCCGCAGCGGCGCCGGATGTGGGCGCACCTGCTGGGCAAGCGCGCGCAGCCCCTCAGCGACGCCCAACTTGACGCGCTGGCCTCGGTCCCGTGCGACGCCCGCTCGATGGAGGAGACCTACGCCATCCACAGGCAGACCGGGCGCCCCCTGCTGGACGTGGCGCGGACCCTCGTGGCCCGCAGCCTGCCGCGGATGGCGCGGCGGGTTGAGGTGAAGCTGGGCTGGAACGACGTCGTGATGACGCCCGATGTGCGCGCGCAGCTCGAGCAAATCCGCACGCTGAGCCAGCACTACGAGCGCGTGATGGACACGTGGGCGCTGGGCCGCAAGACGACAGGCCGCGGCATCAAAGTCCTGTTCTCGGGGCCGTCGGGCACCGGCAAGACGCTGACGGCGGGCCTCCTGGCGCGCGACGCGCAGTGCGAGCTGTACCAGGTCGATGTGGCGTCGGTGCTGAGCAAGTGGGTGGGCGAGACCGAGAAGCACCTGGCCCAGCTCTTTCGAGACGCGGCGAGCTCGGGCGGGGCGCTGCTCTTCGACGAGGCCGACGCGCTATTCCGCCAGCGTTCATCAGGCGATTCGTCGGGTGGCGAGCGCTTCGGAAGCCAGCTCGTGAACTTCTTGCTGGAGGCCATCGAGTCCTTCGACGGGATGATCATCCTGACGACGAATTTCGAGTCGGCCATCGACACGGCCTTCGCGCGCCGACTCAATTACCACGTGCGCTTTCAGGCCCCCGACGCCGAGCAGCGCACCGAGCTCTGGCGCCTGCACCTGCCCGCCGAGCTGCCCGTCTCGCCGGCCGTGGTCCTGGCCGACCTGGGCGCGACATACGAGCTGACGGGCGGCGAGATCTACAAGACCGCCATCCGCGCCGCAGTCCACACGCTGCAGCGCGGGGGCGACCAGGTCGAGTGGACCGACATCGAGGAGGCCATCGTGTCGATCTACGTCGAAAAGGGCCGCCTCCCGCCGGCGCGCAGCGGGCCGCCGAAGCGGTGACTTGGCGCCAAACGAGTAGGTAGATGCTGCAGAAAAGCAATATCGAGTCGTACCGCGCGGTCCCCTACCAGGGGCTGGCGCACCGTGAGAGTCACCCGTCGATCATCGCCACCGTGGCCGCGCTGGTGGGCGTCGATGCCCCGTCGCCGCAACGCGCGCGCGTGCTGGAGGTCGGCTGCGCCTTCGGCCGCAACCTCATCCCCATGGCCGCGAGCTTGCCCGGCGCGCGCTTCGTGGGCCTGGACCTCTCGGCGCATCAGGTCGACGCGGCCCGCCACAGCGCACAGGCCGTCGGACTCGACAACATCGAGTTCATCGTGGGCGACATCGCCGAGGCAGGCGCTGAGCTAGGCGCCTTCGACTACATCATCGCCCACGGCGTCTACTCGTGGATTCCGCCCGCGGCGCGCGAGCGGTTGATGGGGCTGTGTCGCGACCTGCTGACCCCGAACGGCGTCGCCTACATCAGCCACAACGTGTACCCGGGCTGGCACCGCAAGAACGCCCTCCGCCACATGATGCGCTATCATATCCGCGACTTGGAGCCCGCCAGCCGCCAAGTCGTCGCCGCCAAGGCCCTGCTGGAGTTCGTCAGCACGGCGTCGTCACCCCACGACGCGTCCTACAAGCTGTGGCTGCACGACGAGGTCGAGGCGCTCAAAGATGCGGAGGAGTGGTACCTCTTCCACGACCACCTGGCCGTGCACAATGACCCCTCGTACTTCCACGAATTCATTGAGGAAGCGCACGCCCACGGCCTGCAGTTCCTGGCCGACGCGGCGCTCGCGGCCAACTTCGGGCACCTGATGCCCGACCGCCTCGCCGCCGACCTGCACGAGCTGACCGGCGGCGACCGCATCTCGTTCGAGCAGCACCAGGACTTCGTGCTCAACCGCCCCTTCCGCAAGACCTTGCTCTGCCGAAGCGGGCTCGAGGTCTCCGACCGCCCGCTGCCTGCCGGGTGGGCCGGCGCGCACGTGCTCTCGCCCTACGAGCGCGAGGACGACGACGCGGGCCAGCCCACGAACACCTGGCGCAAGGGCGACTCCTACCTGCGCGACGCCAACCCGGCCGCGAACGCCGTGCTGGAGGTGCTCTCCGCGCGCTGGCCGGGCTCGATCTCGGTCGCCGATCTCTTCGACATCTACCGCGGGCTCGGCGTCGACAGCTCGCCGGCCGCCGAGTCCGTGGCGGGCTTCTGCGACGACCTCTACGTGCTGGCCCTCGCAGACGTCGTCGAGCTCAGCGCGACGCCGGTCGCCACGCCGGCGGGCCGCGAGCACCCCGAGGTCCACCGTTGGGTGCGCCAAGAGCTGGCGGACGGCCGCACCTCCGTGACCAGCGTGCACCACAAGTCGGCTCAGCTCAGCCCGACGCTCCGCGCGCTCGCCGCGCTGACCGACGGCACCCGCGACCTCGTGGGCTTGGTCGAGGCCCTGCAGGCGCAGGTCGCCTCGGGCGCTTTCGCGTTGCCGGTCGACGACGCCACGCCAGAGCAAGTCCTGGCCGGGCTGACCGGGGGCGTCGAGCGCGGCCTGGGCCAACTTCGCCACCTCGGCCTGCTCGCCTGAGGCGGCCGGACCCGCCGGCGAGAGGCGCTCAGGATGAGCGCTCACCGCACTGAGCCCACCACGGCACGGCCGCGAGACGACGGCGCCGCGGGCGGGCTCATCTGACCTCGGCGCCGACCGCGGCCCAAGAGTAGCGAGTCGCACACCCCCTCGTGGCCAACTGTGTGAAAGGACACGGGTTGGGGGTCATGGCGCGCGCTGAGTCGCCAGCCCGAGATCGCGCCAGACCGCCGCGCGGGTAGGCGACGCGGCCGCACCGCTCGCACCCCGCGAATTTGCACGCTATTTGCATCGATTCTGGAGCGACCGGCGCTCGTCAGCCGCGGCCCAACCAAGGCCGCGCGACCCTCGGGCCGGGCTTGAGCCGGCGACCCCATGAGTCCACGCGACGCATGGGCGCTGGCGCGTTCCCTGACATGCCTCCATCCGCTGCGCACCGGCGCAGTCGTAGCCAAGGAGAATGGTCATGAGCGGCGAGAACGGGTGGCTGATGGAAGCCCTGAGGGACCGCGGCGTCACGCGGCGCGACTTCCTCAGCTTCTGCTCGATGATGGCGGTCTCGCTGGGTCTGCCGAGGAGCGCGCGGGCGCAGATCGCCGACGCCATCGAGCACAACCCCAAGCCCAGCCTGGTCTGGCTTGAGTTTCAGGACTGTGCCGGCAACACCGAGTCCTTCCTGCGCGCGTCCAAGCCCACCGTCGCCGAGATCATCCTCGAGACGCTGAGCATCGACTACCACGAGACCATCATGGCGGCGGCCGGGCACCAGGCCGAGGCGGCGCTGGCCAAGACGGTCAAGTACAAGGCCGGCGAGTTCCTGGTCATCGTCGAGGGGTCGATCCCCGCGGGCGACGGCGGCGTCTACTGCACCATCGGCGGGCGGGCGGCCATCGACATCGTCCGCGACATCTGCCCCAAAGCCGCCGCCACCATCGCCATCGGCACCTGCGCGGCCTTCGGCGGGCTGCCCGCGGCGGCGCCCAACCCGACCGGCGCGCTGAGCGTCGACGCCGCGGTCCCGGGCCTCAAGACCCTCATCAACCTGCCCGCTTGCCCGGCGAACGCCGAAAACCTCACGGCGCTGCTGGTCTACTACCTGACCTTTCAGCGCTGGCCGCCGCTGGACGGCAAGCGCCGCCCGCTCTTCGCCCACGGCAAGAGCATCCACGACAACTGCGAGCGCCGCGCCCACTTCGACGCCGGCCAGTACGTCGAGGCCTTCGGCGACGAGGCCCACCGCACCGGCTACTGCCTCTACAAGGTCGGCTGCAAGGGCCCGGTGACCTACCAGAACTGCCCGGTCATCCGCTGGAACGACGGGACCAACTGGCCCATCGGCTGCGGGCACCCCTGCATCGGCTGCGCGGAGCCGGCGTTCTGGGATTTCCGTGACCCCATTTTACGAGCATCTGCCTGGCGGCTTCGGGCTTCAACGACGCCGCCCACATCGACACCATCGGGCTGTGGGCCGCCGCGGGTGTGGCCGCGGGATTCGCGGGCCACGGGCTGCTCTCCGTCGCCAAGTCCCGCATGGGAAATCAGCGCACCCACACGGCCGCGGCTCCCCACGCCGGCCCCGCCCACCCGCGCCTGACGCGCCCGCCTCGAACGCCCCGGCCACCCTCCGGAGACACGCCATGGCTCCATCGTCGTCGACCCAGTCACCTCCGCTCGAAGGCCACCTGCGCATCCCGAGGCCCGCGTCGAGGACGGCCGCGTCAGGACCGCCTGGTCCTCCTCGACCATGTTCCGCGGCATCGAGATCATCCTGCGCGGCCGCGACCCGCGCGCGACGCCTGGGCCTTCACCCAGCGCATCTGCGGCGTCTGCACCACACGGTCCACGCGCCATCGCGTCCGTGCGCGCCGTCGAGAACGCGCTGGGCGTCCGGCCGCCGCCCAACGCCCGCATCCTGCGCAACATCATCATAGCGACCCAGATGGTGCAGGACCACGTGGTGCACTTCTACCGCCTGCGCGCTGGACGGGTCGACGTCGTCTCTGCGCTGTCGGCCGATCCGGGCGCCACCTCCGACCTCGCCCAGTCGATCTCGAGCTGGCCGCTCTCAAGCCGCGCCTACTTCGCGGGCGTGAAGCAAAAGGTCGCGGCCTTCGTGGAGCGCGGTCAGCTCGGGCCTTTCGCCAACGCCTACTGGGGCCACAGCGCCTACAAGCTGCCGCCGGAGGCCAACCTGCTGGCTCTAGCGCACTACCTCGAGGCCCTGGACTGGCAGCGCGACATCATCCGCATCCACGCGATCCTCGGCGGCAAGAACCCGCACCTGCAGAGCTTCCTCGTCGGTGGCATGGCCACACCCATCGACCCCGACCAGCAGGCGTCCATCAACCTCGGCACCATCGCCGAGCTGCAGGTCCTGGTGGCCCGCGCGAAGGATTTCGTCGATCGCGTCTACGTTCCGGACCTGCTGGCCGTCGCCTCCTTCTACAAAGATTGGGCCGCCATCGGCGCCGGCGTCGGCAACTACCTCGTCTACGGCGAGTACCCCGAAGACGACGGCGACACCCCGCACCTCTTCTTCCCGTCGGGCGTCATCCACGGCCGCGACGTCGCCCACATCAGCGAGTTCGACCCCGCGAAGGTCACCGAGCAGGTCGCGCACTCCTGGTACGCCTACGCGGGCGGCGACTCGACCGCGCTGCACCCCACGGTCGGCGAGACCAAGCCGAACTACACCGGGCCGAAGCCGCCCTACGAGCGCCTCAACACCGACGGCAAGTACTCGTGGCTGAAGTCGCCGCGTTACGCCGGGGCGCCCATGGAGGTCGGCCCACTGGCCCGGATGCTGGTCGGCTACGGCCGTGGCCACGCCGAGATCAAGCAGAGCGTCGACGGCGCCCTCGCCCACCTGGGCGTGGGGGTGAGCGCGCTGTTCTCGACCCTGGGGCGGGTGGCCGCCCGGGGCCTCGAGACCCAGATCCTCGCCAACCGCCTCAGCGCGTGGGTCGCCGAGCTCGCCGTCAACATGAGCCGCGGTGAGTTGCGGATTCACGACTCCAGCCGCTGGGACCCCAGCACCTGGCCCGCCGAGGCCCAAGGCGCGGGCTTTCACGAGGCACCGCGCGGCGCGCTGGGCCACTGGGTCCACATCAAAGACGGCGCCATCGCCAACTACCAGTGCATCGTCCCCAGCACCTGGAACGCCGGCCCGCGCGACGCTCAGGGCCAGGCGGGACCTTACGAATCGGCGCTCCTCGGCACCCCGGTCGCCGACCCCGAGCAGCCCATCGAGGTCCTGCGAACCGTCCACTCCTTCGACCCCTGCATGGCCTGCGGCGTCCACGTCCTCGACGCCACCGGCCACGAGGTCACCGTCGTGAGGGCCGGCACATGACCACCCACCCCGCACAACCGCTGCCGCAGGGACTCTCGCGCCCCGAGGTCGACCCCCAACCCCTGGTGCGCGTGCGCGTCTGGGATCGCGTGGTCCGCATCACCCACTGGGTCGTGTTCTTCAGCATGGTCGTCCTGGTGATCACGGGCCTCTACATAGGAAATCCCTGGCTGACCGCGCCCGGCGAGGCCTCGCAGAACTTCCGCATGGGGACGATGAAGATCGTCCACTTCTACGCGGCCATCGCCTTCAGCCTCGCCGTCATCGCGCGCGTCATCTGGATGTTCACCGGCACCCGCCACGCCCGCTGGCAGAACTTCGTGCCCTACCAGCGCGAGCGCCTGCGAGGCCTGTGGGGGACGCTGCGCTTCTACACCTTCTTCGAGCGTCGCCCGCCCCCCTTCGAGGGCCACAACCCCCTGGCCGGCGCGGCCTACCTCGTCATCTTCGGGCTCTACTTCGTCATGATCCTCACCGGCCTCGGCCTCTACGCCATGAGCGCCCACCTCGGCTCGCCCATGCTGCACTTCGCCTTCCTCGCCGACCTCTTCGGCGGCGCCCAGACCGCCCGCTGGATCCACCACATCGTCATGTGGCTGCTCATCGGCTTCTTCATCCACCACCTCTACAGCGCCATCCTGGTCTCGGTGGTCGAGAAGAACGGCACCCTCGACTCCATCGTCAGCGGCAACAAGTGGATGCGGCCGAAGGACCTCGACAGATGACCGGCTCCCCCCCCCGCGAGCGCACGCCGTTGCTCATCCTGGGCCTCGGCAACCTCGTCTGCGCCGACGACGGCCTGGGCATCGAGGCCGTGCGCCGCATCACGGCCGGCTGGCAGGTCCCGCAGGGCGTGCACGTGCTGGACGGCGGCACCCTCGGCCTGTCGCTGCTGCCCTGGCTGATGGACGCCGACGAGGTGCTGCTCCTCGACGCGGTCGCCGCCGACGCCCGCCCCGGCACCCTCATCCGCCTCACCGGCGACGCGGTCCGCCCGGCCGTCCGCCACCGCCTCTCGCCTCACCAGATCGGCGTGGCCGACCTCATCGACGGCGCCGATCTCCTCGGCGATGGCCCGCGCCAGATAAGCCTCCTCGGCCTCGTCCCCGCCTCCATCGAGCTCTCCCTGGAGCGCACCCCCGAGGTCGAGGCCGCCATCGACACCCTCGTCGCCGCCGCCCTCATGTTCGCGGCAGCGCGCGGCTTCGCCTTCAGGCCGCACGCCGACGTCGCCAGCCCCGCCTCCCCCACTCCAACCACGAGCTGACCGATGTGCCTCGGCGTCCCCGGCCGTATCCTCTCCCTCGACGACGCT
The DNA here is from genome assembly GCA_041389525.1 of Myxococcota bacterium. GTDB lineage: Bacteria > Myxococcota_A > UBA9042 > PHBI01 > JACKFB01 > JACKFB01. Next base: position 48,684 of record JAWKRR010000024.1, on the reverse strand, counting down.
GACGGCGCGCTGGTCGACTTCTGGGGCGTCCAGCGCCGCGCGCGCCTCGACCTGGTCGACCAGCCCGTGGCCCCCGGCGACTACGTCCTGGTCCACGTCGGATACGCCATCCGCCGCATCCCGGCCGAGGACGTCGAGGTGACCATGGCGCTCTACGACGAGCTTTTGCACGCCGCCGCCGCCGAGGACGACCTGATGCGAGCGGACGTGCGCGGCGAGATCGACACCTGCGCGCCGAGCGGAGGAGGCCCCCGTGGTAGCGACTGACCCGCGGACCCCGTCGGCGCGCCTCGAGTTCCGTGACCCCGTGCGGGCCCGCGCGCTGGCCGAGCGGTTGGCTACCCTCACCGCCGATCTCGGGCGGGCGCCCATCGCGCTGATGCACGTCTGCGGCAGCCACGAGCAGGCCATCGCCCGCTACGGCCTGCGCCACAGCTTCCCCCAAAACCTGGACGTCATCATGGGCCCCGGCTGCCCGGTCTGCATCACCGACACCCCGGAGGTCGACGAGGCCGTGGCCCTGGCGCGGCAAGGCGTGCGCGTCCTCACCTACGGCGACATGGTCCGCGTGCCGGGAAGCTCGGCCAGCCTCGCCGATGCCCGCGCGGACGGCGCCCGGGTCGAGGTCATCTACAGCGTCGCCCAGGCCGTCGAGGCGGCGCGGCAGACCGACGAGCCGGTGGTCTTCTTCGCGTCCGGCTTCGAGACCACCGCCGTCGCCACCGCCGCGGTCCTGCTCGACGACCCGCCCCCAAATCTCTCGATATTATCTGCTCATGAGCACATCCCGCCGGTGATGGAGATCATCTGCGAAATGCCCGGCAGCCGCGTGCAGGGCTTCCTGGCGGCGGGCCACGCGGCGACCATCACCGGCTGGGGCGTGTTCGAGCCCTTCGTCGCCCACCACGGCGTGCCGGTCGTCGTCGCGGGCTTTGAGCCGCTGGATATCCTGGCGGCCCTGGTGCGCTTGATCGAGCTGGTCAAGGGCGACGCGCCGAGTGTCGAACATGTTCCCGCGCTGCGTGACCCGCGAGGGCAACCTGCGCGCCCAGGCCTCGCTGTGGGAGGTGTTTCAGCCCATCGGCGGGCGCTGGCGAGGCATCGCCCACATCCCCAACGGGAACCTGCGGCTGCGGGACAAGTGGCACGCCCGGTTCGACGCGCGGCGGCGCTTCGGCATCGACCTGGAGAGCCTGTGGCACGCCCCGCCGCGTCTGGCCGGCCTGTGCCGCTGCGGCGACATCATGGCTGGCGCGGCGAGCCCGACGGACTGCGGGCTCTTCGGCAAGCAGTGCACGCCGTCGGAGCCCGTAGGCGCCTGCATGGTTCGACGGAGGGCACCTGCCGCATCTGGCACGCCTACGGCGGCCACCCCGACCTGGAGGTGCCTCGTGAGCGGGCTGCCCCTCCAGCGACCGCCGTAGCGACCGCTGCGTGACGCTGGCCGACGCGCCGGCGGCCGGGCCATGCGCGCTCTATCGAGGAGGTCTTCGTCGCCTCGGGCCGCCCGCGCCGCCCGGGACCTTCGGCGCCGACTGCATGGACGACGGCGCCGCCATCCTGGTCGGCGACCGCTGGCTCATCGTCACGACCGACAGCCACGTGGTGAAGCCGCTCTTCTTCCCCGGCGGCGACATCGGGCGAATCGCCATCTCGGGCACCGTGAACGACCTGGCGATGATGGGCCGCACCGAGCCCCTGGGGCTGACCCTGGGCGTCGTGGTGAGGAGGGCTTCCGCGCGAGACGCTGCAGCGCGTGCAGGCGTCCATCGCCGCGACCTGCCGCGAGGCCGGCGTCGCCATCCTCAGCGGCGACACCAAGGTGATGGGCCGCGGCGAGCTTGGCGGGCTGGTGCTCAACACGACCGGCGTGGGCTTCACGTCGCGACTGGTGCGGGACCGCGGGCTGGTGCCTGACGACATCGTCATCGTCAGCGGGACCGTCGGCGACCACGGCCTCGCGGTGCTGGCGGCCCGCAACGACCTGTCGATTCAGGGCGACCTGCGCTCGGACGTGGCGCCGATTCATTTGCTGGTCCGCGCGGCCATGGACGCAGGGCGGTGGCGGGCTGGTCGCGATGAAGGACCCACCTGCGGCGGCGTGGCCTCGGCGCTGCACGAGCTCGCAGCCAAGTCCGGCGTCGGCATCCTGGTCGACGAGCCGGCCGTCCCGGTCAGCGCGACGGCGCGCGCGGCGTCGGAGCTTCTCGGCATCGACCCGCTGCACGTGGCCAACGAGGGCAAGGTGGTGATGGCGGTGCGACCCGGGGTGGCCGACGCGGTCCTCGCGGCCCTGCGCGCGCACCCGCTGGGACGGGCCGCCGCCGTGATTGGCCGCTGCACCGCCGACTCTCCCGGGCGCGTCGTCCTGGACACGGGCTTCGGCCGCCGGCTGCTCTCCGAACCCGAGGGCGAGCCGATGCCCCGCATCTGCTGACGACGGGGAGCACCATGAGTGAACACATCCACATCACCCACGACGGCGCCGTCGGCGTCCTGACCATCGACCGGCCGCACCGCTTCGGTTCGCTGGACGTCGCGACCGCCCAAGACCTCCGCCGCGCTGGACTCAAGCTCGCCCGAGATCCCGCGGTGCGAGCCGTCATTTTGCGAGGATCCCACGGCGTTTTTTGTAGCGGCGCGGACCTCAAGTACATCCAGGCGGGCGGCGTAGAGGGCGAGCTGGCCTACCTGACGCCGGGGGCCCGCGCGGTCCCCAGCGGGCACGGGGCGATCTTCAAGCAGATCCTGGAGTACCTGCACGCGACCATCTCCGAGATCCGGCGCTCACCCAAGCCGTGGATCGCCGCGGTGGACGGCGCCGCGGCGGCCGGCGGGCTGGGCCTCGCCATCGCGTGCGACCTGGTCATCGCGTCGCCGCGGGCCACCTTCGAGTACGCCTACTTCAAGACGGGGCTGCCGGGTGCTGAGAGCTCGACCTGGTTTCTGCCGCGCATGCTGGGCCTGCGGCGGGCGCTGGACCTGGCGCTGCTCAACCCGCGGCTGAGCGCCGACGAGGCCTATCGCGCTGGGCTGGTCAGCCGCGTGCTGGAGGCCGAGACCTTCGAGGCCGAGGTGGCCGCGCTCGCGCGCCGGCTCGCCAGCGGTCCGACGGGCGCCTACGCCGAGGCCAAGCGGCTGATGAACGAGGCGTCGGGCGGCGAGCTGCTCGACCGGCACCTGGACCGCGAGCTTGAAGCCCTCGCGCGGTGCGCAGACGGGCCCGACGTGCGCGAGGGCATCGAGGCCTTCTTCGCCAAGCGCGACGCCGCGTTCGTGGGGAGATAGGCGGTGCACGAGCTCTCGATCATCCAGTCCCTGGTGGACCGCGTGGAGCAAGAGGTGCTCAAGGCGGGCGCGCGGTCGGTCAAGCGGCTGGAGGTCCGCGTGGGCGAGCTCTCCGGCGTCGAGCCCGAGCTGCTGAGCTTGGCGTGGGAGGCCTTCCGCGAGGCGGGGGTATGCGCTGGCGCGAGCCTGTCGATCGAGGTGGTGGCGACGCGCTGGAGCTGCCCGCGCTGCAGTCTGGACGTGCCGCCGGGGACGCGCCTTCGGTGCCGCGTCTGCGACGTCCCGGCCACGCTGGCCGAGGGCGGCGAGATCATCTTGCAGCGCGTGGAGTTGGAGGTACCCGATGTGTGAGAGTTGCGGATGTGGCGACCCCGAGATCGTTCCGGTCGAGGTCAAAGAGAGCATCCTGGCGGCCAACGACCACGAGGCGGCCCACAACCGCGAGCACTTCGACGACGCGGGCGTGCTGGCGCTGAACATCATGGGCTCGCCGGGGTCTGGGAAGACCGCGCTGCTGGAGGCGACCGCGGCTTGTGTGGGGGCCGAGCGCTTGGCGGCGGTCAGCGGCGATCTCGCCACCGAGCGCGACGCCGAGCGCCTGGGCCGCGTGGGAATCCGCTCGCGCGCCATCACGACGGGCCAGTCCTGCCACCTGGACGCGCGGCTCATCCACCGCTCGCTGCACGGCTTTTCCCTCGACGGCGTCGAGATCTTCTTCATCGAGAACGTCGGAAACCTCGTCTGCCCGGCCATCTACGACCTCGGGCAGGCCGCCAACGTCGTGGTAATCTCGGTGACCGAGGGCCACGACAAGCCGCTGAAGTACCCGGTGATGTTCCGCAAGGCCGACCTGGTGGTGCTGAGCAAGGTGGACCTGCTGCCTCATCTGCCGGACTTTGACGTGCCGACCTTCGTCGAGTATCTCGGCCTCGTCATGCCTGCGGTGGCTTGGCTGCCGGTCTCCGCCACCCGCGGCGACGGCATGCAGGACTGGGCGGACTGGCTGCACGCGCTGCGGCGGACTCATTCGGACCAGACCCGCGTGGAGCACGCGCTGCACCACGATCACGATCACGACCACGGGCGTGGCCACGACCACGGGCACGGCCATGGAGGAGACGCCTAGTGTTCGCCGCGCCGCCCGTTCCAGACTTGGTGCTCCCCGCCAGCGCCGCCTTCATCGCGCTGGTCCACACGGTCATCGGCGTCGACCACGTCGTGCCCTTCGTCGCCCTGAGCCGCGCCCGCGGCTGGAGCCTGCGCCGTACCCTCTGGATCACCGCCGGCTGCGGCCTCGCCCACACCGGCTCCTCGGTGCTCTTGGGCCTCGGCGGCGTGGCCCTCGGCCTCGGGCTCGACCCCCTCATAGGCGCCGAGACCAGCCGCGCCAACCTAGCGGCCTGGCTGCTCATCGCCCTGGGCCTCGCCTGGAGCGCCTGGGGCCTCTGGCGCCTGAAGTCTGGCGCCCCCACCCACCGGCACCACGCCACACCCCTCGCCATGAGCGCCCTGGTCGCCGTCTTCGTCGTGGGCCCCTGCGAGCCCCTGGTCCCGCTGATGATGGCTCCCACCGTGACCGCCGACTGGACCGCGCTCGCCCTGGTCACCACGGTCTTCTCCGCGGTGACTATCGCCACCATGGTCACGCTGGTCGGCCTCGCCACGGTGGGGCTCCAGCGCTTGGCCCTAGGCGCCTTCGAGCGCTACGGCGACATCCTCGCCGGCGGGGCCATCGCGCTGACGGGCGTGTTGCTGGTCACGCTGCCGATTTGACCGGCGCGAAGGCCCGGTTAGAGCGGCTTTGCGGCAGCGATGACCGCCTGCCCCAGGCTCACGCAGCCGTCGTTGGGCGGCGCGCGGCGATGGCGTAGCACCTCGAACCCGGCACGCTTCAAGCGCCCCGCGACCCGCGAGAGCAACAGCGCGTTCTGGAACACGCCGCCGCTCAGGGCCACCACGCCCAGCCCGCTCGCCTCGCGCGCCAGCAGACAGCCCGCCAGGATCGCGTCGGCCATCGCGTGGTGAAAGCGCCCGGCGATGACCGCCACCGGCACACCGTCGCCCAGGTCCACGACCGCGCGCCGCACCATCTCGGCTCCGTTTAGCGTGAATCCGTCGGGGTTCTTGACGGGGTCGACCCGCCACGTTCCCGCCTCGACGCGGTCGGCGCGCTGCTCCAACGCGATGGCCGCCTGACCCTCGTAGGCCACCACGTCGCGCACCCCGAGGACGGCCGCCACCGCGTCGAAGAGCCGCCCCGCGCTCGAGGTCAGCGGCGCGTTCACGCCCTTTTGCGCAAGCTCGAGGACGGCGCCCCAGCGTTCGGCGTGGCGGGTGACCAGCGCGATCTCGGGCGGGCCTCCCTCGAAGGCCCGGTCCAGATAGGCCACCGCCATGCGCCACGGCTCACGAATCGCCGCCTCGCCGCCGGGCATGGGGACCGCCTGGAGGTGCCCGACCCGCTCGAACCCGCCGGCGTCCGCGACCAGAAACTCGCCTCCCCATAGGGTCCCGTCGCTGCCGAGGCCCAGCCCGTCGAAGGCCACGCCGATGGCCGGGCCGCCGCGCGCGTTGTCGGCGAGGCAGGCGACGATGTGGGCGTGGTGGTGCTGGACGCTGACGGTCTCGACCTCGCGTTGGTCCAGCGCCCACTTGGTCGAGACGTACTCCGGGTGCAGATCGTGGGCGACCAAGGCCGGCCGCACGTCGAAGAGGCGCTGGTAGTGGGCGATGGCCTCTTCGAAGGCCTGAAACGCCGGGTAATGCTCGAGGTCGCCCAGGTGGTGACTGAGAAAGGCGTCGGCCCCCCTCAGCAGACAGATGGTGCTCTTCAGCTCGGCGCCTACCGCGAGCACGGGGCGGAGGCCGGCGTGCTGAGGCGCAGGGCGCCGGCGCGTAGCCCCGGGCGCGCCGCAGGATCATCGTCTCGCCGTCCAGCACCCGCACGACGCTGTCATCCGCGCGGACGTGGATGGCCCGGTCGTGGGTGAGGAAGCGGTCGGCGATGGCCCCTAGGCGCGCCATGGCGTCGGCGTCGTGGTAGGCGATGGGCTCGCCTCCGAGGTTGCCGCTGGTGAAGACCAGGGGGCCGCCGAAGGCCCGCAGCAGCAGGTGGTGCAGCGGCGTGTAGGGCAGCATCAGGCCGAGCTCGCGGTTGTCGGGGGCCACCGACTCTGCCAGCCCGGCGTCCTCGCGGCGTCTGAGCAGCACGATGGGTCGGCGCGCGCTGCCAAGCTGTTGGGCCTCGGCGTCATCGATGTGGGCGAGGGCGCGGGCGGCCTCAATGCTGCCGACCATGAGCGCGAAGGGCTTCTGCTCCCGGTGTTTGCGCGCCCGCAGGGTCGCCACCGCGGCCTCGTCGAGGGCGTCGACGGCCAGGTGGTAGCCGCCCAGTCCCTTGACGGCGACCACCGAACCAGCCGGCAAAAACCTGGCTGTTTCGCCGATCGGGTCGCCGGCCAGCCGCTGACCGTCGCGGTCGAGCAGCGCGAGCCGGGGCCCGCAGGCTGGGCACGCGACCGGCTCCGCGTGGAAGCGCCGGTCCGCGGGGTCGCCGTACTCGCGCGCGCAGTCGGCGCACAGCGGGAAGGCCGCCATGGTGGTGGCTGCGCGGTCGTAAGGCACGTCGCGGATGATGGTCAGCCGCGGCCCACACAGCGTGCAGTTGATGAACGGGTAGCCGAAGCGGCGGTCGGCCGGGTCCCAAAGCTCTGCCAGACAGGCGTCGCAGGTCGCCGTGTCCGGCGCGATGAGGGTCGACGCGGGGCCACTGTGACGGCTCTCCACGATCCGGAAGCCTTGAATGTGGGCCGGAGGGAGGGGCTGCCAGCGGACGGCGCGCACCTCAGCGAGCGGGGGCGCTTCGTCCGCGACCGCGCGAATGAAGGCGTCGAGGGCCTCGGCGGGCCCCTCGACCTCGACCAACACCCCTTCGCTGTCGTTGAGCACGGAGCCGGCGAGGCCCAGCCGCACCGCGAGGCGATAGACGAATGGCCGAAAGCCCACGCCCTGCACGATGCCCTCGACCCGCACGCGGCGGCGCGCCGAGCCGTGACCGGGCTCGCCGCTCACGGCCGGCTCGCCCACCACGGGGGTCGCCTACGGCGCCGCACGGACCAGGTCCAGGTTGAACTCGGCCGTCCCCAGCACGCCGTAGAGGCGGGTCCACATCAGCAGCCAGGCCTCGAGCCCGCGCGAGGCCTCGATGCCGCCCAGGTCGATGGGCGCCCGGTGGCCGAACGCGGTAAGGATCTCGGCCACCGTGGCCTTGGCCTCGGCGTCCTCGCCCGCGACGAACACGTCGGTGGCGCGCGAGAGCTTGCCCGGCTGGACCATGAGGCTGTTCGCCAGCGTGTTCAGCGTCTTGACGACCCGCGCCCGAGGGTTCGCCCGCTGGACCTGCTCGCCAAGGCTGTCGTCGTTGCAGACGAAGAGGCGCGGCGGAAATCCGCGAGAGAAATCCAAGGGATTTGTCAGGTCGAGCAGCACCTTCCCGTCCAGCCCCGCGCCCGCGGCCTCGACCACCGTGACCGCGTGCTGCCCGGAGACCGCCAGCCACGCGACCTCGGCAGCGGCCGCCGCGCTCGCGAAGTCCGCCGCGCGCGCCCGGTCCCCCGCGCCGGCCGCCCAGGCGACGGCCGCCGCACCCTCGGCCGTGCGCGACCCCATCGTGACCTGGTGCCCGAGCTCCAGCAGTCGATTCGCCAGCGCCTGCCCCACCGCACCGCTCCCCAACACCGCGTGCTTCATCTTCGACTCCTGCCTTCGCGACGACGCCACCGGGGCGCCAACTCGGCGCCCGCATCTTCATTTCTGACCACGCCTACGAGCGATGGCAAGGCGCCGCGCGTGAATTCCGCCCGGACCGACCCGGGTCGGCGGCCGCGGGCCCGCGAGGCGCCGACGCCGCGGGCCGCCCGCCCCCGGCTGGCGACGCACAGACTCGCAAGTGTTTGAAATAACACAGCCCATTATTGACCCGTGCGATAATTAACACTTGAGCGGCTCCTCGCCGGTGCCTACGGATCTCGGCGCGATGAGTGGCCAACGCCCCGGCGCTTTGCGACCGGAAGGAGGTGAGCGATGCGTCCGTCGTATGTGGGTATCTTGGTCAGTTCGGCGGTCTTGGCCGCCGGAGCCTTCGCCGCGTGCGGGAGTCCCGGCTCCGACGCGCCGCCCTACCAGCCCGATCCCGAGATCGGCGCGAGCTCGTTCGTGTCCGCCGCGGTCGAGGTCTCCAACGATCGCGGGGACAGCGCCGGCCCCCTGACGCCCGGCGCCGTCGGCCAAGACGGCAGCCCCAGCGAGCGCAGCGTCGAAGAGGGCGACATCTACCGCGCGCTCGGCGGCGGCTTGGTGTTGAACCTGAACCCGTGGCGCGGGCTGCAGGTCCTGGACCTCAACGACCCGAACAGCCCGGAGATCGCTGGCAGTTTGAGGCTGGCAGGCCAGCCCGTGGAGGCCTACGTCGTCGGCGACCACGCCCTGGTGCTGATGAACGGCTGGCAGGCCTACTTCGGCTCGGCCAGCGCCCCCAACTTCGCGACCGCCTCCGGTGGCGCGGTGGTGGTCGTCGACCTGAGCGACCCCAGCCTGCCGGTGGTCAGCGACCACGCCTACGTGGGCGGCGACATTCGCACGAGCCGCCTGACCACGGGCGGCGGGCAGACCGCGCTCTACGTGGCGGCCCAAGACGCGAGCTGGTGGTACGGAGGCGGCCCGGTGGCCGTCGACGCGGTGGCGGGCGACGCGGTGGCGCCGGCGACCGACTCCACGCTGGTGCGCAGCTTTGAGCTGGTCGCGGGCGCCCTCGAGCCCCGCGGCGAGCTCGACCTGGGCGGCTACGTCGCCGACATCCACGCGACCACCGAGGCCCTGCTGGTCGCGCGCAACGACTGGACCGACAACACCAGCCGCGTCACGGTCGTCGACATCAGCGACCCCGGCGGCGCGCTGGTCGAGGGCGCCGACATCGCCGTGGCCGGCCAGATCGCGAGCCAGTTCAACACGGACCTCCGCGGCGACGTCCTGCGCGTCGTGTCCGGCGGGCGCTTCAACGGCAGCGACACCAACCACCTCGAAACCTTCGACGTGTCCGACATCCAGGCGCCCGTCGCCATCGACCACGACACCTTCGGCGACGGCGAGCAGCTCTACGCGACCATCTTCCTCGCCGACCGCGCCTTCTTCGTGACCTACTTCGTCCAGGACCCCTTCCACGCCTTCGCCATCGACGCCGCCGGCCACGCCACCGAGACGGCCGAGTTCGTGGTCAGCGGCTGGAACGATTTCTTCAGGCCGGTGCTGGCTGAATCGCGCCTCATCGGCATCGGGGTCGACGACGCGGGCGGCAGCCGGTCGGTGGCCGTGAGCCTCTACGACATCACCGACCTCGCCAACGCGAATCCGCTGGTCACGCGCGCGAACGTGGCGCTTGAGTCGTCGTGGTCGGGCGCGAGCTGGGACCACCGCGCCTTCAGCGTGCTCGAGGACGCGGCGTCGGCGGTGGCCCCCGACGGGACCCCCGAGAAGGGGCTGGTGCTGCTGCCCTTCAACGGCTGGGACGAGACCGGCTACGTCGCGGGCGTGCAGGTCTTTACGTTCTCTGAGACCACCCTGACCGCGCGCGGCGTGATGGACCACGGCTCGCCGGTCAGCCGCAGCTTCCTCGCCGATGCGACCACGGCGGCGAACCTCTCGGAGACGACGCTGGCGCTGCACGACATCGCCGACCCCAACGCGCCGGTGGCCAAGGGCGAGCTCAGCCTCGCGCCCAGCTACGACGCGGTGCTGGTCTTCGGCGACTACGCGGCGCGCCTCGAGGCGACGACGGACTACTGGTGGTACTACGAGGCCCCCGGCGACCTGCCCCAGTGGCAGGTCCAGATCGTCCCGCTCGCCGAGCACCCCGACACCGCCAAACCCGTGGCAGTGCTGCCGGTGACGCCGGGCGCCTCGCTGAAGCGGTCCGGCGACAACCTGGTCGTGGTCAGCACGCGATTTGACGAGGCCGCGACTGGCGAATCGTCCGGTTGGGTGACCGCCTTCGAGGTGTGGAGCTTGGCGACGCCCTCAGCCCCCGCGCTGGTCGGCACCTTCGAGACCGACAGCCTGCGCCCCTACTACGGCGGGTGGGATACGCCCGGCTACCCCGGCGCGGCGCTGGACCAGGCCTACGGCTACTGGCAGGCGGCGCCGAACGCGCTGGTGGTCGGCGACGCGCTGGTCTTCATGGAGTGGCGCTACGAGACCGAGGCCGCCGGTACCCGCGAGGTGTGCGTGACGGCGGGCCCTGGCTACACCGGGGACGGGAAGCCGGGCGTGGACCCGGAGGAGCCGCCGCGGCCGACGGAGCCTGTGGACCCGGCGGATGGAGGCGGCGGCGCTGCCGGCGACGAGCCGGTCGAGGGCGAGACCTACACCGTCGGAGAGGTCGTCTGCACCAGCGAGAACGGGGCGACGCCCTACTGCCAAGGCGAGATCTGGGAGTGCACCTGGTTCGAGACGGACTGCCATCAGGTGGACCCCGGCAGCATCACCACGACCACGGTGTGCCGGGACGAGCCGCTGACCCGGACCTGGCAGCGCTGGGTGCTGCACACGCTGGACCTGAGCGACCCGACGAAGCCCGCGCTGGCGGAGCCCATCGAGATGCCCAAGGAAGACCAGGGCGTCACGGCGGTGGTCGACGGCGACACGCTCTACTACAGCTACCGCAGGCCGCACGTGGTCGAGGGCGACACGCGCCCCTTCGTGAAGTATTTCGTGCGCGCCATCGACCTGGGCACCCCGTCCGCACCTGTCGTGGGGGCTGGCGTCAATGTGCCGGGCGAGCTGCTGGCGGCGCAGGGGACGACGCTCTTCACCCACGACCACGTCTACAACGACACGATGGTCGAGTCGGCGGTCTCGCGCCTGACGCTCAGCGGCGACAAGGCGACGCTGATGGCGCGCAAGCGCTTCGGTGAGCGCCAGGTGCTGGCGATGCTCATCGACGAGGCCGGCCGCGCGCTGGTCACGCATCGCGCGCCCTGGGAGGGCGGCTCGGGGTCGGGCACCGTCGGCGGCACGGTCGGCGGAACCGGCGTCGAGACCGGCGGCAGCACGGGTGCGGTGCCCTCCGCGGGCGCTGCGAAGGCCGACGACGCCACCGACCAGGACACGACGACGCTCTCGGTGCTCTCCGCCGACACCCTCAGCCAGCTCTCGGCGGTGCCGGTGCACCCCTGGGCGACGCTGCGAGCCGCCCTCGCCTCTCGCGCCGTGTTCCAGGTGCCGGGCGGCCTGCTGGTGATGAACCTGGAGACGCCGGCGAAGCCCTTCCCGCAAGCCTGGTTCGCGACCAGCGCGTGGCCGGCCGAGCTGGTCCCCCATGGCGACACGCTGCTCTTCGCGGGCGGGCGCTACGGCGTCTACCGGCTCGACCTCACGGCCTTCGAGCTCTTCCCGCTGCCCGCAGCAGCGCAGACCACGCCCTAGCGCGCGGAGACGCGGGGCGCGGCCACTGGTCGCGCCCCGCGACCTCTCAGCGCGGGTCGATGCGCGTGACCGAGCCGGTCAGCATGTTGGTGAAGTACGCGCGGCCCTGAGTGTCGAACGCGAGGCCGGCGAGGCTCCCCGCCGGCAGCCCCGTCTCCAGGCTGCGGACCATCGTCCCCTTCAAATCGAAGGCGTAGATGCGGCTGGTGGCCCGGTCGCTGACGTAGAGCAGCCCGTCGTACAGCTCGAGGCCGCTGGGCTCCACGAAGTTGCCCGCCGGCACGAGCTCGGTCACCGCCGCGCCGTTGACAAAACCCCAGTCCGCGAGCAGCTCGTAAACCGGGGAGAAGGCCGCGCCGGGAGTGCCGCTCGCCGTATCCAATGTAATCAGCCGCTGATTGCCCGTATCGGCGATGTAGAGCAGCTTGTTGGCGGGGTTGAAGGCCATGTGCGACGGCACACCCGGCACGCGCTTGACGATGCCGGGGATGTACCGGTGGATCTCGCCGTCGGAGTGGTCGTCGGCACCCGGCCCATGGTCGGCGTGGAAGTCGTAGCGGTCGATGGAACCCGCGCTGCCGTTGAACACCCAGTAGACGTTGTCGCGCTCCCAGGCGATGCCGGCGCACCAGGGCGTCGCGTGCAGCATGTCCATGTGCGAGCCGTTGCCGCCCGAGGGCTGCGCGAAGACGGCGAGGTCGGTGGACCAGAGGGTGGGCCCGATGAACTGCGCCGGGTCGTCCTCGAAGTTGCCGGTCGCCGCCTCGCCGCAGGTCGCGAACCGATCGGGCGTCCCCATCGCCATGGCGGGCGGGCGTCGCATGAAGTGCCAGGCGTTGCCGTCCTCGAGCTCCTTCACCGTCTGAGCCGGCGTGCCGGGCTGGGTGATGATGGTGGTGTAGCCGGTCAGCGAGGCGCAGCGCGCGGAGAACGGGTTGGACTGCGCGCAGGTACCGGCAACGACGAAGGGGCGGCTGGTCACCCAGAGCTCGTCGCGGGTCGGGTGGAACTCGAGGTCGACGGCCTCGAGCGCCTTCTTCGGGCGAAACAGCTCGGTGAAATCTACCGATTCGGCGCTACCGTCGCGCCAGCCGATGGCGTGGCCGAGGGGCAGCGGGCCGCAGGTCCCGGCGACGACGTCGCAGAGCGGGCCGGCGGCGGCCGCGGCGCAGTCGGCGTCGGTCGTGCACTCGGGCTTGGGCGGGGCGGTGTCCTGGACGACCGCGTCGGGTGCGACGGCGTCGGGGCCCGCGGCGTCGGGGCCCGCGGCGTCGCCCGCGGTGGAGTCTTGCCCCACGCTCACGTCGCCGGTGATCGAGGCGTCGGCCACCAGGGTGTCGGTGGTCGAGGAGGTGTCCGCCTGGGTGGTGCCGCCAGCGTCGTCGCCGCAAGCGCCGGCGGCGAGGGCGAGGGCGAGGAGCAGAGGCAGGATGGGCGCGGGTACACGGTTCAAGGGGGTTCTCCGGCTGGTGTGGCCCGAGGAACCTACCACGCAAATCGACCTACAAATCCAGCGCGATGTGCCCCCGCGCGTGACCGGCCACGCTGAGCAGCGCGCGCCGACCCGTCCGCGCCGCTCAGTGCGCGCCGTGCTTCGCGTCGTACATGCGGCGGTCGGCCTCGCTCAACAGGTCCGCGACCGAGACGTGGACTGCCGGGTCGAACTCCACCGTGCCGACGCTGTACTCAAGCGGCCACGGCCGCTCAGAGGTGGTGTTGTGCGCCGCGACCGCCTGGGCGAAGCGCTGCACAGGCATGGCCACGGCCGACTTCCCGCCGTCCACGATGAGGACGCAGAACTCGTCGCCGCCCAAGCGGGCGATGATGTCGACCTCGCGAAAGGTGTCCAGCAGCACCGCGGCGAAGTCCCGCAAGGTCCGGTCGCCCGCCGCGTGCCCGTGGGTGTCGTTGATCGCCTTGAACTTATCGAGGTCGAAGTAGAGCAGCCGGGCAGGCGCGCCCATCCGCCGGCACATGGCCAGCGAGTGGTCGGCCAGGGCCTCGAACCCGCGGCGATTGGAGAGACCGGTCAGCGCGTCGGTCGTGGCGAGCTGCACTATCGCGCACTCGTGCTCGACCATCTTCGCGAGGTCTCGCAGCGCCTCGCGGTCCTCGTCGGAGAACTCGCGCGGGACGCGGTCGATGATGCAGAGGGTACCGAGGGCCGAGCCGTCGGGTGCGTGGACCGGGGCGCCGGCGTAGAACGCGATATCCGGCGCCGCGGTCACCAGAGGGTTGTCGGCGAATCGGGCGTCGGCGCGGGCGTCGGGGATGACGAAGACGTCGCTGCCCAAGATGGCGTGCCCGCAAAAGGAGATCTCGCGCGGCGTCTCGGTGGCGTCGAGCCCGTCACGGGACTTGAACCACTGGCGCGAGGCGTCGACCAGGCTGACCAGCGCGATGGGCACGTCGAACAGGCGCCGCGCCAGCCGCGTGTAGCGGTCGAAGCGCTCCTCCGGGGCTGTGTCCAACAGACACGCGGCGGTGAGCGCGCGCAGCCGAGCGGCCTCGTTGTGGGGGATCTCCGGCTCTTGCACGCACGACTCCTCAGCCTGCCCCTAGAGGCCCGCGGAACGGGCGCCCACTGACAGGAATTCCCTGCAGCACCGGGACGTGCCGCGGCACCACTATACGACGGAGGCCCGCCCGAGCCCAAACCATCGCGCCCCCGGGAAGACACGCGGAGCCGCCGTTCCCGCCGCGCGCCGCCTACCCGACGCGCCCCCCGAGCCACCGCAGCGCCGTCCGCACCAGCGCCGGCGAGCCCCGCTGCAAGCCGGCCAGCGCGTGGGCGTCGGGGCAGACCATCACCTGCGCCTCCTCCTGCCGAATCGCCCGCACAATCGCCCGCGCGACGCGCTCCGGGCCGGGCGCATAGCGCGACATCAACCCCACCAGCCGCGCGTGCAGCGCCGGGTCCGACGCCCGCCCGTTGGCCAAGATATTGGTCCGCGTCGTCCCCGGCATCACGCAGCTCACGCCGACCCGGGTCTGCCCCAATTCCGTATACAAAGACTCGCTAAATGCCCGAACCGCGGCCTTCGCGGCGCAGTAAGCGCTCTGGGTCGGCATCCCCACGAGCGCGGCCATGCTCGACACGTTCACGATGTGCGCTGCGTCGGCTGCAAGCAGGTGCGGCAGAAAGGCCTTACACCCGTGAACCACCCCCATGAGATCGATGCCGAGCACCCAGTCGAAATCGTCGAGCGCCATCTCGGTGAAGGGCGTCATCATGTTCACGCCGGCGTTGTTGACCAGGACGTGGACGGCGCCGTGGGCGGCGATGACCTCGGCCGGGAGCGCCAGCATCTGCGCCCGGTCCGCCACGCTCACCACGTGCGCACTCACCGCTTGGCCCTTGGCCTCGACCGAGCGCGCCGTGGCCGCCAGCCCCACCTCGTCGACATCCACAAGCGCCAGCGCGCAGCCCGCGTCCGCCAGGCTCAGCGCGGTCGCCCGCCCGATGCCGCCGGCCGCTCCGGTGACCACCGCGACCTTGTCCTTCAGCTTCCGCATCCCGCTCTCCCGTCCTCAGCCTGGGTGGTCCAGCGCGCACCGCAGCCCGCCGCGGTCCATCTCGGCGATGCACCGATTGCACGGCACGCAGCGCGCGTCGCGAGCCAGCCCCGCCTCGTAGCGCTTGATGAGGTCCGGGTCGCGAATCAGCGCCCGCCCCATGGCGACCATCGCGAACCCCGCGCCCATCGCCCGCTCGATGTCGTCCAGCGAGCGGATGCCGCCCAGCAGCACCACCGGGACGCCGACCGCCTCTTTTAGCGCGCTGGCACCTTCGAAAAAGAAGAGCGGGCTGTACTCGTACTTCTGCACGAAGAAGCGCCCGAAGAGGGCCAGCCCGACCTTCTGCCACCAGAACTTCTGCACCGCGACCATCTCGCGCGTCGGCACCTCGCCGCGCAGCATGTAGAGCGGCGTGCGGCTGACGAAGCCCCCGCTCGGGACCAGGGCGTCGACGCCCGCGGCCTCCAGCGCGCGCCCGACCTCCAGCGCCTCGGGAAGCTCCAGCCCGCCGTCGAAGCCGTCGCGAAGGTTCATCTTCGCCAAGACCGCCACCCGGCCAGCCGCCGCCTCGACCACCGCCGAGATGACCTCGCGCACAAGACGCAGCCGGCCCTCGAGTCCCCCGCCGTAACCGTCCCGGCGGCGATTCGTGGCCGGCGACAGGAACTGGCTCAGCAGGTAGCCGTGGCCCACATGAACCTCGACCGCGTCGAAGCCAGCCTCGATCGCGAGGCGCGTGGCCCTGGCGAAGTCCTCGCGCACCCGCGTGAGATCGCTCTGGTCCATGGGGCGCGAGAAGCTGAGCCCATAGGTGTTGAAGACCCGCGACGGGCCGATCGGCCGCCCGGCGATGACCCCGCGGCTGGCGAAGAACCCGCAGTGGCCAAGCTGAATCGAGGCGGCTGCGCCCTCGGCGTGGACGGCGTCGGTCAATCGGCGGAGGGCTACCACGATCTCGGGCTGCATCAGCATCTGGTGCCCGTAAGTCCGCCCGTCCGCTGACACCGAGCAGTAGGCCACGGTCGTCATGGCCACGCCGCCCGCCGCGGCCGCCCGGTGCAGCTCGATGAGCGCCTGCGAGGGCTGCCCGTCGGGACACATCCCCTCGAAAGTCGCCGTCCGCATCACGCGATTTCGCAGCGCGAGCGGCCCGATGCGGGTCGGCTCGAAGGCGCGCGCCGCCCCAGTGATTGTCTGATTCACCGTCGCTCCCTCCGGCGCCCGAGCTTCCCACGACACGCGCCGACTCACCACAGGCGCCGACTCTGCGCGCGCGCGCGGGCGGTGGTGCCTGGGCCTGCACGTCTCACCAGCCCTTCGAGCGAGAGCCAGGAGCTGTCGGTGATTTCGACGCGCGCTCCCTCCGTCGCCCTGCGACGTCCCAACGCACGGCGACGAGGTCCCACGCCGCCATGCGCGGGGCGGCCAAGCAGGCGCGACGGGAGGTCTGTGGGTCGGATCTCTAAAGCGCGCAGCCGTCGTCGTCGCAGCCGGGCGCCGCGTGGGGCGCGTCGGCGCTCGCGAGGTCGGGGCCCGCGTCCGCACCCAGCGCGGGCTCGGCGAGCAGGGCGGCGATGGCGGCGCCGACCAGCATGTCCTCGGGGCGACCGAAGGCGTGGAAGCGCAGGCGGCCCTGGCGGTCGATGAGGACCAGCGAGGGTGTGCCGCGCAGGCCGTAGCGCGCCATGGTCTGCGGCACCGGCCCGGGGTCGGACGGGCTGTCGACGCCGACCGGGAAGTGGATTCGGTACTCGTGGAGGAAGGCCGCCAGCGAGACCGGGCGCATGGCGTCGTGGTGCTCGAAGACCGTGTGGAGGCCGACGACGGCGACGTCCTCGCCGGAGAAGGTCGCGCGGATGCGCTGGGCCTGGGGGAGGCCGTGGGTGACGCAGCCGGGGCACAGCATTTGGAAGGTGTGCAGGGCGACGACTTGGCCGCGCAGGGCGTGCAGGCCGAAGTCGGGGGCGGCGCCGAACCACTGGTCGACGCTCCACGGGGGCGCGAGGGGAGCTTGGGATGCGGGGACCAGGGGTTCGCGGGTCATGTTTGGGCTCCGGCTCGGCGATCGTGGCGTCGACTGGTGGGCATGCTCCGACGCGCGGGCTGGCGTGTCAAGATCGTTTCGAGTCGCTACGTTTTTCGCACGGGCGCGCCGTACCGGAGAGGGGGGCGCGAATCGGTAACGGAGATGCACAGGGGAACGCTGACTCGGCGGCGAGGCGTGCTACGATGGGCGCATGCAGACAACTTGAGCGTGGTTCGGGGCGCCTCTCACGCGGCCTCCGCGCGTGCTGGCGGGCCGATGACCTGGGGCCAGGCCGGTGCTGCGGTGGCGGTGCGTCCGAGCGGCCTGGGGCGCGGGTTGACACCGGGTTGCGAGTCCATGTAACGCGCCGAGTTCACTAAACATACAGGGACCAGAGGAGACGCATGCTGGGTCGGTTTCCACGCGGAATCCTGCCGCCGCTGTTGTTCGCGGTGGTCGCCGTGCCGTCGCTGGTGTCGTGGCGGCTCGCGGGCGAGTCGGCGTCGGAGCATCGGCGGGACGCGACGCAGCTTGTGGCCGAGGAGGTGGCCCGGCGGGTCGCGGGTGAGATCGCGGTGCGGGTGACGCTGGTCGATGGCATTCGGCGCGAGCTGGAGGCCGGGCAGCTTGGGACGCGGGAGGCCTTTGAGGTGCGCGCCCTGGAGGTGTATCGCTCGTTTCCGGGGTACCAGGCGATCAATCGGCTCGACGCTAGCGGGGTGATCCGGCAGGTGGTGCCTGAGCGAAGCAACCAGGCCGCGCTCGGGAAGAACGTGCGGGAGTCGCCGGTGCCGGCGCGGACGCTCGCGGAGGCTGAGCGGAGCGACGCGCTGACCCTGAGTGAGCCGCTGGAGTTGTATCAGGGCGGGCTTGGCTTTGTGGGGTACGTGCCGGTGAGCGGCAGCGACGGCGCGACCGCGGGCTTTCTGAACGTGGCGTTTCGCATCAACGATCTGGTGCACCAGGCGCTGTCAGCGCGGGTGCGAGCGCATTACGCGCTGCGGCTTGCGCTGGGTGAGCGGGTGCTCTTTCGGAGCGTCGACGAGGCCGGAGCGGAGACGCGGTGGCCTGACCACGGGGACCATGAGGCGCGGGTCGCCGTCCCGGTGGGCAACGCCGAGTGGGCGCTGACCTTGGTGCCTCTGACCGGCGTGCCGTGGTCGGAGCGATTTCGGCAGGACGCGGCGCTGGCCATGGCGCTGGTGCTGGCGCTGGCGCTGGCGGTCCTGGTCTGGAGCGGCCAGCGGCGCGCGGTGCGTCTGGCGGCGCTGGAGACGCGGCTGCGCCAACAGCAGCGGCTGGAGGCCATCGGGACCTTCGCCGCCGGGATGGCGCACGAGATCAACAACCCGCTGACCGGGATCTTGGGGTACGCCGCGATGCTGCAGGACGGCGCCCGCGAGGGGAGTCCCGAGCGCGAGCGGGCCGGTCGCATCGTGCACGAGGCCGAGCGGGTGCAGGAGATCGTGCGCGGGCTGCTGCGCTTTGCGCGGCGCGAGGTCTCGTCCATGGAGGCGGCGAGCCCGGCGACGCTGGTGGAGGGCGCGCTGGTCCTCGTGCGGACGTTGATGCGCGACGACTCCGTGGATCTACGGGTCGATGTGCCGGCGGATCTGCCGGCGGTGCGCTGCCACACGCAGGGGCTCCAGCAGGTGCTGATGAACCTGCTCACCAACGCGCGGGACGCCGTCGCCGGCCGGCCCGAGGGGACGCGGGTGGTCACGCTGAGCGCGCGGCGCCTGGGCGGCAAGAGCGACGCGCGCGTTCGGTTCACCGTGGAGGACAACGGCGTGGGCATCGCCCGGGACGTTCAGGCCCGGATCTTCGAGCCTTTCTTCACGACCAAGGGGCGCGAGCGCGGCACCGGCCTGGGCCTGTCGGTGAGTTTCGGCATCGTCCGCGACCACGGTGGCGAGCTGCATGTGGAGAGCCAGCCCGGCCAGTGGACCCGTTTTCACGTGGACATCCCCGTCTGGGAAGAGCCGGTCGAGCAACCGCACGCCGCATAGTGCCTGCGCGCTCGGTCGCGAGCCCGCGCACCCGGCGGCCCGCCGCTCGCGCCACTTGCCAACAACGCGGTTGTAGGCAACATCGAGCCCCGCGCCCGGGCCCTCATCGGCCCGCCCCGCCCCCGCCCCGGAGCCGCCATGGTCGAACTTCTCGCCTCCCCCGACGCCTGGATCTCCTTGGCCGTGCTCACGGCGATGGAGATCGTGCTGGGCATCGACAACATCGTGTTCATCACGATTCTCTGCGGCCGGCTCCCCCAGAACCAGCAGCTCCGCGCGCGCCGGCTCGGGATCGGCGTCGCGCTGGTGTCGCGGCTCATCCTCCTCTCAGGCATCGCCTGGGTCATCCGGCTGACCGAGCCGCTCTTTCACCTCGTCCGCGACTGGAGCGGCAAAGACCTGATCTTGTTGGGCGGTGGCCTCTTCCTGCTCTGGAAGGCGACCCACGAGATCTACTCCAACGTCGAGCACCCCGAAGGCGAAAACCACCCGGCGACCCACCCGGCGGCGCCCGAACCGCAACCCACCGCCAAGCTCAGCGGCATCCTCGGCCAGATCATCCTCGTGGACGTCGTGTTCTCCCTCGACTCGGTCATCACCGCCGTCGGCATGGCCAACCACATCGCCATCATGGTCACCGCCGTCCTCGTCTCCGTGGGCGTGATGCTCGCCTTCGCCGGCCCCATCGGCGACTTCGTCCAGCAGCACGCCTCGGTGCGCATCCTCGCGCTCGCCTTCCTCGTGCTCATCGGCTCGATGCTCATCATGGAGGGCACGGGCCAGCACGTGGCCAAGGGCTACATCTACTTCGCGATGGGCTTCTCGCTGCTCATCGAGATGCTGAACCTGCGGCGCCGTCGCCGCGCGGTCGCCGCCGCGGCCCGGGCGGGCGCGGGCGCTGACTGACCGTCAATTCCCAGCGATCAGCGCGTCCAAATCAGCCAAGCAGGCCGCGTCGAAGGGCACAGCGCCGGACTTGCCCTTCTGGAAGCGCTCGGCGATGACGTCGAAGGCCCGCGAGCCCTCGATCGCCCAGTACATCAAGCACTCGGTGTTGGAGTCGTGGCCGCCGTGGTCGGGGTCTTCGTGGGCCTTGACCATGGGCGTGCCGTTGTCGACGAGCCCGAAGAGGTGGCCGAGCTCGTGCAGAAAGACCGTGCTCTCGCCGCGCGCGCAGGCCTGCGCCGCCAGCCCGCTGAAGGCCGGTAGCCCCAGCAGCGGCGAGCTCTGACAGCCCCGCTCGATGTTGTCGGCGAGCATGACGAGCCAGCTCCCGCCGTAAGCGAAGCCCAGCACGTAGGTCTGGTCGCCGTCGTCCTGGTATTTCCCGTCCGTGTAGAGGACGTGGATGGTGGCCTCGCCGACCCGCGGAAGGATGCTGCGGTGGGCTTTGGCGCGGTCGCTCAGCTCGTCGAAGGTGCTGACGTGGTCGGCGCCGACGGGGTCGAGGGACTCGTCGAGGACGAAGCGGATCCCGCCCGACTTGGCGAGGTGGCCGTCCTTGCGCAGGGTGTTGAGCTGCTCCTCGAGCTGGCTTAACGCCGCCGGGTTCGGCGCGTGGCCCGCCACGTAGTCGATCTCGACCAGCAACGCGTCGTACTTGCGCGCGGTCACCAGGTCGACCGGCCCGAAGCTCGTGGGCACTTTGGTGACCGTGGCGTCACCGCCCGAGATCGTGTCGCTGCCAAAGGTCGTCGTGCCGGAGTCGCAGGCGAACGCGGCCAGACAGAGCGCGGCGAGCAGGGAAATCTTCGCAGAGATGGGGCGCATGAACTTCCTCGAGGCGTCAGAGCAGGGCGGGCGGCGGGCGCTCACCGTACACGCCGCGAGGGCTCGATGCTCACTCGGCTGGCCCGACGCGTCGTGGGCGGCTCAGGGAAAACCTGGGAAACCGGACCCGCCGTTGCAGAAGCCGCCGGTCAGGCAGAGGTCGAGCAAGCAAGGCCCGGTGATGCACGAGATGACGCCGTCGCAGCCGGTCGACTGGATGCACTCGAAGCAGCCCTGGGTGAGGCCCTTGCACTTGGTGTCGCAGGTTGTGGTCTGGTCGAGGGTCAACCCCTCGCAGGTCTCGAGGGAGGCGAGGGCCGAGCAGAAGTTCGCGCAGTCGCGCGTGGCGTTGGAGACATCGCCGCCGCTCGCGTCGCCGCCGCTCGCGTCGCCGCCGCCGGCGTCTGGGACGCTGCCGCTGGTGGGCACGCAGGTGAACTTCGGGACGCCGCTGGCGCCGCTGCACCGGTAGTTCGCGCCACAGTCGGCGTCGCTCGCGCAGAGCCACGTCACCTCGTCGATGCCGAGGGATTCTTGGCAACCGAGGGACGCGGGGAGGGCCGCCAGCAGCGCGATGCAGAGCCAGCCGGCGAGGCGGCGAGGCAGGCGGTGCGAGGGTCGGGTGAGTGTCGCGGGCATGGGGATAATCCAGAGCAGAGTGGCGGGTCTAGGGCCGACGGGCGCGGTGGGCGCTGCGGGGCGGATGGGACTAGAAGCGACCGCTGGCGGTCACGACCGCGCTGTGGCGGCTGGGGAAGGCGCTGAATGCCACCGCGGGCTCGCCCTTCTTCCGGGTCACGATGGCCAGCACCACGCCGGTGACCGTCAGCGCGCCGCCCACGCCCAGCATCGCGACGCCGATGGTCGCGTTGCGGTTGGCGTCGCTCTCGAACTTCAGCGCCTCGGCCCGCGACATCTGGCGGCCGGCGTCACCTTGCTTGGCGGCCGTGATCGCGTCGTCGACGAGCTGCCGCTTGCTCTTGGCGCTGAGCATCATCCAGGTCCCGACGCCCACCGCGGCCACGCCGACGCCCATGGCGACCCAGCTCACGGGGTTGGGCCCGCGGCTCTCGGTCTGGCGGGTCTGGTGCACCGTCGGCGCGGGCTCGGCGTGGACCGGCTCGGCTGCCCTGGCCTCCGCCGCTGCCGCGTCCCGCTCGCTCTGGAGCTGCCCCTCGAGCTTGCCGATGAGCTCGGCGTTTCGCTCGGACTCGGCCTCGCGGATCTCCTTCTGCAGCTGCTCGACGCGGGCGGCCTGCGTCTTGGCGTCCTCACGCGCCTGAATCTTGGCCCCCACGCGCACGAGGGCGTCGGCGACCTTCACGCGCAGCTCGGCGTCCACGTCGTGCTGCCCGAGGAAGTTGCGGTAGCTGTCGCGCGCCTTGGCCAGCTCGCCCGCTTGCTCCCACGAGCGGCCGATATTCCACAGCAGCGCCGGGTCCGAGACCGCCGCGTAGGCCTCCTCGAAGGCGACGGCGGCTTGCCCGAAGCGGCCGGCCGAGTACGCGGTCATCGCGCGCTCGTAAGCCGCCTGGGCGCGAGCGTCTGCCTCGGGGTCCGCGGCCAGCGCGCCGCCGCCCAGCCACGCCAGCGCCACGAGCGCAGCCAAAAGAATCATCGCCTGCCGCATGAAGGTTCCTCGCATCAGGGCCTGTGTGGACGTCCGTGGGGTGAGTTCGCGAGGGGACGCCTCACGAGCGGGCGCCCAAAATCCGAAGCTGGACGTTGATCCCGCGGGGATTCGTGGGGTGAGCTCGTGAGGATGCATCCGCTGCGAAATCGGGGCACTTAGTTTCATCGAGGCCCCTATTCCACCATGTCGAAGCCGGGCTTGCTCGGCTTCGGCGCGTCTTTCTCGGAGACCGGGACCGGCTTGAAACCGACGCGCGGGGCGGGCTTCTCTGGCACGACGACCGGGGCGGGCTTGGGCGCGGCCACCGTCGGCGCGCGGCCGCCTGAGCTCTTGCGCTCGAGCTGGTAGACCGTGTCGGCGCCCACGTCGTCGGGGCCGAGCGTCACCTCCAGATCGGCGTACCCGCGGCGCGAGAGCACCAGGACGGGCGGCGCTTCTTCGGTGGTCCAGGTGAGGACGAACGGGGTCTCGCCGAGCTCTTTGCCGTCGCGGGTGACGGTGGCGCCGGGCGGGTCGCTCTTCACGGTCAGCCCGAACTGAGTCGGCTCTGGCGCAGGCGGGGGCTCGACGACCTCGACGGCCGCGGGCTCGGGTGCGGCGACCGCCGCGGGTTCGGGCGCGGGCTCGGGCGGCAGCTCGACCGGCTCGGGCTCGGGCTCGGGCTCGGGCACCGGCTCGCCGAGGCCTGCCTCCGCAGCCTCGGCCTCGGGCGTGAGCGCGGCGGCCATAGGCGCCTCCGGCTCGGCACCGCTGGGGCTGAGCGCCCACCAGCCGCCACCGACCGCGAGCAGCAGCGCCGCCGCGACCGCAGCGCCGATCGCCCACTTCGGAAGCCCCGAATCTGTCGAGAACTCAGCGCTGGGCAGCGCGGAGTCCGCGTGCCCTGTGTCAAATGACGCAGGCGACGCCGTCGGCACCGAGGCCGCGTGCAGGGTCGCGCCCGCCCGACCGACGGGCGTGGGCCCGGACGGTCTCCGCAGCGCGAGATCGGGCGGCGGACTGCGCACGCCGGAGACCGCGATCGTGTTGGCGGCCAGGGCGGGCGAGGTCGCCGCGTGTCCGTCGACATGCACCGCCAGAGTCCGCTCGGCCTCGGCCAGCGGCTTGTGGCGGCACGCGTTGAGGGCGGCCAGCGCAGCATCGGCACTCTGCGGCCGCGCGCCGGGCTGCTTCGCGATGCACTGCATCACCAAGTCGATCAGCGGCCCGTGCAGCGGATCGCCGTAGGGCGCGGGCGGCGGCGGCACCTGATTGACGTGCGCCATCATGTAGGCGACCGGCGTCGCGGCGTCGAAGGTGGGCTTGCCGCTCAGCGCCTCGTACAGGATGAGACCCAGCGAATACAGGTCGCTCTGCGGCACCACGGGGACCGCGGCGCACTGCTCAGGCGACATGTAGCGGGGCGATCCGATCGCCATCCCGGTGCCGGTCAGGGTCATGCCGGCCGCGGCGTTGTCAGCGACCTTGGCGATGCCGAAATCCAGCACCTTCAGCACTTCGCGGCCACGTCCCTGGGTCGCCACGAAGAGGTTCTCGGGCTTCAGATCGCGGTGGATGATGCCCACGGCGTGCGCGTCGGCGAGGGCGTCGAGGGTCTGGCGGCCGATCTCGACGACCTCCGCGACATCCATCGGGCCGGCGCGCCGCATGCGCTTGTCCAGCGGCTCGCCCTCGAGGAACTCCATCACGAGATAGAGCCCGCCGTCCGCGGCCTGGCCGAAGTCGTAGACCTCGATGATGTTCGGGTGCTTGAGCGCCGCGACCGCGCGGGCTTCCTGCTGAAAGCGAGCCAGCACCTGCACATTCTCGCAGAGCTCGGATCGCAGGACCTTGATCGCGACGACGCGGTCCACCGCGATCTGGCGCCCCCGGTACACGGCCCCGAAGCCGCCCTTTCCGATCAGCTCCTCGACGATGTACCGCTCTTCGAACACCTTGCCGACCAGCGGATCGGCCTTGGCCTCGTCAAAACGCGCCGCGTCGACGGTCCTGTAGCCGTCGTTCCGACAGAAGCGCTCTTCGGTACGCTCGTTGCAGCTCGGGCAAATCCGCATGGCGATAGTCTGGACCACATCGGAGCCTGGCACTAGTTCAATCTCGTAGTTTTTCGCGGTGGTAGAGGCCGAAGGCAGTGGGCTGGACGCGAAACCGGCCGGGGAGGATTGGCCGCGGCGACTCGCGCGACGCCTTCGCGTGCGCGCGCGGAGGCACTGCGCGAGGGCCCCGTCATACGCCGGTCATACGCCCGCTCGTCCATGATTGACGCGGGTCTGCGGGCGGCCATAAAGCTCGCGCAGATTCGTCTCGCCACTCCCGCACCAGGAGCCGTGCATGCCACTGCTTTGGCCTCGCGCCATATTTGCCGTCCTCGCCGTCCTGTCTCCGCTGTGCGTGTTGGCGTGCGACCCGGCGGCCGAGACGACCGAGCCCAACGCCTGCCTCGACGGCGCCAGCGCCTGCGGGGACGTGGCCGGCGCGACCTGCCAGCCCAGCGGCGACTCCTTCGTCTGCACCTGCCCCGCAGGCTATGCCACGGCTGGCGTCGGCAGCCCGTGCGGCGACATCAACGAGTGCCTCGCGGGCGTGCTGCAGACCTGCGGCGTCGCGGGCTCGATCTGTCACAACAGCCCCGACGCGACGTTTAGCTGCACCTGCCCCGCCGGCTACGCCACCAACGGCGACGGCACCCCCTGCGTCGCGACGGCCAATGGGTGCAACGCAGGATTCGCTCCGAGCGGCGCCGGTGGCACATGCGAGGACATCGACGAGTGCGCCGCTGGAGCGCTTGCCGCCTGCGGTTTGTCAGGCGCCACCTGCGCAAACAGCCCCTCGGGCTCGTTCACCTGCTCCTGCCCGACCGGATTTGCCAGCGCGGGCGCCGGCAAGCCCTGCGTCGCCACCGGCGGCGACTGCGACCCCGGATTCGCCCCCACCGGCACCAACGGCGCCTGCCAGGACATCAACGAGTGCCTCGCGGGCAGCCAGGCGGCCTGCGGCGTCGCCGGCTCGAGCTGCTCCAACACGCCCCTGGGCTCGTTCACCTGCTCCTGCCCGGCGGGTTACAAGGCGCCCGGCGCCGGCACGGCCTGCGACGTCGCCCCCAATGACTGCGACCCCGGGTTCGCCCCCACCGGCACGAATGGGACCTGCCAGGACATCAACGAGTGCAAGCCCGGAGGCGAAGCGGCCTGCGGCGTCGCCGGCGCGAGCTGCGCCAACAGCCCCCTCGGCTCGTTCACCTGCTCCTGCCCCGGCGGCTACAAGGCGGACGGCCCTGGCACCCTGTGCGACGTGGCCCCCAACAACTGCGAGGCCGGCTACGCCCCCACCGGCGCCAACGGGGCCTGCCAGGACGTCAACGAGTGCAAACCCGGCGGCGAGTCCGCCTGCGGGATCGCCGGCGCGAGCTGCTCCAACACGCCCGTCGGGTCCTTCACCTGCTCGTGCCCGGCGGGATACAAGGCCTCCGGGGCGGGCCAGCTCTGTGACGTTGCGCCCAACGATTGCAATGCTGGCTTCGCCCCGACGGGGACCAACGGCGCCTGCCAGGACATCAACGAGTGCAAAGAGGGCACCGCGACCGTCTGCGGCGTCAGCACCGCGAGCTGCTCCAACAAGCCCGGCGGGTTCGACTGCACCTGCCCCGCGGGCTGGAAGAGCCAGGGCACCGGCAACCCCTGCGTCGACGTCGACGAGTGCGACGTGGCCGACCTGACCGCGCTCTGCGGCACCGCGACCGCCAGCTGCACCAACAAGCCCGGCACCTTCACCTGCACCTGCCCGTCGGGCTACACGCTGCAGACCATCAGCGGCAACGCCACCGGGGACGGCGTCAAGTGCATCGACATCGACGAGTGCCAAGACGACCTGTTCTGCGAGGCCATCTGCAAGAACAGCGTCGGCTCGGCGGCCTGCGTGTCGACGGTCAGCGACGAGGAGAGCCCGTACTGGGGCTACCCCTGCCCGGCGCCCGACGACCGCTTCATCAACAACAAGACCGACTTCGACATGGACTGCCGCTGCAGCTTCACGCAGCTCAACCGACCTTCCGACCCCAACCACCCCGACTACGAGGCCTTTTTCCGCTGCAACCTCGTCACCACCGCCGCGAACTACGCCATCGGCACGGGGCCCAGCGTGCGCGAGTGGCGGCGCGACCTCGGCGCGGACAGCGGCGCGACCTACCTGAACGGCGGCTTCATCGACGACGCGCAGCGCACGCTCTATATCGGCACCCAGTGGAAGGACTCGACCGCCACGGACGGCAACCCGGAGTTCACGTACTACGGCGCGATTCTCGCCGTGGACGTCGACTGGGACGCGCCGACTGTGGGAAATCGCTCACTCGTCAGCGGCCACACCCTGACCGGCGACAAGGGCACGGGCCCCACGCTGCGGGCGGTCAAAGACATCAAGCGCGGGCCCGACGGCAAGCTCTACACGATGTCGTGGGAGTCTGGGCACCCGGTTCAGATCATGCGCATCGACGACGCCACGGGCGACCGCGAGCTGGTCTGGATTGAGCAGCAGGTGCTGCAGAGCGGCGTGCTCCCGGACAGCCAGTGCCACAACGGCAGCACCATCGGCGTGGACGGCACCACCGCGGGCAGCCGCTACAGTCTCCAGATGCAGGACACGGGGCAGGCGATGGCCATGGCCCCCAACGGCGACTTCTTCCTGGGCATCAAGCAGGCCGGGCCCGCGAAGGGTCCGCGCGGCATCGTGCGCATCAGCGCCGACGGGCAGAAGTGCGAGTGGGTGACGCGCTTTGCGGCGACCAACGGCAACATCTACGCGCCCCTGGCGGTGGCGGCCCAGGGCCCGGACTACGGCCTGCCCAACGGCACCGGCCCGCGCGGCGGCGGCCTGGCGAACTTCGCCTCAAACCCCGTCAACATCCACTACCGCGAGGACGCGCAGGGCGTGGCGTGGCTCTACACCCTCGACGGCATCGGCGCTGGCGCAAACGGGACGCGCTACTACCGCGTCAACGTGGCGACTGGCGACCGCGAGCAGCTCTTCTCGAGCATCATCGGCGACTCGCACTCCGTGTGGGACCCGTCGCGTGAGATTCTGTGGACATCGGGCGGCTTCGACACGACCCGCGTGGTGGCCCTGGACATCATCGGCCACGACGGCGCCCCGCCGACCGAGCTGGGCGGCCTGAAGTGCCTGACCACCACGTCGGATTGGTACAAGTGCATGCGCGGCCCTGGCGACGGCGACAACCAGAACCGGTCGGGCACCTTCTTCGACCCGTGGGACAACAACCTCGTCATCGCCCACGGCAGCTGGGGCCTGCTGCGCGTCGAGCCCCGCACAGGAAACACCTACGTCTTCTCGCGATAGCCGTTGGGGTGGAGCGGTCGCCGGCACCTCCCGGGGGGGAGCCGGCGGCCGCTCGTTTTCTGGGGCTCCACGCCCGTCTTGAAGCGCCAGGGGTGACCTGCTAGCTTCCGCCGCCGATGCGCGTCGGATGCACTTTCAGACTCCCGAGTGGAGAGACTCGGGAACTGACGAGCGGCGAGTTCATCGGCCGCTCATGGAACGCGGCGCTGCGGCTGACGGACCCCCGTGTGTCCGAGGCCCACGCCATGGTGAGCCTGCGCGGCAGCGCGCTCAAGCTGCTGGCGCTGCGCGGGCGGTTCGCGGTCGACGACAAGCCGCTGCAAGAGGTCGAGCTGCGCGCCGGGCTGGTCGTGTGGCTGGCCAGCGACCTCAGCCTGGAGGTCGTCGACGTCGTGCTGCCCGGCCGGGTCTTGGCCATCGAGGGCGACGGGCTGGCCCGCCACGTCCTGGGCGGCGTGAGCACGCTGCACGTGGAGCCGCGCCCGGCGCTCATCCCAGGGTTCGCCAGCGACGGCGCCGCTGTGGTCTGGCACGACGGCGCGGACTGGATGCTGCGGGTCGCCGGCGGCGAGGATTGCCCCTTAGAGGCAGGCGACAGCTGGCAAATCGGAGGGGCCACCTTCCGCGCGGTCTCGGTCGCGGTCACCGACGCCGGGCACAGCACGACGCGGGCGCTGGGCGGCATCGATCGCCCGCTGACCCTGGTCGTGCGCTACGACTCAGCGCACGTGCAGCGCGAGGGCGAGCCGGTGGTCGTGCTGAGCGGGATCTCGGCGCGGATACTGAGCGAGCTGGCGATTATCGGGCTGCCGATCGCCTGGGAGGCGCTGGCTGCGGACCTCTGGCCGGGCGAGGTGGACGCGACGGCGCAGCGCCGGAAGTGGGACGCGAGCCTGGCGCGCCTGCGGCAGAAGCTGCGCGAGGGGCGGGTGCGCGGCGACCTCGTGCGGGCCGACGGAAACGGCAACTTTGAGCTCTATCTGCACCAGACCGACCGGGTCGAAGACCAGACGTGAGCGTGCCGCCGGCCACGGACCCGGCGGGCGACGCGCTGGGCGGCGCGCGGGGCCTGGACGGCGCGAGCGGTGCGGCGTGGAGCGGCGCCGGCGAGGCCAACGGCGCCGACGACGCGGGCGGGCTGGACGCTCAGGCCGCCAGATCGCCCTTCGACGTGGCGGAGTCGGCGCGATACCGCCGCGGGCACCTCATCGGCAGCGGCGGCATGGGGCGGGTCACCCAGGCCTTCGACGCGCGGCTGGGACGCGAGGTGGCGCTCAAAGAGGCGGCGGCCGACGCCCCGCAACATGCCGCGCGGCTTGAGCGCGAGGCCGCCATCACCGCGCGGCTGGACCACCCGAGCATCGTCACGGTGCACGACGCCGGGCGCACCGCCGAGGGCGCGCTGTTCTACGCGATGCGGGTCGTGCGCGGGCGGTCGCTCGAGGTAGCCATCGCCGAGGCCCCGGACTTCGACGCGCGGTTGCGATTGCTCAGGCACGGACTGGATGCTTGCGAGGCGGTGGCCTTCGCGCATCGTCACGGGGTGGTCCACCGGGACCTCAAACCCGCGAACATCATGGTAGGCGAGTTCGGCGAGACCCAGGTGTTGGACTGGGGGCTGGCGTGCGAGTGGCGCGAGGAGGGGCGGGCGCGGGCGGAGCCGGGGCCCGCGGACCCACGCGACGCCGCGCTGACCCGGGCCGGCGCCATCGTCGGGACGCCGCGCTACATGAGCCCCGAGCAAGCCGCGGGCGGCGGCGCGAGCCCGCGCTCGGACGTGTGGAGCCTCGGCGCGCTGCTCTTCGAGCTTTGCGCCGGCACTCCAGCCCGCGCGGGCGTCACCGGCGCTGAGAGCGGCGACGGGGTGCTCGCCGCGGCGCGCGAGGGGCACACGCCCGACCTCCGCGCGGTCGAGCCCCGCACGCCGCTTGAGCTCGCCGCCGTCATCACGCGAGCCTTGGCGCGGCGCCCGGAGGACCGCTACCCCGACGCGAAGGCGCTGGCCGACGACCTGGCGGCCTGGCTGGACGGGCGCCGGGTCACCGCCCACACCTACTCAAGCTGGGACCTGCTGCGCCGGCTGGTCAGCGCGTGGCGTGTCCCCTTGGCCATCGGCGCCGCCGCGCTGGCGACCACCGCCGTCGTCGTCGCCCTGGCCTTCGTCGAGGTCGACGCCGAGCGAAACCGCGCGCTCTCCGCCGAGGACAGCGCGGTGCAGGCTGCCGAGCACGCCACGCGCTCCGAGCGCTCCGCCCGCGCCGCCCTCCGCGACGCCGACCGCGCCCTGGCCCGGTCCCTGCTCGCCGAAGCCCTCGCCCGCGCCGCCGACGACGCCCGCCCCGAGGCCGAGCTATTGGCCGCCCGCTCGCTGGCGCTGGACCCCTCCCCTACCGCGCGCGGCGTGCTGCTAGCCCAGGCCCTGACGCCCCGACCGCGCCTCATCGCCCAGCTCGCCCTCCCCGCCAGCTGCCTGCAGACCGACGTCGCGCCCGACCTCTCCGAGCTGGTCTGCCGCGAGGCCGGCTCCATCGCGCTGTGGCGAATCGACGAGCTCGCCACCGCCCGCGCCAGCCTCAGCCTCCGCTGGCGAGTTCCCGCGCCCAGCGGCACCGGCGCGACCATCCTCGCCAGCGCGGGCCTCGTGCTCGCCGCGGGCACCGGGCCCGCCGTGATCGCCTTCGAGCGCGCCACCGGCCGCCCCGCGACGCCACCCGACCATACCTGCTGCGCCTACGCCCCGCGCGTCAATTCCTCAGGAAACGCCGTGCAGTTCTCGGGGGCGGCCGGGCTCGCCGTGGTCACCGCCACCACCGCCACCGCCCCGTCGCCCTGCCCGGTCAGCGAGGAGCTGGCCGGCGCGGTGGACGCCCAGGGCACACGCTGGGCCTCGAGCTGCCGCGATGGCGCGCTCTACGTCGGCCAACTCGGGGCGGGCGACGCGGCCGGCGAGCCCCGACGCTTCGCCACGCCCCTCGCCGCGCCGCGCGGACCCGCCTCGGCCCTGGCCTTCGCCCCCGACGGCGCGACCTTGGTCCTGGGCACCACGGACGGGCGCGTGCTGGTCTACGACACCGCGGCCGCGGCGGTGCTCCACGACCTGCACAGCGGCGTCGCCTTCACGCGCCGGGTCGACGTCTCGCCGGATGGCCGCTGGGCCGCGATACTCGGTGACCGGGGCGGCCCGCGCCTGCTCGAGCTCGCCAGCGGCACCTGGCGCGGGCGCCTGCCCCACACCCGCACCCGCGACCTCCGCTTCGCCGCGGGACGCCCGGCCGACCTCGTGACCTGGGGCGCCACCCTGCAGATCTGGCGCCTCGAGGGCGGGCCGGCGTCCGCGCTCGACGTCGGCGGCGGGGTCACGTCGCTGTCCGCCAGTCCAGACGGCCGCCTGCTCGCCATCACCCGCGGCAAGGGCGTCGAGTGGCGGCGCGTGGACGACGGCGCGCGCGTGTGGGCCAGCCCCGAGTTCGACGCCGTGATGAAGGGCGGCGCCTTCAGCCCCGACCGGCACACCTTCGTCGCCGCGGCCGGCCGCACCCGTCAAATCAGCCGGTATCACCTCGCGGAATTCGAACCCTACGCCTCGCCGCTGACCAGCCCGGCCGCCCTGCGCGAGGTCGGCGTCATCGCCGAGCCGGGCGGTCAGCCCCTGTGGCTCGGCGCGCCGCTGAGCACAGGCTTCTTGCTGTGGCCGGGCGCCGACGCCGAGCCGCTGGCCGACCTGCGCGACGACACCAGCGCGGTCAACGCCGACCTCGCCCTCTCGCCCGATCAGCGCGGCGCCGCCTTGCTCTCCACGGCCGGCGGCGTCTTCACCCTCGACGCCACGGCCCCCGCCCTGGCCCAGCGCCTCGAAAACCCCGGCGCCACCGCGCTAGCCCTCGACTCCGGTCGCTCGAAAGTCCTGCTGGCCGAGCGCGGCGGCGCCACCCTCTACGACCTCGACACGGGCGCGCTGGAGGCCTTCTTCGCCGCCCCCGAGCGCACGCTCATCACCGTGGCGCTGTCACCCGACGGGCGCTACGCCGCGGCCGGCGACACCGAGGGCTGGGTGCACCTGTGGGAGCGCGAGACCGGCGCCCTGGCCGCGCTCTTCCGCGACCACGACCGCCGCGTCCCCGCCCTCGCCTTCGCGCCCGACAGCCGCTGGCTGGCGTCGGGGAGCTGGGACGAGACCGTGCGAATCCGCGCCCTAGAGCTGCCCCCGGGCACCAGCGACACGGTCGAGCGCACCTGGGGCCTCTCCGTCCACGCCCTGCTCAATCGGCTCTGAGCCCCGACGGCGCCCCGCTCGCGCCGCGATCGCCGACCAGCCCTTGCCGTCGGCCCTGCCTCCGGGCGAATCTGCGGCCCTCACCGGACGCGAGGGTGGAGGATGCGAAAGCTCGGGTGTGTCGTGATCTTCTGGGCGCTGGCCTCATGCGCGTCGACGGGCGAGGCGCGGCGCGACGACCCCGGCACCCGCCGCCTCAGCGAGGCCGAGCTCGAGCACGCCTGCGGCAACGCGCGCCTCGCGATGAACTGCCAGCACGCGATGTCGGCCGAGGGCCACATGTTCACGTCGTGCGAGTGCACCGGCGAGGTCCAGGTCAACCGCGGGACGCTGCACATCACAGGCTCCGACGAGTCCGAATTCCCAGTCGACGCCAAGCTCCCCGTGGTCTGGGACGGCGAGCGCTGGCAGCTCGAGGAGTAGCGCGAGTTCTGTCGTTGACGGGCGCGACCCGGCGGGGGATGACCCAGGCCATGGACGCCTTTGACCTGTACGGCTCGACCCGCGCGCAGCTCGCCGAGCACCTCGACGCCATCGGGGTCGGCGCCAAGCACGCCGCGCGGGTGGCGCGGGGCCTGCACCGCTCGGGCCTCGAGCTGGAGGACATCCCCGATCTCGGGCTGCGCCACTCTGAGGCGATCCGCGCCCACAGCCGCGCGGCCACGGCCCGCCTGACCGGGTCGCAGGCGACAGACGACGGCACCACCAAGCTGGTCATCGCCCTCGAAGACGGCGCCCGGGTCGAGGCGGTCATCATCCCCAACGGCGACAAGCGCGCGACCCTCTGCGTGTCGAGTCAGGTCGGCTGCGCGATGGCCTGCACCTTCTGCGCGACCGGCACCATGGGGCTCTCGCGAGGGCTCGGGGCTGGCGAAATCGTCAGGCAGTTCCACCTCGCCCGGCCCCTCGCCGAGACCGCCGGCCGCCGCATCACCCGCGTCGTCTTCATGGGCATGGGCGAGCCGCTGCACCACTACGCCGCCACCCGCGACGCCATCGCCGTGCTCACCGACATGAACGGCGTGGCCCTGGCCCGCGACAGCGTGACGGTGTCCACGGTCGGCCTGCCCGCGCGCATCGACCAGCTCGGCGCCGACTTCGGCGGCCAGATCCAGCTCGCGCTGAGCCTGCATTCAGCGCAGCAGGCCACCCGCGAGCAGCTCATCCCCATCGCCGCGCGCCACGACCTGGACGCGCTGCGGGCGGCGCTGCAGCGCTACCCCCGCAAATCCGGGGCCTGGCTGATGCTCGAGGTCGTCGTCATCCCCGGGATCACCGACACCGCCGAGGAGATCGCGGCCATCGCGCGCTTCGCCGACGGCCTCTCCGCCATCGTGAACCTCATCCCCTTCAACCCCTTCCCGGGCGCGCCCTTCCGCGCGCCGAGCGTCGACGAGTTCATCGAGGCTCGGCGCCGCCTGGACGCCCACGGCACCCGCGTCCGCCTGCGCCTGCCGCGAGGGCGCGAGCTCGCCGCCGCCTGCGGCCAGTTGGCGCTGCGCGACCCTGACGAGTTTGCCGCCGCGACGCCCACCGCAGTAGAGTAAGCCCATGAAGAACCTCGCCTTTATCGTCGTGACCCTCGCCTTCTCCCTGTGCGGCTTCGTCGCCTGCGACGACGGCAAAGGCGGGTCCGGCGACACCGGCGCGGCCGACGTGAGCGAGGCAGGCGGCGACGTGAGCGCCGACGCGGCCGATTCCGCAGATTCCACCGGCGCGGCCGACTCGACGGACGCCCCCGACGCCGACGACGCCGACGGTAAAGAGATCGCCAGCCCGCCCGACGTCACGAACGCCTGCCCGACCGAGATGCCGGCCCCCGGCTCCGCCTGCAGCACCGACGGGAAGCTCTGCAGCATCGGCAAAGAGTGCTGCTGCGGTCAGTGCTATCCGGCCGTGGCGTGCAAGTGCTCCGGTGGCAGCTGGGCCTGCTACAACACCGACGCCTGCCTGCTGCCGTCCTGCCCCGACGCCACCGCGGACGCGACGCCGGACGTCCCCGCCCCCGACGCCACCGACGCCACCGACGACACCGGCCCCGCCGACGTCCCAGCCCCCGACGCCAGCCCCGACGCCAGCCCCGACGCCAGCCCCGCCGACGTCCCAGCGGGCGACACCTCGTCGGCTTGCAGCGCCGCCACCGCCGCCCTCGCCGCCACGATGTACGCCAAGACCCAGGCCTTCACGGTGACGGTGCGCCTGGACCACGACTCGCTGGCGCTGCTCGGCTACTCGCTGGCGCCCGGGCCCTACACGTTCCTCGACGAGACCGCCGCCCGCGCCGAGGCCACCAAGACCACCGGCCACGGCGGAGGCTCGCTGCTGAGCGGCCCCACGCCCGAGGACGCCTGGGTCTTCTATGAGTCGCCGGGCGACTTCGGCGGCGTCGGCGTCGTCAGCGCGCGCACGGGGCAGTCGGCCTTCGGCGGCAGCATCGTCTGGGACGGCGCCGGCGACATCACCTGGCCCACCGCGTGGTCCCCCGCGAGCGAGCTTGCCAGCGGCTGCCCTCCCTCGGGCGGCCTGGGCGTCTCGCGCGGGTTCGACCTGGTGACCGGCGAGGCGCTTGAGGCGAAGGACGTGAGCGCGGCACTCGCCGTCGTCGCCGACACCGCGCTGCCCGCGGCCATGTGGCAGGGCGGCTACGCGTTTGACGCGGTGGTGCTTCGCTACCCGCGCAGCGTCGGCGTCTTTGACCCAGGTACCGCCGAGTGGATCGTGGTGCTCTCGGGCGGCTGGCTCGAGTAGACCGGGCCTACGCCTGCGTCGAGCGTCGGGCGCCGGTCCCCAGCCACATCGCGCCCAGGGTCCACAGCACCATCGCGGTCCAGCTCAGCCCCATGGTCGCGCCGGTCACCGGCATCAGCCACAGCGCGCCGCCGGTCTTGTGGATGATGACCGGCGCCAGCACATGCAGCAGCGAGGACAGCCCCGCCAGCAGCACCACGACGCTGGCGATCATCGGGTGCAGCCGCGTCAGCATGAAGAGGTGGCCGAGTATCAGGAACACCACCGAGACCGTGAACAGGTGCTGGTGGAACACATCGAGGATCCACGGCCACTGGCTGCTCGCGGCGGCCACGGCGGGCTCGGGCTCGTCGTCGGGCAGGTCGATGTCCATCCCGTCGGCCGCGGCCGGCTCCGCGGGCGCGCTCTCCGAGAGGCTGGCGTCGACGTAGCGCTCGGCCACGCTTGGGCCGTCGCGAGTCGACTCGAGATCGGACCCGATCCGGTCGGCGTAAATGGCCCACGAGGTCCAGATCCCCGTGCCGATGAAGACCAGGAAGATCGTGTAGACCAGCTTCGCCGGCAGCGCGAGGCTGCCAAGGTGATAGCCCTTCTGGATGAACAGCTTCAACCGACTCAGCGCGACGTGGCGAGCGTCAAGCCGGGGGTGATGACGAGCTCGTTCAGCAGCACGACGGCGCGCTTGGTGCCGATGGCGAGCGCGCGCGACGAGATCGTGGCACCCGAGATCGCGACGATGTCTTGGCCCACGCGCACCGGGTCTTTCGCGCCTTTGCCGGTGAACTGCTCGCGGAAGCGCTCCTCGCGGACCTCCTCGCCGTAGCTCTCGCGGTAGACCATGACCTCAACCCGCGCGACCTGGCCGTGGGCGTCGGTCAGCACGCCAAAGGAGATCGGCTCGTGCTGGCCGCGCTCCTCGTCGAGGATCGCGTAGCCGGCGAGCTTCCCCTTGCTCAGCCCGTAGAAGACCGTGAAGCGCTCGGGGGCGGCGGCGCCCAGGCGGCGCGCGACGGCCTTGCGCTGCTCGGGGCTGAGTTCGAGCCGCGTGTAGGTCACCCGCTCGCAGTCGGGGAAGAAGCTGCGCAGCAGATCGGCGCGCGACCAGTACGTCCCCTGGGCCGCCGCGGGCGCGCTGGGGACGAGGACGCCGCCGAGCAGCGCCAGGACCATCAGAGAGCGAATGCGAAGCCAGTTCATCGGGGTGCGGTTCCGGTTCGGGCGGTGATTCCAGGCCGGTTCGAACTGTTGAAATTGAGAACCAATTTCAATAAGAGCCCGAGTGTAGGGGCGAGGACGGACCAGCGCAAGCCGATTCTCGGGCTGGTCCCGAGGGTGGCGGCGCTCGCCAGACCCACCCCTCTGCTATCGGTCGCTCGGCTCAGAGGGTGTTGAGGTATTCGGACCGAGCGTCGCGCCAGCGACGACTTCTCAGGGGCTCATGCACCGAGGGCGCTTGCCCAGCGCGAGAGACCGACGCGCGTAGGTCCCTGAAACGATGTGAGCCAGCGAGGCGACCGGGGAATACCTCAACACCCGCTCAGAACATGAAGCCCAGGCCCGCGTCGAAGCGGGTCTCCGACGGCGCGCCGCCTCCGGGCATGCTGAAGATGACGTTGGTCTTGAAGGCGAGCTGGGGGATCGGCTCGAGCTGCAGCCCGACCACCACCTCGTTGACGGCGCGCGAGCGGTCGGCGGCCGTGCGCGGGCGACCCGTGACCTTGAACGCGGTGTCGATGTGCTCGAACCGGAGGAAGGGGATCAGCTGGATCTCGGTCGATTCCACAAGCGACAGCACGTCGAAGCCGGCCTCGAGGTAGCCGCCCAGGATCTGCGAGGCGACGTCCAGCCCACCGGCCACGCCGTCCGCGTCCACCGCGCGCCGCATCCCGGCGGTGTCGCCGATGAAGAAGGTCGCGAGCTGGGCGTTGAGCTCGAGGCCCCAGCGCTTGAAGGTGGCGTCGATGGCGAGCCCGCCCACCGGCACCGCAAGATCCAGCTTCGCCCCGGTCGCGTCGACGCGATCGCCCAGGTTGCGGCCCATGCGCCCGGCGTACCCCGACAGCGCCGCCGTCAGCCCCAGGATCGGCTCGACCTCGGCGCGGAACGCCAGGGCCCAGCTCTTCGCCATGGCCTCGGCGACCTTCTGCCGCCCGCCGCGCAGGCCGTTGGACATCGAGAAGCCCGCCGGGTCCAGCCCGCTGACCAGATACGCCTCCCAGCGCAGGTACTTCCCGGCCTCACCCATCAGCCCGATGCCGGCCTCGGTCCACGTGGTCGGGATGATGCGCCGGTCCACGTTCGGCCGCTCGACCCCCAGGAAGATGGGCGGCTCGTGCCAGCGGTTGATGCGCCCCATCGGCACCAGCAGCGCGCCCGCCCGCAGCGTCAGCGCGTGCCCGATCAGGTCCCAGTCGACGTAGGCCTGCTCGATCGCGACCTCGCCCGGCCCGCCGTCGCTGATCAGGGCGTGCTCGACCTCGATCTCGGCCGCGAACCGGATGGCGTCGTTGAACGCGTGCCCGACGAAGAGGACGAGGCGGTGGAGGTCCACGACCGCGGTGGGGTCCGCGCCCTCTTTCTTCGCCCAGTTGAAGTGGAGCTCGCCGTAGCCGCCGAGCACGGTGCGGGTGCCCACGTGGACGTGGCCGGCGCCGCGGCCGTGGATCGGGTCCACCTCCGGGGTGTCGTGGTCCTCGGGCGGGTGCTCGTCGGGGAGGTCGATCGCCGGCCCGGTGGTGGCCTCGGCGGCGAGGGCGCCAGGCGCGACGAGGCTCAGCGCCACGGTCAGAACTGCGAATAGCGCGCGGCGCGCGGGGCCCTCGGTGAACGCGGACATGCTCACTCCTTGCGGTGTCTTTCTTGTTGATATTGGTTATCAATATCAACAACTGCGGCGGAGCTTGCCGCCGGCGCGAAAACCTGTCAACCGGATTTGCATGATCAGCACCGCGACCACTCCGTCAGTTCGCGCTCCGGGCCGCTGGCGCCCTGCCGCGGCGGGCTCGCCGACGCGCGGGCGAGCGGCCTCGCTGCGTGCATCGCTGGTCGCCTCGCTGCTTGCCGCGCTGCTCGCCGCGCTGCTCGCCCCGCTGCTCACCGGCTGCGCGGGCCCAGCCCTCCGCGCCGACCCCGCGCCAGCGCCGCGGCTCGAGCGATTTCGCGTGCCCACCATGGGCACCGTCCTCGAGGTGGCCGTGCCGGCGGGACCGCGCGCTGAGCTCGCCGCGCGCGTGGTCTTCGACACCTTCGCGGAGGTGGACCAGCGCATGAGCGAGTGGCGGCCGGACTCGCCGCTGACTCGGGTCAACGAGGCCGCCGGTGGCGCGGCGACGGCGGTCCCGGCGGAGGTGTTGGCCCTGGTGCGGCGGGGGCTCGAGCTCGGCGATTTGACCGGCGGCGCCTTCGACATCACCTGGGCCGCCCTGTGGGGGCTGTGGGATTTTCAGGCGGAGACGCCCGAGGTCCCCGACCCGCAGGAGATCGCGACGCGGGTGGCCCGCGTGGACTACCGGCGAGTCGAGGTGGACCTCGCCGCGCGCACCCTGCGGCTGCCCGACAAGGGCATGGCCCTCGGCACCGGCGGCATCGCGAAGGGCTGGGCGCTGGATCTGGCGGCGCAGCGACTACGCGACGCGGGCGTGAGCGACTACCTGGTCAGCGGCGGCGGCCAGGTGCTGGCGGCGGGCCGCTCGGGCGCAGCACCCTGGCTCGTCGGGCTGCGAGATCCACGCGGGCTGCCCACGGACTCCTTCGCCACCCTCGCGTTGGCGCCCAAGCCCGGCGAGGCCCTGTCGGTCTCGACCTCCGGCGACTACGAGCACTTCTTCGAGGCCGGCGGCGTCCGCTACCACCACATCCTGGACCCGCGCACGGGCATGCCCGCCCGCGGCCTCCGCGCGGCCACCGTGGTCGCCGCCGACGCGACCCTGGCCGACGCGCTCTCGACCGCGCTCTTCGTGATGGGGACCGACGCCGGGCTCGCCCTGGTCGCGCGGCTGCCCGGCGTCGAGGCCGTGCTCGTCGACGACGCCGGCCGCGTCCACACCAGCGCCGGGCTCACCGACGCCCTGACCGTCCTCCACCCGCCGGCACCCTGAACCTCCGATTCGCCAGTGAATTGCTGACGAATCGCGGGCTGGCTTACCTCGATCAGACGCTGTAGCCGCCGTCCACGCACAGGGTCTGGCCGGTGATGTAGCCGGCGGCGCGCGAGGCGAGGAAGGCGACGGTCTCGGCGACCTCGGCCGCCAGCCCGAAGCGCCCCAGGGCGATGTTGCGCTTCGCCGCCTCGAGGTAGCGGGCGTCCAGCTCGCCGCGCTCGACCAGCTCGGGGAACATGCCAGCGTCGATGATGCCGAGGGCGACGCTGTTGGCGCGGACGCCGTAGCGGCCCTCCTCGCGCGCGACGCCTCGCAGGAGCGCCTCCACGGCGGCTTTGGGGGCGACCGACAGCACGTCGCCGGGCGGGAAGCGGCTCAGCCCGGCCGAGCTGATGAAGACGAAGCTGCCGCGCGTCTTTCGCAGCTCGGGCAGACCGGCTTGGACCACGTGGAAGGCGCCGTGGACGTCGGCGTCGATGGCCTCGCGCCACTGGGCCAACTCAACGCGGCTGATGTAGGGCTGGTCGATGCGCGAGCCCGCGGCGTGGACGATGGTGTGGATCGGGCCGTGAGAAGCAGCAACGCCCGAGATCAGCGAGCGGACCGACGTCTCATCCCGCAGGTCCACCGCGTGGGCGCTCCCGCGCTGGCCCGCCGCCTCGACCGCCTCGACCGCGCTCAGCGCCGCGGCGTGGTTTGTGCGGTAGGTCAGCGCGACCTCGCTGCCGTGCCTCGCCAGCGCCGCGCAGATCGCGCCCCCGATGCCGCCGCTGCCGCCCACCACCAGCGCGACGCCGGCCGGGAAGCTGGGGCCCGGGCCGTCCTCTTGCTGCATCGCACACCTCGTAAGCGTCTTTTCTGAAAGGAAAAGCTTGAGCCACCACCGCACTTGCGACGTCGCGCGAGCGGCGCCCGCGAGCACCGACGCAGCCTACCGCACCCCGCCTCCAAGGAGCGACCTCGGATGCTGCCTGACCGCTGACCGCCAACCGCTGATAGCGGGCAATCGCAGATCGGAGCCTACCGTTCGGCACGGCCATCGATGCGATCGCCCTGCGGTCGCCAGCCCGACAGCGACCGTCTACACTTCCGCGACCTGCCCCGACCGCCTCCCACGCGCAGCGAGCCCCCTCTCATGCCCTCCGTCCTGATCCTGCTGGCCCACCCAGCGCTCGAGCGCTCGCGCCTGAACCGCCGGCTGGCCGAGCAGGTGCGCGGCCTCGACGGCGTCACGCTGCACGACCTCTACGAGGCGTACCCCGACTTCAGCATCGACGTGCCGCGCGAGCAGGCGCTGCTGCTCGAGCACGACACCGTGGTCTTTCAACACCCGATGTTCTGGTACTCCACGCCCGCCATGCTCAAGGAGTGGCAGGACCTGGTGCTGCAGCACGGCTGGGCGTACGGGTCGGCGGGGACGGCGCTGGCGGGCAAGCGGCTGCTCTGCGCGCTGACCACGGGGGCCCAGCGCGAGGCGTACACGCCCGAGGGGTTCCACGGCTGCACGATCGACGAGCTGCTGCGGCCGCTGGAGCGGACGGCGCGGCTGTGTGGGATGCGATGGCTGACGCCCTTTGTGACGCATGGGGCGCTGAGAATGAGCGCGGAGGACGTCGAGGCGGCGGCGCTGCGCTGGCGCGGGCGGGTCGAGGCGTTGCGCGACGGCCGCGAGGAGGTCTGAGGTGCACGGCGAGGGCTTCTTTTTCCAAGCGTTTGTCTACCTGTCCGCGGCGGTCGTGGCGGTGCCCATCGCCAAGCGGCTAGGCCTCGGCTCGGTGCTTGGCTACCTGCTGGCGGGCATGGTCATTGGGCCCTTCGGCATGGGGCTCATCGGCGCCGAGGGGCAGGACGTCATGCACTTCGCCGAGTTTGGCGTGGTGATGATGCTCTTCGTCATCGGGCTCGAGCTCGAGCCCTCGATGCTGTGGCGGATGCGGGGACCGATCCTCGGGACCGGCGGGCTGCAGGTCGTGCTGACCGCGGTGGTCGCCGGGGGCATCGGCGTCGCGACGGGGCTGCCCTGGCAGACCGCGCTGGCCATCGGGTTGACCCTGGCGCTCTCGTCGACCGCGATGGTGCTGCAGTCTTTGGCCGAGCGCGATCTGATGAGCACAGACGCGGGGCAGCGCAGCTTCGCGGTGCTGCTCTTTCAGGACATCGCGGTCATCCCGATGCTGGCCTTCTTCCCGCTGCTGGCGGTCGGGACGGTCGCGGCGGGGCCCGCTGGCGACGGCGCGGGCGCCCACGCGGAGAGCGCGGCGGCGCACGGGCAGCCGTGGATCGAGACGCTGCCGGGCTGGGCGCAGACCCTGGTCGTCCTGGGCGCGGTGGCGGGCGTCATCGTGGCCGGGCGGGTGCTGGTGCGCCCCGTCTTCCGCATCATCGCCAAGACCGAGCTGCGTGAGCTCTTCACGGCGGCCGCGCTCTTGCTGGTCATCGGGATCGCGCTGCTGATGACCTCGGTCGGGCTCTCGGCCGCGCTCGGGACCTTCTTGGCGGGCGTCGTGCTGGCGGACAGCGAGTATCGGCACGAGCTCGAGAGCGACATCGACCCCTTCAAGGGGCTCTTGCTGGCGGTGTTCTTCATCGCGGTCGGCGCCTCGGTGGACTTCGAGCTCATCGGAGATAAGCCAGCCCTCATCGCTGGCTTGGTGGTCGGCTTGGTGGCGCTGAAGTTCGTCGTCCTCGCCGTGCTGGCCCGGGTCTTCACGATGGGCACCGACCAAGGGCTGCTCTTCTCGCTGGCCCTGGCGCAGGGCGGCGAGTTCGCGTTCGTGCTGTTCAGCTACGCGTCGCAGCACGCCATCATCCCGGTCGACGTGGCCTCGCCGCTGGTCGCGGTGGTCGCGGTGTCCATGGCCGCCACCCCGCTGTTGCTGGTCCTGTGGGAGCGGGTGCTGCGGCCGCGCATCGGCACCCGCGAGGCGCCCGAGCGCGAGAGCGACGTGGTCCACGAGGACAACGCCGTCATCCTCGCCGGCTTCGGCCGCGTCGGGTCGATCGTGGGCCGCTTCCTGCGCTCGCAGGGCGTGCAGCCGACCGTGCTCGAGTCGGACTCCGACCACGTCGACCTGCTGCGGCGCCTGGGCCTGAAGGTCTACTACGGCGACGCGGCGCGCCACGACCTGTGCGCGGTCGCCGGCGCGGCGAAGGCCAAGCTGCTCATCGTCGCGGTGGACGACCACGAGAAGGCGATGGCCATCGTCCGCATGGCGCGCAAGCACTTCCCGCACCTGAGAATCCTCGCCCGCGCGGGCCAGCGCACCGACGTCTACGACCTGGCGGAGGCCGGGATGCCGATGGACGACGTCTACCGCGAGACCCTCGACACCTCGCTGCGCATGGGCGTGGACGCCTTGCGCCACATGGGTTTCCGGGGGCATCAGGCGACCCGGGCCGCGCGGGCCTTTCGCGCCCACGACGAGGCGGCGCTGCGGCAGCTTCACGACCTGCGCGGAGACCACAAGGCGTACATCACGGCCGCGCGCGAGCTGATCGTGGCGCTGGAGTCGACGATGCAGTCCGATTTAGCAGGTACTACCGTGCCAAAAGACATGGGCTGGGACTCGGAGTCGCTGCGCGCGGAGTACCGGACGAAGGTGGTCGCGGGCGAGTGACGACGGCGAGCGCTCACCTCGCGTCAGGTGCCGCGCTGGACGGTGATCGGCGCGGAGACGGGTGCTGCGATGGGGTCTGCCACCTCGACGCGGTCGCGGCCGTTGAGTTTGGCGGTGTAGGCGGCCTTGTCGGCGGCCTCGAGCAGTCCGGGCCCGATTCGGCCGGCGGCCAAGCCCACGGACGCGGTGACGGTGATGCTGGCGTCTGGCGTGCTGACCGGCTGCGCGCGGATCGCGGCGTGGATACGGTTGGCCACGAGCAGCGCGGTCTCGTGGTTGGCGCCGGGGAGCACGACGACGAACTCCTCGCCACCGAAGCGCGCCGCCAGGTCGCCGGGGCGCACGGAGCTGCGGAGACGCTCGGCGACCTCCTGGAGGACGCGGTCGCCGGCCTCGTGGCCCCACTGGTCGTTGACCAGCTTGAACTTGTCGAGGTCGATCATCAGCAGTCCGCCCTGGCGGCCGCTCTGGTGTGCGAGCTGGGCGTTGAGGCCGCGCCGGTTGGCCAGGGTGGTCAGGGGGTCGAGCTCGGCCTCGTCACGCAGGCGGCGGACGTCATGCTCGCGCACCAAGAGCCAGCCCACGCCGACGTAGCCGAGCAGGGCCATCGCGGTGTTGGCGATCATCTCGCCCTGCGCGTCGAGGATGTACGCGACGTCGCGGAGGCCGAGGGGGTCGCCGGTGGGGCCGAAGAGCAGGCGGGCGACGAAGCAGGTCAGCGCCATCCACACGGTCTGCCGGCGGTCGCCGGAGCGCGCCATGACGACAAGCGGCACGAAGTAGGCCACGCCCACGGAGATGTTGGAGAAGACGAGCGCGTCCGCGGCGACCAGCGCGAAGAGGCCTGCCCAGGCGAGGCCTTTGCGCGCAGCGGCCGCACGCTCCGGGCGGTGAGCCGGCGGCGCGCGATGTGTCGAAGTCTCCATCTGCCTCCGCGCGGCAGATTCGGACGGCGCGCACGGAGGCGTCAAGGCGGCTCGCGCGCACATTGGCCCTGGTGGCTCGTTTCGTCAGGCGCGCGCTGGGTTTTTTCCCAGCGCAGATTTTCCGTCAGCGGCCGCCCTTCGGCTTCGGTGGGAGGCTCTGGAAGTAGGCCCACAGGGCGCCGAGCTCGACGTCGTCGAGGGCTGCGAAGCTCGTGGCGGGCATGAAGGGGTCGATGGCGGAGCCGTCCGGGCGCTTGCCGGTGCGGATGGCGGCCGTGAAATCGGCGAGGGTCCAGCGGCCCAGGCCGGTCTCGGGGTCGGGTGTCAGATTCGCGACCTCCGGGACGCTCGAGGGGGTGCCCGGGATGCGGCCGCCGCTGAGGCCGTCGCCGTGGCAGCCGATGCAGCCCATCTTGGCGAGGTGTTCGCCGTACTCGACCGTCGCGGCGCGCGGCGGTTTGGAGGCCGCCGACAGGGCGTGATCGGCGAGCTGGACGGTGATCAGCGGGAACTGGCCAAACACGCCGAGGGCGCGGACGAGCATGGACAGCTCGGTGGGCTTCGGCGTGCGGGACACGGGCGGCGCCGAGCGGGCGTACGCGATGATCTTGCCGAGCTCGGCGTCGGGGAGGCGAACCAGCTCGTGCGCCGGCATCATCAAGAGGGGCCGACCGTCGCTGCCGATGCCGTGGCGGATCGCGAGCTCCCAGGACGCCGGGTCTGGCAGTCGCGTCACCGCGCCATCGGGG
The DNA here is from genome assembly GCA_041389525.1 of Myxococcota bacterium. Taxonomy (GTDB): domain Bacteria; phylum Myxococcota_A; class UBA9042; order PHBI01; family JACKFB01; genus JACKFB01. The sequence goes on along the minus strand of JAWKRR010000024.1, from coordinate 4,199 downwards.
TGCGAGGTGAGGTTCGGCCCCCAGAACTTGGCGATCCCGACGTCCAGGACCGCGCCGCCGAGATCGGCGCCGTGGCAGTCCGCGCAGCCGCGCGCGACCGCAAGGCGCTTGCCCTCCTCGACGCTGGCCGGGTCGTCGGGGACCTCCAGCGCTTGCCCCGCGCGGTCGTAGCGCTCGGCGAGCATCGCCTCGGACGCGAACCAGACATAGGTGAGCAGGCCGCCCACCGCGATGAGAAGTGCCGCCACAAGGATTCCAAGCCACTTCAGCGCACGCCGCATGGCCAATTCCTCCAGGTATTGTCGGAAGATTCGAGAGTGGCTGGCACTCCGGGCGGCTGTCAATACCGGGCACTCGTGACCGCGCATTTTGGCGGGCGGCGGGGCGGCGAAGGCGCGTTGCCTGCGGCGGTCCGGTCGCGTAGCGTCGCGGCGGCTGTGGAGGGAGGCGCCAGCATGCCGGTCGACCTAGTGCTCTCGAGCGGGTTCCTCGCGTTCGCGCGACACGCGGGCTTTCTCGCGGCGGTCGAGGAGGCGGGGCTCGAGGTCGGCGCGCTGTGCGGCACGTCGTCCGGCGCGCTGGCCGCGGCCATGCGGGCTGCGGACTACTCGGCGGCCGCCATCGCCGCCGAGCTGTCCGCGCACCGACCCATCGCGCTGATTCGACCGCACGGGGCGCTGTGGCGAGGCGCGCTCTCCCTCTGCGCCTTCGTCGAGCACCTGCGCGGCCTGCTGCCGCCGCGCTTCGAGGACCTCTCACACCCGCTGGCCCTCGGCGTGCGCGCTCCCGACGGTCGGGCGCGCTTGCTGACCTCCGGCGCGCTGCCCGAGGCCGTGGCCGCCTCGTGCGCGATCCCGTGGCTCTTCGCGGCCGTCCGCCACGAGGGCACGCCCTACCACGACGGCGGGACCGTCGACCGCACGGGGCTCGCCGCGTTTCGCGCGTGGCGTGGCCCGCGCCCGACCCTCCTGCACCTGGTCGAGCGCACCGCGGGCCGCGACGTGGACGACGACCTCAGCGCCGTCTCCGTGGTGCGCACGCCCCGCTCGGGGGCGTCGTTTTTCAGCCTTGGCGACTTCAGCGGCCAGGCCGCCGAGGCTCGCGCCCGCACCGCGCCGGTCGTCGCAGCGCTGGTCGGCGCCGCCGGTTCGACCCGCGATTCGTCAGCTACTACCTGACGAATCGCGGCATCGAACGCCGCGGGAGCTACGGGCAGGTCTCCGGAGAAGGGTTCTCGCAGCCGCAGGTGATGGGGTAGGTGCCCGAGGGGTCGGCGACGCCGCTGTTTCCGCAGGCGTAGAAGCCCTGGGCGGCGTCCCAGCCACAGCCCTCACCCGCGCTGCACGAGCTTCCCGCGATGGGTTGCAGCATGCCCAACTCGAACCAGTACACGGTGCCGCCGGCGCAGCAGCCGACCAGCCCGTGGGCCTCGTCGCAGGTCTTGGGGACGAACCCCGGCTCCGGCGTGCAGGCGGCTGCCCCGCACGGGTTTGCGACGCCGGGCGAGGGCGGCCGCAGCACGAAGTCGACGCCGTTGTCGTGGGTGTCGACGCCGTTCGGGCAGCGCTGGAGGCTGTCGGCGGCGGCGTCCGACGGAGCGCCGGTCCCCTCGCCGGTGCCGGCCATGGTGCCCTCGTAGGAGAGGCCGCTCGCGAAGGCGTTGTCCAGCATCAGCCGCACGCCGTCGGGGGCGCCGTTTTCGAAGGCCACCGTGCCGATGTCGACGCTCTGGACGCCCACGGGCAGGCTCGCGATGACGGTGGGGCTACCGAAGACCATGTAGGCGCCGGCGGCCAGGGTCGCGCCGCCCTCTGACAGCGCGCGGGTCCACAGCACCGCGCCGCTGGAGCCGTTGACGTGCTGGAGCTTCCAGCGCGCGAGCGTCGCGGCACCCGGGCCGGGATTGTAGATCTCGAGGAACTCGGTGGTGTCGGTGCCGGCCATGTCGTAGTCCAGCTCGTTGATGACCAGCTTGGGCTGCGCGTCGCCGCTGGTCACACCCGCACACGCGCCCGCGCCGTCGCAGGCGTCGGCCGTGGTGGTCGCGTCGCCGTCGTCGCAGGGCGTCCCGAGGTCGGAGTAGACGCGCTCGCAAGCGCCGCCGCTAAACGTCGCGCTGGACTCGCAGACGCCGGGCGCGCAGCAGAACGGGTGCGGCGCGCAGTCGTCGCAGGCGCAGCTCTCGTTGAAGAGGTCGCAGATGCCGTCGTTGTTGCAGTTCGAGATGTCGCCGCAGAACGAGTCGCTGGCGCACTCGGGGCACACGCAGTCGTCGTCGAGGGTGCAGGCGCCGTCGTCCACGCACGCCGCGCAGTCGCACGGATCCGCCTCGGTGCACTCGGGCTTCACGACGCATTGCAGGGTCTCGGGGTCGACGCACTGTCCGGACGTGCCGCAGATCTCGGGCGAATCGCAGGCGCCGCAGCTGGTGCCGCAGCCGTCGTCGCCACACTCCATGCCGACACAGCTGCAGACGGGGCAGGTCTCGGGCGCCGGGTTGGTCCCGCCGCACGCGATCGGGTAGGCGCCTGTGGGCTCAGCGCCGCTGAGGCCGCAGTCGTAGAACTGGTTGGTCGCGTCCCAGCCGCAGCCCTGACCGGCGCAGCCGCCGACCAAGCCGTTGAGCGCGCCCCCCTCGAACCAGTAGACGTCACCGTCGGCGCAGCAGCCGACCAGGCCGTGGGCCTCGGCGCAGGTGGTCGGCACGACGCCCTCGGCCTCGCACAGGCCGGCGTTGCAGGTCGCGCCGTCGCCGCAGACGCCGCAGATGCCACCGCAGCCGTCGTCTCCGCACTCCAGGGTGACCCCGAGGACGGGGTCGGCACAGACGGGAACGCAGACGGTGTCGGCGTCGGGCGTCGCGTCGGGAGTCACGTCCGCGACCGCGTCGGGGACGGCGTCCGGCGTCACGTCCGGCACAGCATCCGGCGTGGCGTCGGGAGTCACGTCCGCGACCACGTCGGGGACGGCGTCGGGAGTCACGTCCGCGACCACGTCGGGGACGGCGTCGGGCGTCACGTCCGCGACCACGTCGGGGACGGCGTCGGGCGTCACGTCCGGCACGACATCGGGGACAGCGTCGGGCGTCACGTCCGGCACGACATCCGGAACGGCATCCGGCGTCACATCGGCGACCGTGTCAGGCGCCGCGTCGGGCGCCACATCGGCGACCGCGTCCGGCTCCACGGCGTCGGGCGACACCTCGGCGAGCGTGTCGCCGACCGCGTCCGCGTCGGGCCCAGGCGCGTCGGGCGTAACCTCGGCGTCGACCGCCGCGTCAGGCAGGTCCGGCAACGTCGTGTCCGGCAGCAGCTCCCCGAGGTCCACGTCAGGGACCAGATCTCCCAACGAGTCTGGGATCTTCACGTCCGTGGTCGGGAAGACGTCCTGAAAGCCCAGGTCGCCGGTCGCCACGTCGGGGGCGTTGGCGTCACCGCCCGTGTTGCTGCCCGTCTCGCCGCAAGCGACGACACCGAGGGCGAGGGACCAGACGACGAGGAGGAGGTGTGAGCGCGTACGTAGTGAAGTCATCAGCAGCAATCCCGGGGACTTTCCCCCCAATCGAGGCCGTCTGCGTGAGCGCTCCGGCCGTCGGCGCGGACTATACTCAGCCGCTTCGACAACGCGAGCGGAACCGACGCGCGGGATCGGGCCGCGCGGGCGATAGGCCTCCTCCCGACGGCCCACGACGGCCTCGATCGACCCGCGCAGCGCTCCCTCGGGAGAACCAATAGATTTTACGCCGGTACCCGCGGTCGAGTAGGGTGAGGACGCCGGGGGACAGCAGTGGGTGCGGGTGTCCGGCCGAGGAGGCGCTATGTCTGTGCAGCGCGGGTGGCTTGTGCGATGCGCGTTGCTCTGCGGAGCCCTGATCTCGGGCTGTAGCGATTCGACCTCGGGCGGGATCGCCGCCATCGATGTCTCAGGTTTTGAGTTGGACGGCGCCCCAAGAATCGACGGCACAGCGACGTCCGATGCGGATGCCGAGGCGTCGGACGGAGCGGACGCGGAGACTGGCGACGACGGGACCGCTGCGGACACGGTCACCGCTGCCGACACGGACACCGACACCCCTGAGGTTGGCGCCGACACCGACACCCATGGCGGCGCGGACACCGCGGAGGACGCGTCGAGCGACGCCGACGCAGACAGCAGCGCCGACGCAGACACCAGCGCTGACGCAGACACCAGCGCTGACG
>JAWKRR010000023.1:0-102053 GCA_041389525.1 Myxococcota bacterium | reverse complement strand
AAGCCGCCCGTGAGATCGTGAAAGGGCAACCACAGCACGCCGCGCGCGTAGAGATTGCCGCCGCGGCTGATCAGCTGTCGCAGCGGCCCCCACCCCTCGGTGCCGCCGCCGCGGATGTACCGTGTGCCAAGCGCCAGGTCGGCGCCGCCCTCGACCGCCGCCAGCAGATCCAGCAGGTACTTGGGCTGGTGGCTGAAGTCGGCGTCCATCTCGAAGATGTAGGGGTAGTCGCGCTCGAGGGCCCAGCGGAAGCCCGCGATGTACGCCGTGCCCAACCCCAGCTTGCCCTTGCGGTGCAGAACCGAGATGCGCGCGTCCTCGCTGGCCAGCCGGTCCGCCAGCCTGCCGGTGCCGTCGGGCGACCCGTCGTCGACCACCAAGATGTGGACGTCCGGCACGACCGCGAAGACCGCCTCGACCAGGAGCGGCAGATTCTCCAGCTCGTTGTAGGTCGGGACGATGATGAGCGCGCGGGCGGCGGGCGCCGCTGCGGCCTCGGCGGCGGCGCCCTTGGTCTTGGCTGTTTTCGGCTTCGCCATGGGTCAGGGCCTGTCGGGATACGAGTGAGGGTGCGGCGCAGCGAGCGGCCGGAGATCGCGGGACCACCACCTCAGCGGCGCCCTGCGCACGGACGCGCTCAATACTGCTCTGAGTAAAACGAGTCCAGGAGCGCGCGGTGGCGCTCGCTGGCGACGCGGCGGCGGATTCGCTGGGTGCTCGTGACCTCGCCTTGCTCCGCGGTCAGCGGCGTCGCCAGGATGGCGAACTTGCGGATCTGCTCGTGGGCGCCGACGTGGGCGTTCACGCGCCCGACGATCTTCTCGACCGCGGCGAAGACCAGCTCGTGCCGCGTCAGCTCTTCGTAGCTGCCGACGATGCCGGCCTCCCGCGCGAAGTCCTCGAGCCCGTCGCGGTCGAGCACCAAGAGCGCGGACAGAAACGAGCGGCCGTCGCCGTGGATGAGCGCCTGACCGATGAGGGGATCCGTGGTCAGCGCGGCGACGATGGGCTGAGGCGCGATGGCCTTGCCGTGGGCGGTCACGATGACCTCGCGCTTGCGGCCCGTGATGGTCAGGTGGCCGGCCGCGTCCAGGCTGCCCAGGTCGCCGGTCTTCAGCCAGCCGTCGTCGAGCGCGTCCGCCGTGGCGTCGGGCCGCTCCCAATAGCCGTTGAAGATCATCGGCCCGCGCAACAAGATCTCTCCGTCCTCGGCGATCTGACAGCTCACGCCCGGCAGCGCCGTCCCGGCCGACCCGGGCAGGTTCTCCTCGAGCCGATTGATGTGGGTGCAGCCCGCCGTCTCGGTCATCCCGTAGCCCTCGAGCACCTCGATGCCGTGGGCCCTAAAAAACCGGGCGTTCTCGGCCCCCAGAGGAGCACCGCCCGAGATCGCGAAGCGCAAGCGCCCCCCGAACAGCTCACGCACCGGCTCGAACGCGAGCTTCTCGGCGATGCGGCGCCGAACGCCCGTCAGAGGCCCCGACGGCGCGGGCTCATCGTCATCCCCGACGGCCCAGTCCATCGCCCACCGGTGAATCCCGGGCAGGTTTCTGCGGTGGGTCTCGCGACGATTGCGAATCCGCTCGAAGAGCCGGGGGACCGCGCACAGAAAGGTCGGCCGGAAGGTGCGGCAGTCTTCCAGGATGGTGCGGTGGCTGCGCCCAAAGGCCGTGCTGGCGCCGATGAGCACGCTGACCGCCAGCGAGAGCCGCGCGAAGGGCAGGGCCAGCGGCAGATAGAGCAGCTGCACGTCGGATTCGTCGACCGGGAGCACCTGGGCCAGGGCGCGGCTGACGGCGAGCAGGTTCCCGTGGGTCAGCACGACGCCCTTGGGGCGCCCCTCTGTGCCCGGGGTGAAGTGAATGGTGGCCAAATCGCCAGCGCGCAGCCCGCTGAACCGCCGCTCGACCTCCGCTCCCAAGTCGCTCGCGTGCTGGTCTCCCAGGCTCATCAGCGCGTCGAACGAGGTGAACCAGTTCGCGTCGCCGGCCGTGACCTCTTCGATGGTCAGGGTCTCGCCCTCGGCGACCTCGGCGACCGAGTCCAGCCAGATGACCCGCTCGACCGCCAGCAGCCGCTCGCGCGTCTCGACCAGCTTGCGCGCCTGGACGGGATCCTCGGCGACCACGATGCGCGCGCCGGAATCCGCCAGCATAAACGCGCAGTTCGCCGCGACCTCGGTCGGAAAAATCGGCACCGCCACCGCACCGGCGCGGTGAATGGCCAGGTCCAGCCACGCCCACTCGACGCGGGTCCGCGCGACCACCGCGATGCGATCGCCCGGGTTCGCGCCCAGCGCAGCAAATCCGGTCGCCAGCGCCCTCGAGCGCGCGTCCCACTCAGCCCAGGTGGTCTCGACGACCGTGTCGCCGACCAAGTGGCGCGTGGCCACCCCATGCGGATTCGCCGCGACTCGCGCTGTGAAAAGCTCGAGCAGGGTTCGATGCCCGTCGCCCACACCCGCCATTGTCACCCCTGCGTGCCCCACCCGAGTGGCGACCTTGCCACGCTCCGCGCGCGCCGGTCAACGCAGGTGTTTTCGACCTGAATACACCGCCTCCGCCGGGCCTCGAGCGCACCTCGGCGACCGCCCCGCACGCGCAAACGCGCAAGCAAAGTGGACGGCTCGCGGGATCCGGGGGACGGTGTCGGCTCGCGTTCTGGGGAGGACGAGATGTCGGAGCACGTGCCCGTGGTCGCGCGGCGAATTCGCCGGGCCGTTTTGTTCGGCCTGTGTTGTGGGCTGATCACGCTCACCGTGCAGAGCCAGTGGGCCGACGACGGCGCGCTGCCCACCGCTCGCGCCCTCTCGCCCGCGCTCGCCGCGGAGCTCCCCGCGCCTCCCCAGCCCATCGTGCGCGTCATCCGCGACGAGCGCGCGACCCCGCGCCAGCCCCAGATGGCCGCTGGTCCCGCCGCGCCGGCCCCGCCGCAGCCCGCGACCTACGCGATCCCGGCCGCGCAGATCGACCCCGACCGGGCGCAGGTCGTCGACGGTCGCCTGGTCCAGACCCTGGCTGACGGTTCGGAGGTGCGCTTCACCCTCGACCCCGCGATTCAGCGTGCTGCGGTCGACGTCCTCCAGCGCTTCCAGGTCGACTACGGCGCGGTCGTCGCCATGAACCCGGCCACGGGCGAGCTGCTGGCCATGGCCGAGCACGCCCAAGGACGCCCCGACCTGCGCCACCTGTCGCTGCAGGCCGAGGGGCCCGCCGCCAGCATCTTCAAGATCGTGTCCGCCGCCGCGCTCATCCAGCACGCCGGACTCAACGCCGAGAGCGAGATCTGCACCCACGGCGGCCACCGCCGGGTCGATCTCGAGAACCTCCACGACAACTCGCGGCTCGACACCCGCTGCGAGACGCTCAAGCAGGCCTTCGGCGCGTCGAGCAACGTCGCGTTCGCCCGCTGGGCCGACCGCCTGTTGACCCCGGCGGACCTCCAGGCCAGCGCCGACGCCTTCCTCTTCAACCAGCGCCTCCCCTTCCTGTGGGGCGTGGGGGTCAGCAAGGCGCAGATCCCGACCGGCAGCCGCATCGCCTTCGCGCGATCGGCCGCCGGCTTCACCGCGTCCAGCCTCTCGCCGCTTCACGCCGCGGTCATCACCGGCGCGGTCGGGCACGGCGGCGTGATGATGGCCCCGCGCGTCATCGACCGCGTGACCCGCGACGGCGAGGTCCTCTACGCGTCAGACGCGCAGAGCCTCGGCCGCGCGCTGCCCCCGGAGGTCGCGGCCGTGCTGGCCGAGGTCATGACCTCCACGGTCGAGGGCGGCACGGCCCGCAAGTTCTTCGCCGGCAAGGCGCGCGCGCGGCTCGGCGACATGCGAATCGGCGCCAAGACCGGCCACCTGACGGCCCAAGACACCGGCATGGCCCGCCACTTCTCGTGGTTCGTGGCGTTCGCGCCCGCCGACAATCCGGAGATCGCGGTCGCCGGCCTGGTGGTCAACGGCGCGGAGTGGCGCACCAAGGGCGTCGTGTTGGCGCGCAGCGTGCTGGAGGCGTGGGCCGAGCGGCGCGGCGAGCTCGCGGCGAACTAGCGCTCCGGAGCGCGGCCAGCGAGCGCCTCGCTAACGATAGGCTAGGCGATACCGCGGCAGCGCCTCGTCCTGCCAGATCCTGTAGCGCAGGGCCGCCTCTTCCAGCTCCGCCAGCGCGACCCGAGCGGCCGCTCCGTCACGGGCGCCCTCGAAGGCCGCCAGCGCGAGCAGCGCGTCCTCCCGCGCGCCGTTGGCCGGCCCCTCAAGGCGCGGGACCTCGAGCAGACACCGCCGCGCCGAGCTGATGGCGTCGTCGTCGGCTCGCCCATTGAGCGAGCCCACCTCCCGCCAGCAGCGGTCGGCGGTCATCACGTCGTGCGCGCTCCCGGCGTAGAGGCTGAACACCATCGCCACGAACGCCGCGACCGCCACGCCCCCCAGCCCCATCGCGCTCGCCAGCATCGCTCGTCGCGCCGGACGCCGCCCGATCGTGCGCGACGCCACATACCCAAGCCCGCCGCCAACCACGAACCCCGCGCCGTGGGCGACGTGATTGATGTGCTGCCCCATGGCCAGCCCGAACACCACGTTCATCGCGAAGAGCGACAGCATCCACTGGGTCACCGGGTGCCGGAAGTTCCCGTCGACGAGCCGCCGCCTCACCAGCAGGCCCCCCAGCACGCCGAAGACCGCGCCCGACGCGCCCGCCCCCCCGATATCGGCGAAGTACGACGCGATGGACCCCGCGAGACCCGCCCCGATGTAGATGACCGCCATGGGTGCGTGGCCAAGGTCCTGCTCGAGGATGCGGCCCGCCTGCCACAGGATCCAGCAGTTGAACACGACGTGCAGCACGCCCAAGTGCAGGAACATCATGGTGATGAGGCGCCACCACTGCCCCGCCGCGATGGCTGCGTTGTCCTGCAGCCCCACCCGGAACATCAGCTCCATATCGGGACGCATGATGTCCATCGCCGCCGCCTCGGACCCGCGCCCCAGAAACAGCGCGAAGGCGAAGAGCGCCAGATTCACCGTGAGCATGGCGCCCGTGACGGTCATCCCGTCGTCAGCGCCCGCCGCACCGCCCGTCAGGCCGCCCAGCACTTGCCGCGCGAAGGTCTGCCGCGCGCCGCAGTGGGGGCACTCCTCGGCAATTCCCGCGAGCTTGCCGCATTTCGCGCACAGCTTCGGCCTTCGACTCACCGTCCTCCGCCCCTACTGCAGGCAGAACGGGAAGGTGGAGCCGTCGTTGCAGGTCCCTGGCGAGAAGAGCGCGCCCCCGCTGTCAGGAGCGCTGCCGTGCTTGCCGAACGCCCCGGTGCCATCGGGGATGCGCACCCAGGACTGCCCGACCAGCGCGGTGAACGCGTAGCTGTCGATGTCGGCGCCGTCGGCGGCCCGCACCACCACGGTCTCGCCGCCGTTGTTGAGGCCCAGCGCCTTGCCGCTGGTCATCACGACCGCCATGGGCTTGGTCAGGGTCGGGCTGCCCCCGCTGAAGAGGACCACGCCCTGAAACGCCCCGAGACACAGCGAGCCGAAGGTGTGGCTGGTCACCGGGGCCCCGGGCGGTCCCGCACCGACGACCACGCCCGTGAGGTCCAGGTCCCCGCCGGTCAGGTTGACCAGCTCGATGAACTCGTCCTGGGTCGAGCTGGCGCTACCGTCGCCGTTGACGTCGACGCCGGCCGGATCGCTGAGGATCTCATTGAGCGCCAGCAAGCCCGCGGCCGCCTTCACGCCGCAGGCCGGCTTCGTGTCGGGGGTCGTGTCCAGCGTGATGTCCGGCCCCACCTCGGCGTCAGGGCCGATCTCGACGTCGGTGGCGTCCTGGATGGTGTCCACGCTGATCTCGGGCGTTACCTCGGACGCCGCGTCGGGCGCCGGGTCGGGGATCGCCGCCCCCTCGCAATCCGGGAACGCGTTCCCGTTCTGGCAGCGCCCTGGGCTCATCGCCGCACCGCCGCTCAGCAGCGCTTTGGTGTGCTGCACCATCTCGCTGCTGCCCTCGCCGTCGACCGCCCGCGTCAGCGACTGCTTCGTCGTGCCCGCCGACCCGAAGGTCAGGCTGGTCAGCACCGCTCCCGAAGCCCCGGTCACGCTCAGCGAGTCGCCGGGGTTGTTGAGCCCGAAGGCCTTGCCGATGCCCACCACCAGCGAGCCACCGAAGTCCCCGCCGCCGGCGTACTTGCCGAACACCACCAGCGCCTGGCCCGGCTGCAGGCACGAGCCGGCGGCCAGGGTCACGCCGGTCCCACCCGCTTCGGCGACCCGCACCCCCGTAAGGTCCAGCGCGACATCCGAGACGTTGAGGATCTCGACGAACTCGTCCTCGCCGCTGTCGACCGCGCCGCTCTGGTTCGCGTCCAGCACGCTGCCCGGGTCGGCGAGCACCTCGTTGATCAACAGGTCGCCGCTCACCGGCGCGACACCGCAGGGCGCCGGCACGTCCGCCCCCATGTCGCCCGTGCCGTCGACCGGTACATCGCCCGTGCCACCGACCGGCACGTCCACGACCACGTCGCCGACGGGCTCAGTCACGTCGCCGCCCGCGTCGGGCTGGCCTTCCACCGGCACGACGACCGCGCAGTCAGGGAAGGCGTTGCCGTTCGCACAGGTCCCCGGCGACCACGGCGCCGCCGCCACGTCTTTGTGCAGCGACCAGCCCGAGTCGGGGTCCAGCTGCACCGTCAGGGTCAGCGACTGCTTCTTGCCGCCCTCCGCCCCCCAGGTGTGCGCGTGGGCGACCGCCCCGTCGATGAGCAGCTCGACCGTCGACCCGCCGTTGGTCAGCGCCAGCTTGGACTCCGCCCCGAACACCACCCGGGCCGAGTTCGCCTCCAGACACGCCCCGCCCAACGCGAAGGTCTTCGTCTTCACGCGCAGCATCGCCGAGGACAGCCCCACCGCGTGCCCGGAGACGTTGACGATCTCGATGAACTCGTCGTCGCCAGAGTCCGCCTTTCCGTCGCCGTTGACGTCCTGCCCCCCCGGATCTGCCAGGATCTCATTGATGATCAGGTCGCCCGCCACCGCCGCGACGCAGGATCCCGACACGTCACCGCCCCCCGTGTCTTTGGTAGATGCGTCGTTGGCGAACGGGCTCTTCACGCAGGTCCCGGCGATGCACTGCTGGCCGGCCAAGCACGCGGGCTCGCAGGGCGTGTCGCTGCACGCGGCCAGTCCGAACAGCGAGAGGGCGACGGTGGCGGCGAGCAGACGGCCCATTCGGACTCCCAGGGTGCGCGGGGAGCCCCACGGTAGCCACGCGGCTATGACCCGGTCAACGCGCCGCCCGGCTCAGGGTTCGACAAAGCGGTGTCGCCACTCCGATTCCCAGACGTCGCGGTCGTCGAGTCCGTAGGTGGTTCCGAGCTGGACGACCTCTTCCCACATGGCGCGGGCCAGCTCGTCCTCGCCCGAGCGCTGCGCCATCCGCGCGGCCTCGGCGAGGCACTCGGCGGCCCGGTTCGGCTGGCCCAGACCGAAGGCCAGCTGCGAGGCGCGCACCAGGACATCCGCGGCCGCCCGCCCACGCCCTGCGGCCCACAGGCCCTCCGCCACCTCGAACGCGGCGTCGGGTTGCAGCGCCGAGGGCCCCAGCATCGCCAAGACGTCGGCCAGCCCGTCCGCGGTCGCGCCCGCGTCGGGCAGCCCCGCGATGAGCGCGGTCTTCAGCGCGCGCGCCAGCAGCCGCGCCCGCGCCCGGCCGTCGTCCTCCTCGCGCGCGAGATCCGCGGCCTCGTGAAGTCGGCTCAGGGTGATCTGCGGCGCCCCGAGCGCCACCCCGAGATCGATGGCCAACTCCAGACAGGTCTTCATCGCCACCCGGTCGCCCTGCGCGCGGGCGGCCCCAAGGGCCAGCTCGATCGCCACGTCGGCATCCACCAAGCGCTGAAGCTCGACGTTGACCCGCGCCTCGGCGTAGGCGGCCGGTCCCACGCCCACGGGCCAGCCCTGCGCGACATCGCCCGATCGCGCCTGGGCCAGCCAATCCGCCGCGTCGAGCGGCCGCCCCCCAAGCTCCAGCATGCGCCCCATCCCCAGAGTGATGCGCCAGCGGCTCCCGTGCCCTCCCGCGCGGCCAAGCTGCTCCAGCGCCGCGCGCAGCTCCGGCGCCTCCCCATCCCGGCTCTCCACCGCGCGCATCGCCAGCCCGAGGGCCCGCCCCCGCGCCCGCAAGACCGCGTCGCCGTAACCGTCCAGCTCGTGCCACACCGGCTCCAGCGCCCCGCGCGCCGCCCCCACGTCGCCGTCCACCATCAAGCACTCCGCCAGATTCACGCGCATCCGCACGCCCAGCGCGCTGCTCGGCGCCGCGTCCGCCACCGCCAGCGCCCGCTCGCACGCGACGGTCGCCGCGTCCCGCTGGTCCAGCGCCAGCCGACACTCCGCCAGCAACGTCCAGACCAGCGCCCGCGCATCCCCGCGCTCAGGCAGCCCAGCCATGGCCGCTACCAGCCGCTCCATCGCGTCGTCGTGGCGCCCGCGCCCCCAAAGCTGCTCGGCGCCCCCGAGCGCGCTCGCCGCCTCACCGAAGCCCTCCCCGACCTCGTCCGCCCACGCCATCGCCTCGCTCCCTGGACCCGCTCTCCCGCCGCGACCTGACCGCGGCCATCCTACAGCCCACCAGCCAACGCTTGCACCAGGCCCCGCTCCGAACGATGCTCGCGCGCCGCCGAACAGGGGCAGGAGGGGGGATCGATGAGCGATGTGGGGCCACCGCGCACCATCCCGGAGTTGTACCGCGCCGCGACCGAGCGTTTCCGTGGTCGCGAGCTCGGTCGCTACTACGAAGACGGCGTGCTGCACGGCATCTCCTGGGACGACGCCGCCGCCGAGGTCCGCCACCTCGCCTGGGGGCTCATGCGCCTCGGCGTCGAGCCCGGCGATCGCGTCGCCATCATCTCGGAGACCAGCCGCACTTGGGCCGCCTGCGACCAGGCCATCCTCGCCGCCGGCGCCGCCACCGTCGGCATCTACCCGACCTCCCGCCCCGACGAGATCGCGTTCATCCTGCGCGACGCCGCCGTCCAGGTCGCCATCGTCGAGACCCCGGCCCTCGCCGCCACGCTCCTCGCCCGCGCCGACCTCACCGGGCAGCTCACCCACATCCTCGTCATGCGCCCCGCCCCCACCGACGTCGCGACCACCTCGTCGGGCGCCAGCATCACGGTGCTCGACCTCGCCAGCATCATCAGCCCGGAGCGCGCCGACAGCCCGGACGGTCGCCGCGCCGTCCTCGCCCGCACCTCCGCCATCGCGCCGGAGGACCTCGCCGCGCTCGTGTACACCTCAGGCACCACCGGCACCCCAAAAGGCGTCGAGCTCACCCACGCCAACCTCGTCGCCGCGGCCACCTCGTTCAGCACGATCCTGCCGATGGGGCCCGACGACGTCTCACTGAATTACCTGCCGCTGGCGCACGTGCTTCAGCGCATCTCGCTCTACACAGGCCTCATCTGGGGCGGTCGGGGCGTCTACCTGGAGACGATCGACCAGCTCTCCACCGCCCTCGCCGAGGTCCGCCCGACGGTGCTCGCGGGTGTCCCGCGGGTCTATGAGAAGGTGCAGGCGAAGATCCTCGAGCGGGTGTCTCAGCAACCGCCACGGCGTCAGCGCGCTTTCCACTGGGCCATGGACGTCGGGCGCCGCGTCGCCCGCAGCCAGCGCGAGGGTGAAGCGATCCCGGCCCGCCTTCGCGCCGAGCACCTCATCGCCGACCGCTTGGTGCTGCGGCGCATCCGAGAGGCCCTGGGCGGCCGAATCCGCTTCCTCGTCAGCGGCGCCGCCCCCATCGCGCTGGACACCCTGGAGTTCTTCCACGCCGCCGGCCTCGTCATCCTCGAGGGCTACGGGCTCACGGAGACCGCGGCGGCGGCTACCATCAACCGCCTCGACGCGTTCCGTTTCGGCACGGTGGGCCGGGCGGTTCCGGGCTGCCAACTGCGGCTGGCCGATGACGGCGAGATCCTGGTACGCGGCGCCAGCGTGTGCAGCGGCTACTACCACCGGCCCGACGCCAACGCCGAGTCCTTCAGCGAGAGCGCGACGGGCGAGCGCTGGTTTCACACCGGCGACATCGGCGTCCTGGACTCCGAGGGCTACCTCCGCATCACCGACCGCAAGAAAGACATCATCATCACGGCGGCCGGGAAAAACGTCGCGCCCCAGCCCATCGAGAACAGCCTGCGCGCCCTGCCCCTGGTCGACCACGTCTGCGTCATCGGCGATCGCCAGCGCTACCTCGTGGCGCTCTTCACCCTGGACCCCGAGGGCGTCAGGAGTTGGGCCGCCGAGACGGGCGTCGACGCCCGCAACATCGCCGCCCTCGCCGATGACCCGCGCGTGCTCGACGTCATCGAATCCCACGTCGCCCGCGTCAACGAGGGCCTCGCGCCCTACGAGACCATCAAGCGCTTCGCGGTCCTGCCCGAGCCCTTCACGACCGAGCGCGCGCTGCTGACCCCGACGCTGAAGCTGCGGCGGCGCGCCATCGGAGCGGAGTACGCCGAGCTGATCGAGCGCCTCTACTAGAAGGCGGCGCGGCAGAGGGCGGGCCGATTCGAGGCGCGTTTGGGCTGGGTTCTCGGCGGACCGAGGCCCGCGCGACAGCGGCGCGGCCGCCACGAGCCCCGTCGGAGGGGCCCGCGGTCGGCGCGACCAGACCTACGCCTCCAGCTCGCTCCGTGACGCCACGATGCGGGAGATGAGGCCGTACTCAAGCGCCTCGTCGGCATCCATCCAGTAGTCGCGGTGCGTGTCGCGGGCGACGCGCTCCAGCGGCTGGCCGGTCGCTTCGGCCAACATCACGTTGATGCGGTCGCGCGACTTGAGGATCTCCTGGGCGGTGATCTCGAGGTCGCTGGCGGGCCCAAAGATGTGGCCTGGGATGAGCGGCTGGTGGATCAAGAAGCGGGTGGTCGGCAGGCTGAACCGGTTCGCCTTCTTGGCGCCCAGCAGCGTGATCGTGGCGATCGAGGCCGTCAGCCCCACGCAGATAACCCGCACCTCGGGCTTCACGAAGCGCATCGCGTCGTAGATGGCGAACCCGTCGCTGACCGAGCCACCGGGGCTGTTCTGCACCAGCGTGATCGGCTTGTCGGCGTCGTCGGCCTCCAGAAAGAAGAGCGCGGCGATCAGCCGATTCGACATCGCCTGGTTCACCGGCCCGAAGAGGGTCAGGGTCCGGCTCTCCAGGAGGCGCTCGGCCATCCCGAGCTTCTTCCAGGCGCGCTCGTCGTCCTCGTCCTCCTTCGCGCCGACGCCGACGCCGGAGCCGATGAACGGCACCCCAGCGAGGTCCGGGCGGGCGGTCCCGCGGCTGCTACCTCCGCCAGCGGGGAGGGAATCCAAATTCGGGCTGTGGTCGCGGTCGCTCATGGGCGCTGGTCTCCGTCGCGTCATTGCGCACCGTCACGGTGGCGTCCGGCCCTTAGCACAGGCCCGGACGGGGCGGCAACGGACTGCGCAGCGTTGACAAACTCGCGTGCGTGCCTGTATGTTCCGCGCCTCCCGGGAGCCCGGGAGACCCCTAAGCGCTTGTGATCGCAGGCGTTTCGGCCCTCAACCCTCACCGACCCAGATGGTATCCGTGGACACTCAGACCCAACCGACGAAAGCCGACGCGACTGCTGATTTCTCCGAGTTCGAGCAACTGCTGGAGGAATACGAGGCAGCTCATAGCCCCAAGGAAGGCGAGATCGTCAAGGGCGTCGTGATCGAGATCTCCAAGGACTATGTGACCGTTGATATCGGCTACAAGTCCGAGGGTCAGATCCCGGTTGAGGAGTTCGCGGACCCGCACGGCAACATCCCCATCAAGGTCGGCGACACCATCGACGTCTACCTCGAGGAGTCCGAGAACGAGCACGGACAGATCGTCCTCTCCAAGGAGAAGGCCGACAAGCTCAAGATCTGGGACGAGATCAACGAGGCCGTCGAGCGCGACGAGCTGGTCAACGGCACCATCACCGGCCGCGTGAAGGGTGGCTTGACCGTCGACATCGGCGTCAAGGCCTTCCTCCCCGGCTCGCAGGTTGACCTCCGCCCCGTGCGCAACCTTGAGAAGTACATCGGCGAGGCCTTCGACTTTAAGGTCATCAAGTTCAACAAGAAGCGCGGCAACATCGTGCTGAGCCGCCGCGCGCTGCTCGAGAAGGAGCGCGCCGCGCTCAAGTACCA
Organism: Myxococcota bacterium; assembly: GCA_041389525.1. GTDB lineage: Bacteria > Myxococcota_A > UBA9042 > PHBI01 > JACKFB01 > JACKFB01. Next base: position 89,887 of record JAWKRR010000023.1, on the reverse strand, counting down.
GACCCTCGAGAAGCTCGAGGTCGGCCTGGTCATGACCGGCGTCGTGAAGAACATCACGGACTACGGCTGCTTCGTGGACCTGGGCGGCATCGACGGCCTCCTCCACATCACCGATATGTCCTGGGGCCGCATCAACCACCCGAGCGAGATGTTCGAGGTCGGTGATGAGGTCGAGGTCATGGTCCTCAAGTTCGACCCGGAGTCGGAGCGCGTCAGCCTCGGCCTCAAGCAGATCACCGAGGATCCGTGGGCTCAGGTCACCACGAAGTACCGCATCGGCGACCGCGTGAACGGCAAGGTCGTGAGCCTCACCGAGTACGGCGCCTTCGTCGAGCTCGAGGACGGCATCGAGGGCCTGATTCACGTCTCCGAGATGAGCTGGACCAAGCGCCCGAAGCACCCCTCGCAGATCGTCGCCATCAGCGACATCGTCGAGTCGGTCATCCTGGACATCGACACCGAGAACAAGCGCATCTCGCTCGGCATGAAGCAGATCGAGATGAACCCGTGGGAGCTGCTCCAGGAGCGCTACCCGGTCGGCTCCGTGGTGCGCGGCAAGATCCGCAACATCACGAACTTCGGCCTCTTCATCGGCATCGAGGAGGGCATCGACGGCCTCATCCACGTGTCGGACATCTCGTGGTCCAACAAGGTCAAGAACCCCGCCGACCACTACGAGAAGACCGACGAGGTCGAAGCCGTCGTCCTCAACATCGACGTGGAGAAGGAGCGCTTCAGCCTCGGCATCAAGCAGCTCACGCCTGACCCGTGGGACAACGTCGAGTCGCGCTACCCGCTCGGCTCGGTCGTTGAGGGCATCGTCACGAAGATCCTCGACTTCGGCGCCATCGTGGAGATCGACGACGCCATCGAGGGCCTCGTGCACATCTCCGAGCTGTCCTACGACAAGGTCAACCTCGTCTCCGACGTGGCCAACGAGGGCGACCGCCTGCGCGCCAAGGTCATCAGCCTCATCCCCGAGGAGCGCAAGATCGGCCTGTCGCTCAAGCGCCTGTCCGAGGAAGAGGCGTCCGAGGAGTACTCGAACTACCTCAAGCAGCAGCGCGCGGAGCAGAGCACGACCTTCGGGGAACTGCTGGCCGGCCAGCTCTCGAACATCGAGCCGACCGCGGGCGACCAGGCGGAGTCCACCGACGAGGGCTAAGCGCCTCCTCGGCCTTCGGGCAGTGAATACTTGGCTCAAGCCGCACGTTTGAGCGACCGTAGGATGAAGTCAGGGAGCGCCGTTGGAGCGCTCCTTGATTCACCCTCGAACGGTTGCTAGAGTACGAGTGCGTCCGACGCTGGGGATTCGAGTCCCGAAGGAGGAGGCCATGAGACACGCGTTTTGGATACCGCGCGACGAGCGGCCCCGCAAAGAGCAGCCGTTCAGTGAGCGGCCCTACCTGGAAGCGCCTTCGCCCTGGGGAAACATGCCCTGGCAGGAGCCGCCTCCGGAGGAACGCCCGGATGAAGATGAGGGGTCACGGGTCATTATCATCGACCTTTGACGCCTCAGGGCGGGGACGCTAGACGCCCTCGCCTCTCGTCGGTACGGCCCGTTCTTCGGGCCGCCGACTTCGCACCCTGAACACCCGACGGAGACCGCTCCGCCGGGTGTTTTGCTTTGAGGCGCCTGAGTGCCCGGCGGCGCCGTGGCGAGAGACCCGGCGCGCTGCGCGGTGTGGCCGGTCGCCCTGATGCGCTTGCGCGAGCGCTGCCCGGGGGCGATGCTCCGCCCGGACAGCAGGGAGGTCATGGGCAGGTTCAGCGGGGCGATGTTGCTCGGGTCGATGCTGGCCGTCGTGGCGCCGTCCACGGCCCGCGCGACACCCGAGTCTTTGGGCGCCGTGCACCTCGGTGTCGACGGAGGCTACGGCTGGCTGTCGTCGGATCTCGACCTCACGGGCCGGCGCAGCCTGCGCGCGGTCCCGGACGCGAGCCCGCTCGCGGGGCTACGCATTGGAGTCGGTCTGGGCCGGATCGTGTCGCTGGAGGTGGGCGGCTGGCTGCTGCCGGCCTCGCTGCGACGGGCGCACGGCGACGCGCTGGTCGTCGGGAGCCTCGCCGAGCTCGTGTTCCACGCGCTGCGCGGGCCGGTTTCCCTCAGTTGGTCTGCCGGCGTAGGCGCGCTCTCGCTGGCGGGGGGCGACCTGGGCCGAGACGCGGACCTGCTGATGAGCGCGGGCATGGGCGTGAGATATCTCTTCGCCGCACGCCGACTGGCGGTACGACTCGACGTCCGCGCCTGGTTCACCGACGGGGCGGAGGGGACGCTGTCGGTCTCCCCGGTCGTCACCGCGGGGCTGGACGTCTACCTGCGCCGCTCGGTCGGGCGGGCAACGCCCACCTCGGTGCGCGGCGCGGTCTCGGCGGACCGCGACGGCGACGGATTCACCGACGACGTCGATCGCTGCCCCGAACAACGCGGCGCTGTGGCGAACGCTGGCTGCCCGGACCGCGACGGGGACGGGGTCGCGGACCCCGAGGACCGCTGCCCGGACCACGTCGGCGACGTCGGGCTCGCAGGGTGCCCGGACAGCGACGGCGACGGCGTCGCCGACCCCAAGACGCCTGCCCTACCCTGGCCGGCGAGCCCCGCTTCGACGGCTGCAGCGACCGGGATGGCGACGGCGTCGCCGACGGAGACGACCGGTGCCCGACACGGCTAGGCGTCGCCGAGCGGGCGGGCTGCCCGGAGCCGGCCGCCGACGACCTGAGCCGCCTCCAGGGCGTGCTCGCGGGCGTACGGTTCGCTCGCGGGACGGCGCGGCTGCTGCCGGGCTCAGACCGCGCGCTGAGCCAGGTGGCCGGGGCGATGGGCCGGTGGCCCGAGCTCCGCCTTGTCGTGGAAGGTCACACCGCCCGCGGCGGTAGCCGAGCGCGGGCGATCGCGCTCAGCGAGCAGCGCGCGGAGACGGTCGCTGTGCGGCTGGCGAGCATGGGCGTGCTGGCGTCCCGAATCAGCAGCAACGGCCGAGGTTTTGACGCCCCCATCGCCAGCAACAAGTCCGCCGCTGGCCGCGCGCGGAACGAGCGCATCGAGCTGCGGCTGGTCGCGCCTTGAAGGCCAGCCCGCGTCCTCGCCCAGCGCTCTGCCGTAGCAAGCCCGCCCGCCGGACTCAGGGCAGAAATAGCTTGTTGTCGCCGTCGTTGGTCGTGAAGGACCACTCGATGCTGCCGGCCTTTCCGTTTCGGGAGTAATCGAGGCTCACCGTGTAGGTGGTCAGCGGCTTCAGCGGCGTGTTCGGGTACAGCGCGACGACACCGCAGCAGAGGCTCCCGTCGGACTTCGAGTCGCCCGCCACGTGGGGCACTGGACCGTCCGGCCCGTTGATGTTGCTGTCGACGATGGCCACGCCGGTCCCCGTACCAGAGCCGAAGGAGACGGTGAGGATAGGGCCGGATGGGTACGGGTTCGGTAGCGGCGGCTGCGGGCTCTCGAAGCCGTCCCAGCGAGTGGGGACGCCCGTCATGCCGTCGGGCGGGAAGGGGATGACCGCGTCGGCATACTCTGGCAGTGGCGCACCGCTGGTGCCGAAGTCGATGGTGTCGCACGCGGTGAATCCCTTCTGAGCGCCGCCGTAGCCCATCTCCTCGGCGTTCGCGACGACGAAGGGCAGCCGGTGGTAGAGCGTCGCCATCCACTCATCGACCGCGGTGACCGGGTTGTTGAGAAAGGCCATCACCTCGAAGAGAGGGAAGGCGTCGTAGCCCGCCGCCTTGGCGCGCACGCCGAAGTCGGCGCCTGTGAAGCCGGAGAAGCCCGACGCCTCGCTGTGGGGAGACAGGCCCATCGCCTGATAGACGTCCTTCTCATGGGCCACGTAGTACTCGCAGTGCGCCGTGGCCGCGTCGATCAGCGCGTCGTGGTTGACCAGCAGCGGCAAGTCCAAGATGGCCCGGTAGGTGTTGGCGCGCTCCCAGGCGAGGTCCTGGCAGGGCTCCAGCGGCGTGTTGGTGCACTTGCCCGACTGCGGGCTGCACGCGTCCAGGGTGCATGGGTCATCATCGCTGCAGTCGACCTTCGTGCCGACGCAGCCCGCCGACCCGCACACGTCCGGCGCAGTGCAAGGGTCGCCGTCGTTACAGGCCTTCCCGCTCTGCGGGGTCATCGCGCAGGCGCCGGTCTCGCCGTCGCACTGGTTCTTCGAGCACGGCGTGTCGCCCGTCCCGTCGCACACCTTGGCTTTGCCGGTGCAGACTCCCGCCGCGCACACGTCGCCGGTGGTGCAGACCTGCTTATCGTCACAGCCCAGCGCGTTCGGGGTGAACACGCAGCCGCTCAACGAATCGCACGCATCGTTCGTGCACACGTTCTGGTCGTCGCACTTGGTCGGTGACGAGAGGCAGGTCCCGGTCTCGCCGTCGCACGCCACGTCGACGCAGGCGTCGGTCTTCGGGCACTTCTCGGCCCCGACGCACTCCCCTGACGCGTCGCAGGCGTCGCCGACGGTGCAGAGCAGGCCGTCGCTGCATTCGAGCCCCACGTCCGGCGTGTGCACGCAGCCCCCGCCCGCGGCGCAGGTGTCGATGGTGCAGGGGTTGTCGTCGTCACAGTCGACGTTTGGGACGCCCCGGCAGACCCCGTCGTCGCCGCACGCATCGCCGCTGGTGCACAGATTGCCGTCCGTGCAGGCCGCGCCGACCTTTACGACCCCTTCGCAGACCCCGGCGACGCAGGCGTCATCGGTCGTGCAGGGGTTCACGTCGTCGCACTTGATCTCGCGGGGCTCGTGAACGCAGCCGGTCCCCGTGGCGGCGTCGGGGTGCCCGAACTCGCAGAAGTCACGCGTACAGGTGTTCAAGTCGTCGCAGAGATTGAGCGCCCCCGCGCAGACACCCGCGCTGCAGCTGTCGTTCAGCGTGCAGGGGTTCGCGTCGTCGCACGCGCTCTGGCTCAGCGGCTGCCCGACGCACGCCCCGCTCTGGCACGCGTCCTGGCTGGTGCACACGTTGCCGTCATCGCACTTCTTGGTGTTCGCCGGGTGCGTGCAGCCCTCGGCCGCTGTGCAGATATCATCGGTGCAGGGGTTGCCGTCGCCGCAATCTCGGGGCTTCCCGACGCACGCGCCCTCGATGCACTGGTCGTCCTCGGTGCAGCTGTTGCCGTCGTCGCATTTCGTGAAGAACGGCGCGCCCACACATGGGTTCGGCGCCACATCGGGCCCGCTGTCCGCGACGCCATCGGCGGCTGGCGTGTCCGCGGTATCGGCTGTCGCGTCGGCCTCGTTGCCGGCGTCGCAGCCGGCCGCCGTCAGACCCAGCAGCGCGACCGCAGCGCCCACCACGCACGGCAAGAAACAGCTTTGAGCTCGCATACTTCCCCACTTACACGGTCGGCTTTACGACGCGGACTCTACCCGGTGCGCCCACCCACCGCCACAGCCAGGAGCGCGCGCGCTAACGGTAGAGTGAGACCCGCAGCGTGCAGCGCGCGTTCACCTCCGACCCGTCGGCTTTGTCATAGGTGAAGGTCTTGAGCAGCCTGAAGACGCAATCGTCGTAGACGCGGGACGCGGCGAGGTCGGAGATGTCGGTGTTGTGGCCGACCCGCACGGGCACGCCGTCGGCGGTGAACCGAAACTGAAGGCCCCCCTCGATCACCGACAGGATCGGCTGCGCCCCCCGCGCGCTGCGCATGCAGTCCAAGAAGGCAGGCTCCTCCTTCGCCAGCGCCGCCGCCACCTGGGCATCGTGTGGCGCGGGGGCCTCGCAGCCCAGGACCTCAAGCTTCGCGTGGTCGACGGGGCGAATCGACGCGCAAAAGGCCTCGGCCTGAGCGGCGGCGTCTCCGGTGGCGCTGGTGGTGCACTGAATCCAGACAGGGCCAAAGTAGCGGTCCCCGAGCCCGGTCACCACGCGCTCGGGTTCGGCCACGTCGGCCGGCGTCGCGCGGCGGAGCACCCGGATCTCGGGCAGCCCCTCCCCTGTGACCACCAGCGTGTCACCGTCCATTTTCCGGGCGACCACACCCTCATAGCTCCAGGTGATGTCGAGCTTCTCGTCGGTGGTCCAGACCTCCGCTTTCGCTGCGGGGGCGGGGGCATCGGCAGCCGCTGGCACAGGCGCAGGAGGCTCGGCGGGGGTCGGCGCCGCGGCGACTTCGGGCTCTGGGGGCGCCGGTGCCGCGCTCGGTGCCTCCGGTGCCGCTGGTGCCTCCGCGGCCGGAGCCGTAGACGCCGCGGCAGGCGCCGCCTCATCACGAGGCCCCCCGCACGCCACCAGCCCGCACACAGCAACCACCACGCCAAATCGCCGGCTCACCATCTCGCCCTCCTGTCGGCCTCGCCGCCGTGGCGGGCGAGCATATCAGAACGCCCCGCGCCTGCAGCCACGCCCTCCGCGCACCCTGAATCCGACCCGCACACAGACTTCGTTGCCGCCCACGTCCCGCGCTGACATGATGCGCCCCATGAAGCGCCTCACCCAGCTCACGCTCCTCGGCCTCCTCGCGTTCGCGGCCTGCGAGCTCCCGCAGAACCAGGGCGGCGGCTCCGACGCGGGCCAAAGTGACGCCGACGGCGCGACGGTGATCCGCAGCTACCGGTACATGCTCATCGTGGACAAGGAGAACGCGAAGGCCTCCCCCGTCCCCGGTCCCGACATCGACGCCCTCGTCTTTTTCCACGACGGCGACTTCCTCTTCGCCGGGTGCGCCCAAGCCAGCCTCTTCGGCCAGGACACCCTCGCCTACCCCGAGAACCTCCACGAGAGCGTCGACGCCGCCTCGCTCTCGGTGCGCGAGGACTCCATGGCCGCGGGCTTCTTGAGTCTCGCGGGCGGCACGCTCTTTTGCGAGCTGCCGCTGTCGGTGACCACTGGCGACACCGTGTTCGTCTGGGAGGTCGACGGTGACGGCGCTGAGCGCTGGCAGGCGTCCTTCGCCACCAAGGCCGACAGCGAGCAGATCCCCGTTGAGGTCCTCGAGGGCAGCCGCGAGTTCACCGTCCCCTGAGCCGCAGCCGGCCCGCCAGCGCGCTCCAGCGCAGGGCGATCGCGCGGCGAAGACCACTGGCCCGCCTCTTGGCCCGCCTGCCCGCCTATGGTACGACGCCCGCCACGCACACGCGCCCGCCGGCTGGGCTGTTTCGAGCGTAAGCACCTGTTCTTCAAAGGTTATCCATGGCTCCCAAGACACGTTACGGCATCGGCGCACTGGTCCTCACTGGCGCCGTCGCATTGGCCATCGGCTTCGTCGCTGGCCGCGGCACCGCTCCCCACGGCGCGGCTGGCCCCGAGCTGGTCTCACCGGCAGGCGGCCCGGCCGGCGGCAGCTACACCGAGAAGAAGCTCGACCTGATGGCCTCGCCGTCGAAGGGGCCGGAGGACGCGCCGATCGTCATCTATGAGATCAGCGAGTTCCAGTGCCCCTTCTGCTCGAGGGTCGGACCGACGATCAACCAGATCGCCGAGACGTGGCCGAACGACGTCCGCATCGTCTTCAAGCACAACCCGCTGAGCTTCCACGACAACGCCATGCGCGCGGCCATCGCGTCCATGGCCGCCGCCAAGCAGGGCCACTTCTGGAAGTTCCACGACACCGCCTTCGCCAATCAGCAGGCGCTGACCGACGCAGACCTGGAGAAGTACGCGCAAGAGCTCGGCATGGACATGGCCCAGTACAAGGCCGACATCGCGGACCCGAAGATCAAGCAGAAGGTCGAGTCCGACCAGGCGGCGGCCCTCGCGCTCGGCGCCTCGGGGACGCCGGCCTTCTTCGTCAACGGTGTGAACCTCTCCGGCGCCAAGCCCTTCGAGGAGTTCAAGGCCGAGATCGACAAGCAGCTCGCCCGCGCCAAGGAGCTCGAGGAGGCGGGGACCCCGCGCAAGGACATCGCCCGCAAGCTCGCCCTGGCCTCTGGCGCGGAAGGCGCGAAGTACCTGAAGTACCTCGTCGACGAGATGCCGGCGCCGAAGGCCCCGAAGAACGCCCCGAAGAAGGGCCCCGAGGAGGACACGACCACGGTCTGGCGCGTGCCCGTCGACGACGAGGTCGAGCACATCAAGGGCCCCAAGCACGCCCTGGTCACCATCGTCGAGTTCTCGGACTTCCAGTGCCCCTTCTGCTCCAAGGTCCTGCCGACCTACAAGCAGATCCACGAGACCTACCCCGACACCGTGCGCATCATCTTCAAGCAGAACCCCCTCTCCTTTCATGACCTCGCGCAGGTCGCGGCGGAGGCCTCCCTGGCCGCCGGCGCCCAGGGCAAGTTCTGGGAGATGCACGACCTGCTCTTCGAGAATCAGCAGGCCCTGACGCGGCCCGACCTCGAGGCCCACGCCGAGACGCTGGGCCTGGACATGGCCAAGTTCAAGAAGGCCCTGGACGACGGGACCTTCAAGGAGAAGATCGCGGAGGATCAGGCCCTCACCGAGCTTGTGCAGGCTCAGGGGACTCCCGCCGCCTTCGTCAACGGCCGCAAGCTCTCGGGCGCCAAGCCCTTCGAGGAGTTCAAGGCCATCATCGACGACGAGCTGAAGAAGTCGCAGAAGCTCGTCGACAGCGGCACAGCCCTCGCGGACCTCTACCCGAAGATCATCAAGGACGGGAAGGTCTTCAACCCGCTCGACACCAAGGTGGTTCGCATCAGCGAGGTCGAGGGCGCAGGCTCCAAGGGCGCCGCCGACGCCGCGATCACCATCACCGAGTTCTCGGACTTCGAGTGCCCCTACTGCTCGCGCGTGGGTGACCCGCTCAAGCAGCTAGTCGCGAAGTACCCGAGCCAAGTCCGCGTCGTGTTCCGCAACTTCCCCCTCGATTTCCACAAGAACGCTCAGAAGGCGGCCGAGGCGGCGTTGGCCGCGCAGGCCCAGGGGCGCTTCTGGGACATGCACGACATCATGTTCCAGAATCAGAAGAACCTGCAGGTCGAGAACCTCATCGCCTATGCCGAGCAGATCGGGCTCGATATGGCGAAGTTCAAGGCCGACCTCGACTCCGGCAAGTACTCCGCGGCGGTCAAGGCCGACATCGCCGAGGGCCAGCGGGCCGGCGTGCGCGGAACCCCGACGGTGCTCATCAACGGTCGGAAGTACTCGCCCTCGGGCGGCTACTCGGTCGAGAGTCTCGAGAAGATCCTGACGCGCGAGCTGGGTCTGCGTCCGGAATAGCCGGACCTGGACGAGCGAAGCGGCGAGACAAGACCTGCGAATGGAGGCGGTGATGGACGAAGTGCGCTCACGAATCGAAGCAGCCTACGAAGACCGGACGCTGTTGAGCGACCCGACCCACGCCAGCGCCGTCGAGGCGGTCATCGCGGCTCTGGACGCCGGCGAGCTGCGCGTGGCCTCGCCACCTGCGGTCGCGGGCGACCCGTGGGAAGTCCACGGCTGGGTCAAGAAGGCCATCCTGCTCTACTTCGGCATCACCAAGATGGAGACCATCGAGGTGGGCCCCTTCGAGTACCACGACAAGATCCCGCTCAAGCGCGGCTACGCCATGGCGGGCGTCCGTGTGGTCCCGCCGGCGACCGTGCGCCGAGGCGCCTTCGTCGAGGCAGGCGCCATCTTGATGCCCTCCTACGTCAATATCGGCGCGCGCGTGGCGACCGGCACCATGGTCGACACCTGGGCGACCGTGGGCTCCTGCGCGCAGATCGGCCGCGACGTGCATCTGTCCGGCGGCGTCGGCATCGGCGGCGTCCTCGAGCCGGCCAGCGCGGCGCCCGTCATCATCGAAGACGGCGCCTTCATCGGCAGCCGCTGCATCGTCGTCGAGGGCGTGCGGGTCGGAGCCGAGGCCGTCTTGGGCGCCGGCGTCGTGCTCACGAGCTCGACCCCGATCCTCGACGTCAGCGGGCCCGAGGTGACGCGCACCCGCGGCGTCGTACCGCCCCGCTCGGTGGTCATCCCAGGCAGCGTCCCCAAAGAGTTCCCCGCCGGCGTCTTCCACGTCCCCGCCGCGCTGATCATCGGTCAGCGCAGCGCCTCGACGGACCGCAAGACCAGCCTCGAGGGCGCGCTGCGGGACTTCGGAGTCAGCGTGTGAGCGGCCCGATCTCGGGCGTCGAAGAAGCGCTCGTCCAGACCACCATGGACCTCGTCCGCATCGCGTCGGTGACCGGCGACGAGCGCGCGATCGCCGACGCGGTCGAGGCCCGGCTGCGCGAGCGCCTTCCCAAGGGTCGCGTCCTGCGCTTCCGCGACTCTGTGGTCGCGTGGCCCTGGCCGCGCCGCGAGGGCCGCCCGCTCATCGGGCTCTTCGGCCACCTGGACACGGTCCCGGACCACCAAGATGGCCCCGTCCGCATCGAGGGCGGGCGTATCCACGGCTGCGGCGTCAGCGACATGAAAGCAGGCGACGCAGTGATGCTCGAGCTGCTGGAGCGGCTGAGCCCCGAGGACTGCCGCGCCGATCTGTGTGCGGTCTTCTACGAGGCCGAAGAGGGCCCGTACGACGCCAACGGCCTGCAGCCGCTGCTTGCGCAGACGCCTGAGCTGCGCGACATCGACCTCGCCTTCTGCCTGGAGCCGTCAGACAACCGGCTCCAACTGGGCTGCCTGGGCGGCATCCACTGCACCCTGACCTACGCCGGTCGGCGCGCGCACTCGGCCCGGCCTTGGCAGGGCGACAACGCCGTCCACAAAGCCGGCCCGCTGCTCTCCCGCCTGCTCGAGCGGCAGCGCGTCGAGGTCCGCTTCGGCGACCTCAGCTACTTCGAGGTCATGTCGGTGACCATGGTCAGTGGGGTGGGCGCTCGCAACGTCATCCCGGACAGCTTCTCGCTCAATCTCAACTACCGGTTCGCGCCCGGGCGCAGCCTCGACGAAGCCAAGCGCGACATCGAGGCCCTCGCCCAGGGCGAGTGCGAGCTGACCTGGACCGACCTGAGCCCGTCCGGCCCCGTGTGTCGGGACAACCCGCTGCTCGCCCCGCTGCTCAACGACGCCACCGTCCCGCACGAGCCCAAGCAGGCCTGGACGGACGTGGCCCGCCTCGCGCTCTTCGGCATCGACGCGGTCAACCTGGGCCCCGGCGAGTCTGCCCAGGCTCACCAGCGTGGCGAATCCTGCGCGATCTCGCTCATCACCGACGGCTACGCGCTGTTCGAGCGATATCTGCGGGGACTCTGAGGCTCACGCCCCCGCTTAGGCCCGGCACAGACACCCTCAGTTCGTAATCGTGTCCTGAAGGTCGAGGAAGTCGTCCAGGTCAGGGTCGACATCCCCACCGATCTTCGCGGGCTTCCGACCGCCGCGAATCAACTCGATGCGGTCGCCCACCGCCCGGTCCTCAACCACGAGCAGATCCGCTCGGTACAGCGAGCGCGCGTCTTGCACCCGCAGCCGTCGGTCCTTGCTGGTCCAAATCGCCTGGGTGACGGTCGTCTGGTCGGCGCCGCGCAGCACCGAGTCGGGGCGCCCCTGATCCTTGGTCTGAACCGCGAGACGCTCGGTGAACGCGATGTCGTCCGCCAGCGGGCGCGCATACTTCCAGAACTTGTCGTGCGAGAAGAAGAAGTAGTGCTCGACGCCTTGCTCGCGGAAGAGCAGCAAGCTCTCCTCCGCGCCAGCCACGAACTCGTTGGCGACGATGCTCACCTCAAAGCCCGTGCGCGCGCCGTCGAAGACCACCCGGCTCGACGAGAAGGTCTGGAGCTCACGCTCAAGCTGCTCGCGAACCACATCGCGCTGATGGGAGCTGAGCGCCGCCTTCATGCGCGGACCGTAGGTCGTGTCCAGACGCGCTCGCACCCAGGCGGTGACATCCTCAGCGCCCTTGCCGAAGGGCAGCGACTCCAGCGACTGGTCGATGAGACGCAGCCGCACGTGCGAGGAGTGACGCTCACCGGCCGGCTGAGCCTGCGTCTTGTCTTGCCGCTTCGGTGTCGCCGCGTGCGCCGTGCTGAGCGTCAGCAAGCCAGCGAGCACCGCGCAGCCGAGGCACGCAGCGAGTGAATGCAGAGTGACGAGGCGACGATAGATGCGCGTGGTGGTCATGCCGGCAATCTAACCCGCCTCTGCAGTCGTTTCAACAACTTGAGCGTCGCCCTCCCCGGCGCCGTTTGACAGCGCCTCGCGCCCGTGTTGAAGGGTGGTAGTGCGAGTGATTCCCACCAGCGTTCGCCCGAGCAGCGAGGCGTTCCGGCAGCGCCACAAGGCGATGAGCGCGCTCGTCGACACGCTCGAGGCCGCCCTGGCGGAGGCCCGCGCGGGCGGTGGCCCCAAGTACATCGACCGGCACCACGCGCGCGGCAAGCTGGTGGCTCGCGAGCGCATCGAGCTGCTCCTCGACCCGGACAGCCACTTCCTCGAGCTGATGCCCCTGGCCGGCCACGGCGTGCGCGGGGTCGGCACCGGCGCGGGCGTCATCGGCGGCGTCGGGATCGTCGAGGGCGTGGAGTGCCTGATCACCGCCAGCGAGTCGACGCTCAAGGGCGGCGCCATCAACGAGTACGGGCTGCGAAAGAGCCTGCGACTCGCCGAGATCGGCAAGGCCAACCGGCTCCCCTCGATCCACCTGACCGAGTCAGCGGGCGCCGACCTGCCGAACCAGTCGAAGATCTTCGTCCCCGGCGGCCAGAGCTTCCGCGACATCACCCGGGCGAGCGCCGCCGGCGTCCCCAGCGTGTGCGTCGTGTTCGGCAACGCGACCGCGGGCGGCGCTTACATCCCCGGCATGAGCGACTACGCGGTCATGGTCGAGGACCAGGCGAAGGTGTTCTTGGCCGGCCCGCCCCTGGTCAAGATGGCCACCGGCGAGGTGGTCGACGACGAGAGCCTTGGCGGCGCCGCCATGCACTCGCGCGTCTCGGGAGTCTCCGATTACCTCGCGCGAGACGAGCGCGACGCCATCCGCTTGGCCCGGCAGATCTTCGGCCACATCCGCTGGTCAAAGGCAGGCGGCCCGGATCTGCAGCACGTCGAGCCGCCGGCCTACGACCCCGACGAGCTGCTCGGCATCGCCTCCGCCGACATCCGGGTCCCCTTCGACCAGCGCGAGGTCATCGCCCGCATCGTCGACGGCTCGCGGTTCGCCGAGTTCAAGGCCGAATTCGGCACCACGCTCATCTGCGGCTGGGCCCACCTCCACGGCTACCTGGTCGGCGTCCTGGCCAACAACGGCATCCTCTTCTCGGAGTCGGCCCAGAAGGGCGCGCAGTTCATCCAGCTCTGCAATCAGCGAGGCATTCCCTTGCTCTTTTTGCAGAACATCACCGGCTTCATGGTCGGCCGCGAGTACGAGCAGGGCGGCATCATCAAGCACGGCGCGAAGCTCATCAACGCCGTCTCCAACAGCACCGTGCCGCTCTTCACGGTGATGACCGGCGCCAGCTACGGCGCGGGCAACTACGGCATGGCCGGCCGCGCCTACGACCCGCGCTTCCTCTTCACCTGGCCCAACCACCGCATCGCCGTCATGGGGCCCGAGCAGCTCGCGGGCGTGCTCGACATCGTCAAGCGCGAGTCGGCGGAGAAGAGCGGCGTCCCCCTCGACGAGAAGCAGCTCGAGATGATGAAGGGCGTCCTGAAGATGCAGGTCGAGAAGGAGTCCGACGCCTTCTACGCCACCGCCAACCTGTGGGACGACGGCATCGTCGACCCGCGCCAGACCCGAGACGCCCTCGGCGTCGCCCTGTCCGCGGCGGCCACCCGCCCGGTCGAGCCGACGACCGCGTGGGGCGTGTTCCGGCATTGAAGGCCGCCGCCATGGAGGGAGTGCGCCCGTTCAAGCGTCTGCTGGTCGCCAACCGCGGCGAGATCGCGCGCCGCATCATCCGCACGGCCAAGCGCCTGGGCTACGAGACGGTCGCGGTCTACTCCGAGGCCGACCGCGGCGCCCCCCACGTCAGCGAAGCGGATGTGGCGGTGCTCTTGGGCCCTGCACCCGCGGCCGAGAGCTACCTGGACGTCAGCCGGATCCTGCGGGCAGCCCAGATCTCGGGCGCTGATGCCTTGCACCCCGGCTACGGGTTTCTCAGTGAGAACGCGGACTTCGCGCGCCGGTGCGTCGAGGCCGGCCTCGTGTTCGTCGGCCCGACCGCGGACACCATCGAGCGCATGGGCTCGAAGATCGCCGCCAAGGCCTTGATGATCGAACACGGCGTGCCCGTGGTGCCCGGCTTTCACGAGCCGGGAGCCGACGACGCGCGCATCCGCGCCGAGGCGCTCGCCCTCGGGATGCCCGTGCTGCTGAAGGCTTCTGCGGGCGGTGGCGGCAAGGGGATGCGCGTCGTCCGCGCGGCCGACCAGCTCGACGCCGCCATCTCAGGCGCCCGCCGCGAGGCGCTCTCAGCCTTCGCCGATGACGCGCTGCTCGTCGAGCGCTACGTCGAGTCGCCGCGGCACATCGAGGTGCAGATCTTCGGCGATGCCCACGGCGGGCTGGTCCATCTCTTCGAGCGCGAGTGCTCGATTCAGCGGCGCCACCAGAAGATCGTCGAGGAGTCCCCTGCGCCCAACCTCGCGCCCGCGGTCCGCGACGCCATCCTTGCCGCCGGGCTGCGCGCCGGCCGCGCCCTCGGCTACCGCTCCGCCGGCACCGTCGAGTTCGTCGTGGCCCCCGACGGCGCCTTCTATTTCCTCGAGGTGAACACGCGGCTGCAGGTCGAGCACCCCGTCACCGAGATGGTCACCGGCCTCGACCTCGTCGCGCTGCAGCTCGCCGTCGCCGAGGGTGAGCCGCTGCCCTTCGAGCAGCAGGAGCTAACCAGCCGCGGCCACGCCATCGAGTGTCGCCTCTACGCCGAAGATCCCGCACGAGACTACCTGCCCATGGCGGGCCCGGTGCTCGATTTCACCGTGCCTGCTGGCGAGGGAGTGCGCGTCGACACGGGCGTCGAGACCGGCAGCGAGGTGAGCGTCCACTACGACCCGATGCTCGCGAAGATCATCACCCACGGCGCCACCCGCGACGAGGCGGCCCGCCGAATGCGCCGCACCCTGGCCCGCACCTCGGTGCTCGGGCTGCCGACCAATCGCGAGTTCCTGCTCTGGCTGCTCGACGATCCCGCGTGGCGGGCTGGGCGCTGCACCACGCATTTCCTCGTCGAGCGCCAGGCCTGCTACCCCGCCGAGGCCCCCGAGTCCTCCGCGCAGCACGCCGCCATCGTCGCGACGCTGCACCGCGCAGCCGAGCGCGCCGCCCGCCGCGCGCTGCTCCCAGGGTTGCCCGTCGCGTGGCGCAACAACCGCTGGCGTGATGCCCAGACCCAGTGGACGGTCTTCGAGCCGTGGCTCTCAAGCCAGACCGAGATCTCGGCCTCTTACCGTCTGCTGGCCCCTGGCCACGCCAAGGTCGAGGTCGACGCCGCCCCGCTGGACGTGCGCTTCGGCCCGCTTGAGGGGCGACAGCGCTGGGTGGAGATCGGCGGCCTCCGCCGGGTCTACCGAATCGTCGAATCGCTAGACGGCATCTGGGTATTTGACGGCCGATGGGCGCGTCGACTGACCGAGGTCTCGCCTTTCCCCGCGGTCGAAGCTACCGAAGATCTCGGCGGCTGCGTCGCGCCGATGCCCGGCAAGGTCCTGCGCGTCCTGGTCTCCGCCACAGACACGGTCGAAGCCGGGCAGGCGGTCGCTATCGTCGAGGCGATGAAGATGGAGCACACCCTCACGGCGCCGGCCCGATCCGTGGTGACCGCCGTCCTGGTCAGCGAAGGCGACCAGGTCGCGTCAGGCGCGCCGCTGGTCCTGCTCGAGCCGGCGGTCGACGCCGAGACGCAGGGCAGCGACGGCTGACTCGGCGAGACGCGGGGCCCCAGCGGCACACCGCCGGAGCCCACGCACCTCGGCTCTACCGCTGAAGCTGCTGCACTTGGCGCTTGGTCAGCTCACGGGCCGCGCCCGGCTGCACCTCGACCGCGACATCGCCAAGCGACACGATGACGCGCTCGCCCATGGCCAGGATCGACCGCAGCTCGGGCCGCAGCTCCACAACCCGCCACCAGCCTGGGCTGTAGGGCGCGACCTGAATCGTCTCCACGCCGTCGCGGAGCGCGGTGTCCACCCACGTGTCGCCCCGTTGCCGGAACGCGTGCCCGCCGACCTGACGCACCGAGCGCGAGTCGTCCTCCGTGGTGGTCTTGGCCTGATAGTGCTTCAGCACCTTCGCTTTCGCGACCTCTTCGGCCGGCGCGGGCGCGGGCAGGGCGTCTCGCGGGCGCCCGGCGGCCGCCGGCGCGGCGCCCCGCCCTCCCCCGTAGGCTTGACGTAGCGTCCTGCCCGCCTCGCGCGACTCCAGCTCGCCGTCCAGGGCGATGCGCTTCGTCGGCCGCGCGTTGGCGGCACCGGTCTGGGGCGCGACCAGCGTCGGACGCGACGGCCCGTTGTCCTCGGTCACCAGATAGCTCGTGTAAGGCGTGACGATCCCATAGCGGGTGGCGAGGTGGACGACCTCCTCGCGCAGCTCGGCCGACTCGCCGCGCTGCCGGATCTCATCAAGCAGAAACCCGACCTGCCGGTGTGCCCAGATCGAGGCGATGAAGGCTTGGTCGTCGCGGCGCTCGGGCAGCGGCGCTTCGAAGTCCCAGGTGCGCTCGCGGCCGTTCATGCGCCCCCGCAGACGCACGAGCGCGTCGCCGGCCTTGCGGTAGCGGCCGAGCACCACGAGCTGCTGGCCTTTGAAGAGGTCGGGAAGCGCGTGCGGCAGCATGGCGTAGGGCGCGATGTTGCGGACCTCCAGACGAAGATCGGTCACGACGGGGTGCGAGAGCTGGCTGTAGAGGGCCGAGATTTGGCGGTCCAGATCGTCGTCGGCGCCCAAGTAGGCCGAGGTTCCGCCGTGAGCAACCGAGAGGCGATCCAGCAGCAGCGTGTCCAACTCGTCGCCGACGCCGAGCGCGAAGAGGCGGGTGGCGCCGCGCTGGTCGAAGCGGGCGGCGCGCTCGAGGATCTTGTCGCGCGCGGTCTCGCCCACGGTCGGGCGGCCGTCGGTGATGAAGAGCACGATGTGCGGCTCATCCTCCGTCTGTGTCTGGCCCTCGCCGCCACGGAGGGCGGCCTCCAGCGCGGCGTCGATGGCCGTCCCTCCCGCGGCCTCGAACCCGGCGACGAAGCGGCGGGCCTCCGCGAGGTGAGCGGCATCCGCGGGCCGCGGTCCCTCGCTCAGCGCCTCGACGTCGCTTGAGAAGCGGATGACGTTGAAGCGGTCGCCCGGGCCGAGCTGGTCCAGACACCAGGTCAGCGCGCGCCGTGCGTCTTCGAGCTTTCCGCCGGCCATGGATCCCGACGTGTCGAGCACGAAGGTCACGTTCTTGCGGGCCAACTCGCTGCCCTCGAAGACCTCGCGTGGCGACGCCAGGACCATGAAATAGCCGGGCTCTCCCGGGGGGCGGTGGCTCAAGACCTGCAGCCCCACGTCCGCCCGCGACACGCTCACGTAGAGCACGAAGTCGGTGTCCAGCGCGGCGCGCTCCTGCTCGAACCCGATGGTCGCGTTGTGCTCGCCCTTTCGCTGCACCGAGATGCGGTGGGTCGGCGAGTAGATGGCCCGGAGCGGGGTGACGTTCGCCAGCTTCACGGTCAGGGTCATGTCCTCGAGCGTTCGCGACGCGGAAGCCGGCGTGCGCAGCGGGTGCACGAGCTTGTAGGCGCCGTCGAGGAAGGGGAGGACTTGGGTGTAAGTCAACTCGATGCGCTGGTCGCCGCCCGCCGGCACCGGGTAGATACGCGCCTGAAAGAGGCTGTCGCCCATCCACTCGACCAGCGCTGGGTCCTTCATCTGCGCGACGATCCCCTCGTAGATCGCCTTCGCCCGCTCACGCGGCAGCACCTCGCCCGTCTTCATCTTCCCGTTCACCATGAGGCGGAAGTCGACGATGACGGCGCCCTCGGGCAGCGGGAACAAGAAGGTGGCCTCGAGGTCGCGCCCGGTTCTGTTGGTGAAGACCTGCTCGACCTTGGTCACCGCCGTCCCGTCGTGGGCGTCGACGCTGACGCGGTGGTAGCGGACGGCCAGGGGCTCGCTGCTGTCGCGCGGCAGGAGCAGTCCGCTGGCGCGGGCGGCGGGCGCGGCGGTGAGGGCGAGGGCTGCGAGGGCCAGGGCTGCCGTGAACCGGAACATGGGGCTTCTCCTCAGTGCGGGCGGGGTGCCGGCCTGCGGGGTGGTGGTGGGCGGCGCCACCACGGCGACGGTCGCGGGCGCAGCCGGGACTCAGACGGCCTGCGTCGCGAATGGATCTACGGGAGTCACGGCTTCGGGAGCTGGGGAGCGGCTCAGCGCGGTCGAGCGGCGATGCGGCCCCAATGACTCCGCGGCGCGGTGCGCACCGCCTTCGCCGCGACGCGGGCAGCCTCGGCGGTGTTCCCAGCGCTCTGAAGCGCGTCGGCCAGCCAGGCGAGATTCCGCGCGCGCGTCGCCGAGGTCAGCGGGAACGAGCCTGCGCGCGTCAGGCGGCCCAGAGACTCCGCGGCCGCCTCCGCGTCGCCCCGCAGCCAGGCGAGCCGGGCCTGGACAGCGCGTACGTCTTCGTCGCTTGGGCCACCTCGCAGCGCGACGGCCGAGGTCAGCGCGCGCTCGGCCCAAAAGGGCTGCCCCAAGAGCAGATTGGCCTCGGCCTCTGCGGCGAGAGCCGACGCCTGAAGGGGTGCCGAGGTCTCGCCGTCGCGCCGCAGCTCCGACGCGGCCTCCAGCGCCTCGTGAGGCATCCCGCACAAGGCCAGCCCCTGGACCCGCCGCAGGCGAAAGTACTGCCGCAACCCGCGAAAGCGCTCGGTCTGAATCCGGTGGGCGCTCGCTACATCGAAGAGCTCACCGCTGCCCTCGTGCACGAGGCGGTGTACCGTTCGGTACGCCCCGTAGGCCCGGAAGAAGATCCAGGCAAAGACCACGTGGATCGCGCCCGCTGCGGCAAGGGTCACCGGTTCATTCGGGATCGCCTCGACGAAGATGAGGGTCGAGGTCAGCAGCGACCCGACGACGAAGATGCCGAAGACGAGCGCTAGCATGGTGGTGAGCTCGTGGGCCGGTGCGCCATGGCCTAAAACGACGCGTTCAGCAGCAACCCACCGGAGCGGGCCCCGACCACCGGCGTGAGGCTGACGCTGGCTGGCCGCGAGCTCGCTCCGCCGGCGTCCCCGACCGCACCAGCTGGCGGCGCGGTGGGCTTTCGCGGCCACATCATCAGGCCGCCGACGAGGATGACCGCTCCGGCCCCGATGAGCCCCTTGCCCGCCTTGGGGGCGGCGTCGCTTTCGCGCAGCTTCGGCGAGTCGAATGGGTTGGTGACGACCAGGATGCCGATAGCGAGCGAGACGACCCCGACCGTCACGAAGGTGCGGGCGGCGATGCGGCGACGATCGTAGCGGCGCATGCGCTTCTCATAGGCGGATTCGGGCTCGGGCGTGCGCTGTAGGCCAGCGGTCTGCTTCCCGTCGGGCTCGACGTCGTCGCCCTTCCACTGGTCGGAGTCGGGCTCGACGCCCGCGCTGCCCTTGTAGGGTCGGGGCGGCAGCGAGCTGATCGGCGGCATGGCATCGTCCGCGAAAGGATCCCCGGGGTTGGCCTGAGGAGCGAGGGGGCCACGGTCCGGTTGCGCCCCAAGCGGCCCCTTCGTCGGCTCCGGCGCCAGCGGCCCGCGCGCGGGGTCCGGAGCCAGCGGTCCGGGCGTCGCACGTCGCGCGGCGAGCTCGTCGGCGGCGCGTTGCGCGTCTTCGGCGGCGCGGCGGCGCTCGGCCTCGGCGGCCTCCCGCTCAGCGGCGGCCCTCCTCGCCTCCTCCTCCAGCCGCTTGTTGTCGCCCTGGAGCTTCTCGCGCTCGCGGCGCTCTCGCTCGAGCTGCTGCTCCAGGAGCCGGCGCTCCCGCTCGCCCTCGATGGCGACGATGAACGCGACGATCTCCGACCGGTACTTCTCGACGCCCGGATCGTCCTGAATCGCCCGAAACTCCTCGAGCGCTTCGTCGAGCCGCCCGGTGGCGCGCAGCGACTTCGCCCGAAAATACTGAATCTTCGGGTGGGCCAGCTCCTTCAGCGCGCGATCGAAGTAGGCGAGCGCGGCGACGTGGTCGTCACGCTGCTGCGCGTCGATGCCGAGGTCGGTGAGCTGACGCGCCAACGTGGCCGAGCCCGCCGACGCCGGCGGTCCCATCGCGGCTACCCCGCAAACCGCCAGCACCCAGAGCGCCGCGGCTACCACCCATCGATCGAGCATCAAAGGTCCTCAAAGGGGTCGCGCGATCCGCTCGGCTTACCGCCGCCGCCCGGGCGCCCGCGCTTTTGTAGTTCTGTTCTCACCACCACCACAGTGCCAGCCAAGCTCGCATCCAAGCGAATCGGGACCTGGCTGTCCTTGTAGCCACTGAGCGAGAACGTCAATTCGACAGACCTCTTGGACGTGGACTCGACCTCGAGATTCAACGGGGTAACACCCTTCTCATTCCCGTCCAATGCGACCATCGCGCCGAGCGGTTCGCTGCTGATTCGCAGCGTCGCCACTGTGGGGACCGGTGGGCTCTCTATTTCGGCGGGCGGCAGATCGGGGCGCGCGAGGGCGGTCGCATCCTCACGAGCGGCGATCACCGCGTCGGCGGTCGGGCTGACGGCGACCTCGCCCACCGCGTCGACGCCCGCCGCGGCAGCAGCCGCCGCGACCGCAGGCGCCGCGCTGTCGACGGCGGTGGCGTCGACCGAGGGAGGAGCGCCCGAGGGCCACAACGAAAACGCCGCGGCCGCCACCGCGACCAGCCCGAGCGCCAGCCACAGCGGCCAGACGGGTCGCTTGAAGCCGAGGGCCAGGTCGATGTCGGCGTCGATGGCGCCCTCCATCGTCCCGACCGCCAAGGCCGAACCGATCTCGGTCGCCGCGAGGTTCTCGGCGACAGGCCGCCGCTCGACCATCCGGGTCGCCGCGGCCTGGCTCTGCTCCATCTGCGCGAGGGTATCGAGGACGCTCGCCGCGTCTGGCGGCCGGTCGTCGGGCCGCTTCGCCATCAGCTGCTCGACCATCTCGCAAAACGCCCGCGGCACCTCGACGCCACCCACGCGATGCAGCGGCACCGCCTCCGTCTGGCGGTGGGCCAGCACCAGCTCGATGTGGTCTCCCCCAAAGGGGCGGTGGCCGGCCGCCATCTCGTAGAGGATGGCCCCCAGGGAATACAGGTCGCTGCGGCGGTCGACGACCAGCCCCAGGCGCTCGCGATCCGCGCGCATGTAGGTCTGCTCGGGGCTCATGTACGCCGGGGTCCCCACGACCATCTCGGTCCCGGTGAGGTCTTCGCGGGATTCGTCGTCCATCTGCTCGACCCAGGCGATCCCGAAGTCGAGCAGCTTGACCAGCTCCCCTCGCTCGCCGCGGTCCACCAGCATCACATTGCCCGGCTTCATGTCGCGGTGGACGATGCCGGCGTCGTGGATCGCCTCCAGCGCAGCGGCCATCTGGCGCGCCACAGGCAGGATCCGCACCCACGGGAAGGGGGTGCCCACGAGCAGGTCCGACAACGGCGTCCCGCGCACCAACTCCATGACATAGTAGAGGCCGAGGCCGGCCTCCTCGCCCACGTCGATGACCTGGATGACGTTCTCGTGGGCGACGCGGCAGGCAGCCTCGAGCTCCCGGTGAAAGCGCGCCTTCACCTTCGGGTTCACCGCGTGCCGCGCGTGCAGAAGCTTCACGGCCACGCGGCGTGGGAGCCGCGTGTCGTCCGCCTCGTAGACCTCACCGAAGCTGCCCTCGCCGAGCGGAGGCTCGTGCAGGGCGTATCGACCGACCATCCGCATGGGCGCGACTATAGCGCCCATGCCCCGTCGGCTCTAGATTCCGAAAGCGTTGACGCTTCTCAGCGGGTCAAAGCGTCTGGCAGCGGACGTCGTACTCGATGTCGACGGTCGCATCGAAGGGCGGGAAGCACGGGCCGTCGCGGTCAAAAACCACGGCCTGGGTGTTGGGATTCCACGCCCAGCCGGTGGTGCAGGCCTGCCCGTTCACACGCACCTGAAGGGTGGACGGCTCGACCGGCAGCGAGGGCAGGAACTGGTCCTTCAGGCCGAAGGTCTTGTCCCCGATCGCGTCGAACTCGGCGGCGAAGTCGGTCGCGCAGATGCTTGCCACGTGGCCCTGGAACGCCTTGACGGCCTCGATGTAGCGGAGGCCCGCGGTTCCGAAGGTCGCGCTCTTGCAACCCTCAGGGGTCGTGACCACCGCGTGCATCTTCACGCCATGCCCGGACTGCGGAGCCTTCAACGCCGCGAAATGACTTACATACCAGAGCGGCGTCTGCGGGCTTGAGTCCTCCTCGTCGCTGATGATGATGATGACGAGATCGGCGTTTGGCCGCAGAAATCCCCAGTTGGCCCCGCGGCACAGGTTCTCGATGCAGCGGAAGCCCTGCGGGCAGGCGTTGGGCTTGTCCACACACGCGATCTCGGTCTCGGCGACGTTGGATCCCGAGACGGCCAACCACGCGCCCTCGAGGCCCTTCTCCTCACCACTGCCGGTCACCCCGACCAGCAAGAACTGCGCGAAGAGATCGAGGTCGCCGGCCGTGACGGTGTAGGGCGGCGTGCCCTTGAACTTGCCGCGCACTTTGACGTCGTCGGTGGTCGTCACCGCGAGGTGGAAATCCTGGCCCCAGGTGGCGGCGACATCGATGAGCTTGGGCAGCTCCTTCGACACCAAGAGCTGCTTGTCGGCCATCGAGAAGGAGTCGTCGATCACGAAGAGGACGTCCACCCGCGGGGTCGGCTGCTGGACCAGCGAGTCGACGAAGTGGTCGAAGTCCACCACGTCCCCAGAGAGGTCGACCGCGGCTTCGGGGAGGTTCGCGGCGTTGGTCGTAATCACAAGCTGGCACTGAGCCGCTCCACCGGATGTCGGCGTGAACGCGACCTCGATGTAGGCGCGCTCGTAGCCGGGGACCGTGAGGGGGAAGGCCGGCAGATTCTTAACAACCATATCGCCGCCGCAGTTTGGCGAGCTGACCCCTGTGACGGTCGCCGCCAGCGGGCCGAGATTGGTGATGGTCACGACCTGCGCCGCGCTCTCGCAGTCGCGGCGCACCAATCCGAAGTTGATGCTCGGCGGGTCCACCGCAAGCAGCGGCAGCGCGCTCTCGCCGCTGAGGTTGTAGCCCTTGCCCCAACCGCCGGGCGGCGCGACGAGCTTCAGCAAGCCGCTGTTCGGGTCGTGCATCAGCGCGGTCATCTTCGCGAAGTACTGATCACGCCCGAGGACGGTGTTGAAGACGGGCGGGGCCGTGAACTCGACGCCGAATGTGAGGGAGTCGCCGGGCCCAAGCTTCTCGCCCGGCGCCGGCGCGTCCACGACGGCAAAGGCCGAGCCAGGCTGCTGCGGGTCACAGACGAACCGGTGCCGCACCGCCTGCTGGACCTTGTCGCAGCCGATCAGTTCCCAGCTTCGGTACTCGCAGTTGCCGGCGCCGTAGTTGACGACCGAGATCTGCTTTTGAACCTTCGTGCCGACGGCCTGAGCGCCCATGGCGAGGATGTTCGGGACAAAGGCTGGCTCGCAGGTCGCCCGCTCGGAGCGGCGCGCGACCACATCCAGCGGGTACTCCTTCACGAGCGCGTCGGAAGTGTGGATGACGAACTGCGCAAACTCCGTCCCGCTGTCGCCCTTCGTGTTCTCGAAGGTCAGCTCGAGCGCCACGGTCTCGCCGGGCTTGAGCTGGGCGGGCAACGCCTCCGGGTTCCCGACGGCAAACTCGCCGCTGGTCGGGTTCTGCAGCGCGGCGTCGGTCACGGTGACCGTGGCTTTGCCGACGTTGAGCACGGTCACCGAGCGCCGCGCCTTGAAGCCTTCCGCCACGTAAGCGAAGTCGACGACGTCCGGAGGATTGACGAGCACGCCCGGGACACCCGCGGCGCCGTAGATCGGGAGCTCAAGCGGGTTGCGTGCCTCATCGGTCGAGCCGATGACGATGCGGCCGAGGGGCTGGCCGGTCTGCGGGATCTCTTCTAGCGGCGAGAAGAACACGCCGAACTTCGCCTCGCCTTCGGGCTCAAGTTCGAACGGCTGCTGCGGGACATTCGCCAGCACCAGCGAGGGGACCTGGTCGAGCAAGTCGATGGAGTTCACCGTGAGGGCCACGTTGCCCTCGTTTCGCATCTTGACCGTCACGAGGTGGGAGCCGCCCGGCTCGATCCAACCCAGCTGCACGATGGACGGCGACACCACGAGGATGGGCGTCTGCTCCTCGCCCTGTACCGGGATCTCTACGGACACATCGGGGCGATCGGTGTTGATGCGCATGACCCCCTTGTCCGACCCGCCGCCCACAGGGGCGTAGGTCGCCTCGACCTCCACCCGTTGCCCAGGGTTCACGACCGTGCCGGGCGGGATGGCGAAGGAGAAGTCGACCGCGTCCGCCCCGAGGCCCTCAGCGCTGGTCAGCTCGGCCGGGGCCGTCCCGACGTTGGTGATGCCCACGGTGACAGTCTTCGGTGCGCCCGCCTGGACGACCCCGAAATCCAAGGTCCCAGGGACGGCGATGAGTCGTCCCCGCTGCCCCGGTGTCGTGATCGGGATGCGCACCTCGGGGGTGGCGCCGATATTGAGGCCGATGAGCAGCTCGCCGACGTCCGGGGCGTCGTCGCCCGACGTGTACTTCACCCGAATTCGGGTCTCGGCCCCGGGGGCGAGATCCACCGACTCGATCGAGTCGATAGAGAGGTCCGGCGAGCCGCCGAGCAGCCGCACGGGGTTCAGGTGGATCACTCCCTCCCGTCCGACGTGGCGCAGAGTCACGACGCGCAGGGCCGACTCGCCGCGAGCGACGTCGCCGAACTCGAGCACCGACGGGTTGATGTCCAGGCTGGCTTCGGATCCTAGCGAGAACCCACCGTCTCCGCTGCACGCTGCGGTGGCGAGGAGAGCCAGCGACGTGGCCAGGGTTAACGGAGTCAGACGCATCGGTACCTCGTCTACGGGATGGGCGCTGTCGCTCTATCAGGACCGAGCATCATATAGGAAGCCGGTTTTCAACTACGAACCTCGGGCGGCGGGCGGCGGGTTCGGCAGCGCTGACCCGCCGCGATTTGGACCGCTCCCGCAATGAGCGTATCGTGCGCCCATGCTCGCTGCTTGGTCATTCGCGGTGTGGATCCTGGGTAGCGCGGCCGCTACCGTCAACCCTGGGACGCTCCTCGTCAGCATGGAGGCGCGTGAGGCGTACCTCGCGCGCTGGGAAGGCTCGATGGCGGTCGTTCGCTATACGCCGCCTGCTGAGACGGACGACGACCCGGACTTTCGGCCCTGGCACGAGGTCGCGGGCGCGGTCGTCGAGCTCGGGGGACCTGTCAGCGTGGTGGCCCCGCTCTTGGCGCTGCGCGGCGTGGACGAGGTCGAGGTGCGATTTCGGGACGGACGCTCCTCCCCAGCGCGCGTGCTGCAGCCGAAAGGCGACCACGACGCGATCCCGCTGGTGCGCTTGGAGCTCCGTGACCCAACGGTCCTCAAGGGCCGCTTGGTGCTGGGATGGGCTGATGCCGACAGCCTCGTCTCCGGGGCTTACGGGTGGACCATCGAGTCCGCCGATTTTCGCCCGCCCGACGGCTCGGAAGCGCCGCCCGTCCTGGTAGACGCGGCCGTCGGCGAGCCGGTGGAGTGGCCCCTGGACCGGCTCCATTACATTGGGCTGGCCCGCGCCGACGGGCGCCCCATCCTAGACGCCGACGGGAAGATCCTCTGCATCGTGTACCGGCAAGTTCCTGGCATGGAGCGCACAAGCCTCTGCGTCGGGCGCGACGACGCGCTGCGGGCGGTCAAGCCCAGGGAGCGGAAGGTCGAGGAACCCAAGCCGGTCCGTGAGGCGCCCGCGGTTGATTTGCCGTGAGCCCGGGCGAGCGCGACCCGCTCCCGCCGACCCTGCTGGGAGACCTCGCGGATCGGGTGGCGGACGCGCTGGCAGGGCCGTGCGGCGTGCCTGAGGGCACCGCGCTGGTCGCCGCGTGCAGCGGGGGCGCAGACTCTGTGGCGATGGTCTCGATCCTCGGGCGACTCCGCGATCGGTGGCCCCTGGACGCGGTCGTCTTCGTGGACCACGGGTTCCGCGAGGTGTCGGCGGAGCGGGAAGCGGCGCGGGCCGCGGCGCAGCGAGTGGACGTCGCGTTTCGCGAGGCGCGAGTCATCGTGCCGAGGGCGGGCAACCGGCAGGCCGCGGCGCGAAAGGCCCGCTACGACGCGCTCCAGGCGGCCGCTCCTGCGGGCGCGCTCGTCGCGACCGCCCACACGCTCAGCGACCAGGCCGAGACGGTCTTGCAGCGGCTGCTGCGCGGCAGCGGGCTGCGCGGCTTGGCCAGCATCCGCCCCCGCGACGACCAGCGGGTGCGGCCGCTGCTCGCCATCTCGCGCGAGGAGCTTCGCGGTCTCGGCGAACCCTTCGCCGAGGACCCCACCAACGCCACCGACGCGTACCAGCGAAATCGGCTCCGTCACCTCGTCATGCCTGCGCTGCGAGCCGACAACCCCGCGGTCGATCACGCCCTCGCCCGGGTCGCGAGCCAGGCCCAGTCCGAGCTGGCCCTGCTCGACGCGCTGCTGGATGCGCTCGGGCGATCGGCCCCCGACCTCCGCGGCGCGGACCCGGACCTAGCCTCGACCTGGGTGCGGTGGCGGCTAAGCCGCGAGTATCCAGACGAGGGCGTGTCGCGTTCGGCGGCCGACGACCTGGTTGGGCGCCTCATCGCGGGCGCGCCCGACAGCCCCGTGTCGCTGA
Source organism: Myxococcota bacterium (assembly GCA_041389525.1). GTDB lineage: Bacteria > Myxococcota_A > UBA9042 > PHBI01 > JACKFB01 > JACKFB01. The sequence goes on along the minus strand of JAWKRR010000023.1, from coordinate 63,274 downwards.
GCGAACGCCTGCGCGGAGTCGCGCGCGCCGGCCACTTGCACCTCGAGCCGCACGACGATCCCCGCAAGGTCCTTGTCGCACCGGCCCCCGGGACTTATCGTCGCTCTTCTTGGGTTGTTGATGTAGCAACGCACCCCGCACCGCAACCCGCCACCCCTGCCGGAGCCCCCCTATCCAACCCCAGCGACAGCTTGGAATTCGATGCCGCCGATCTGGTCTGGCCGCTGACGGTCCACCTGCCCGCGCGCTCCGGAAGGGCGAGTTGGTGGGTGTCCGACGGCCTCGGCGCGCGCCTGACGCCACTGGCGCGAAGGCCCAGCGCATCGCCAGCTGACGAAGTCCCACCGCTGCGCGTCGTTATGCGCCGCGAGTTTGTTCCCGAAATGACCGAAAGAGTACCCTGAGCCCAGGCGACCCCGTCCGGGTCTGCCGCCATCGGAAGGACGGTTTGAAGAACAACAAGTCCATCAAGACCTTCGCGCTTTGGTTTTTCCTCATCGTGATCTTCTTCGCCATCTACCAGACGGTGTCGAAGTCGGGCGGGGGGAAGAAGCTCACGTTGTCGGAGTTCATCGCCCAGGCGCTCCCGCCCTCTGACGGGACCGGAGACGTGCGCGCCGGACGACTGAGCGAGGTGGTGGTCCGCGGATCGCTCATCGAGTTCGCGGTGCCGCCACCGGGCCAGAAGCTCCGCGAGGCCGAGCACGAGGGCACGGACGCCGACCCCGCGCCTGAGCTGATTTGGAGCCACACCCACGGCGAGCTGAGCGTGGCCCTGGACGGTCCCGGGCAGCAGACGGTGCTCGGTTCGCTCGCGCTCCGCGGCGTGCGCGTGACCTTCGGCGACCTGCCGCCCGACTACGTCGGTCGCGGCGAGGCCCAGCCCTTCAGCGTTTTCCTGGCGGAGGTGCAGAAGCTGAAGCCGCCGACGAACGTGGCCAAGATCAGCATCCGCGGCAAAGAGATCACCGGCGAGCTGAAGACGGGCGAACGCTTCTTGAGCGTGGGCGAGCTTGCGAACTACCGCCAGGAGCTCATCGAGCGAGGCGTCGAGGTCACCGAGGAGGACGAGAGCGAGGGCTCCCTGTGGGTCCAGGTGCTCGGCACTTGGCTGCCGATGATCTTCATCTTCTTCATCTTCTTCATGTTCATGCGCCAGCTCCAAGCGGGCGGCGGCAAGGCCATGAGCTTCGGCAAGAGCCGCCACAAGACGCTGAACGAGTCGAGCAACAAGGTGACGTTCAAGGACGTCGCCGGCATCGACGAGGCCAAGGAGGAGCTTCAGGAGATCATTCAGTTCCTGAAGGACCCGAAGAAGTTCACGCGCCTCGGCGGCCGCATCCCCAAGGGCGTGCTGCTCATGGGTCCGCCCGGCACCGGCAAGACCTTGTTGGCGCGTGGCGTCGCAGGTGAGGCCGGGGTGCCCTTCTTCTCGATCTCGGGCTCCGATTTCGTCGAGATGTTTGTCGGCGTGGGCGCCAGCCGCGTCCGCGACCTGTTTGAGACAGGCAAAAAGCACGCGCCGTGCATCATCTTCATCGATGAGATCGACGCGGTCGGGCGGCACCGTGGCGCCGGCCTCGGCGGCGGACACGACGAGCGCGAGCAGACGCTCAACCAGCTGCTGGTCGAGATGGACGGCTTCGAGTCCAACGAGGGCGTCATCCTGATGGCGGCGTCGAACCGCCCCGATGTGCTGGACCCCGCCCTGATGCGGCCGGGCCGTTTCGACCGGCGCGTGGTGGTCCCGCGACCCGACGTGAAGGGGCGCGAGGAGATCCTGCGCGTTCACACCCGCAAGACCCGGCTGGGCCCGGACGTCATGCTCGGCGTCATCGCGCGCGGCACGCCCGGATTCGCCGGTGCGGACTTGGAGAACCTCGTCAACGAGGCGGCGCTGCTCGCGGCCCGCCACGACAAGGACTCCGTCGACATGGAGGACTTCGAGTCGGCAAAGGACAAGGTCCTCATGGGCGCCGAGCGGCGCAGCGCCGTGCTCAGCGAGGAAGATCGCTGGATCACGGCGATTCACGAGGCGGGGCACGCCATCGTGGCTCGGAAGATCCCTGGCAACGATCCGGTGCACAAGGTGACCATCATCCCGCGCGGGATGGCGCTGGGCTTGACTTGGACGCTGCCGGAGGCCGACCACCTCAACCACAGCGAGGAGCAAGTGCTCGCGCGCATCACGATGGCGATGGGCGGGCGCGTCGCCGAGGAGCGCGTGTTCGACCGAATCACGACCGGCGCGGGCAATGACATCGAGCAGGCGACCAAGCTCGCGCGCAAGATGGTCTGCGAGTGGGGCATGAGTCGGCTTGGTCCGATCTCGTTGGCGAAGAACGAGGGCAGCGTCTTCCTCGGCCGTGAGATCGGCCGGTCCACCGAGTACTCCGAGCAGACCCAGGCCGAGGCTGACGCGGAGATCCGCCGGCTGCTGGGGGAAAGCCACGCCCGCGCCGTGGCCGTGGTCGACGAGAACCGCGAGGCGTTGGAGCGACTTGGGCGGGCGCTGCTCGAGCTCGAGAGCGTCGATGGGACCGAGGTCGACATCGTCCTGGACGGCGGCGGGCTCGACGAGATCAAGGCGCACCGCGCGTCGCGGAGCGCCGACATGGAGATCGCGGTCGCTGCTGCTGCTGCGGCGGCGGTCACCGGCCGGAAGTCCGCCGAGCAGGTGGCCGGACCGCCGAAGGGCGGCGACTCCATCGTGGGTAAGGTCCCGGAGCCGGTGGGTGGGATGCGCCAGCGCCTCGCCGACGACGATCGACTCGACGGATGAGCTACACGCGGGACCTGCCGCCAGGGTGGGTTCCGCCGCCCATCGCCCTGCCCGGGGGGCGCTCCCTGACTTTCGATCATGCGCTGATCATGGGCGTCGTGAACGTCACGCCGGATTCGTTCTCGGACGGTGGGCGCTACCTGGACGCGGCGCATGCGGTGGCGCACGGGCTGCGCTTGGTCCGCGAGGGTGCCGACCTGCTCGATGTGGGGGGCGAGTCCACGCGCCCGGGCAGCGCACCGACCGATGAGGCCACCCAGATCGCGCGGGTGATCCCGGTGATCCGCGCGCTGAGCGAGGCGAGCCCGGTCCCCATCTCGATCGACACGACCAGCGCGAAGGTGGCGGCGGCGGCGATCGAAGCGGGCGCGTGCGTGGTCAATGACATCAGCGCGTTCCGGTTCGACGACGCGATGCTGCCGCTGCTGGCGCGCACGGAGGTCGCCGCCATCGCGATGCATACCCTCGACCGCCCGTCGGAGATGCAGCGGGATCCTCGCTATTCGGACGTGGTGAGCGAGGTCATCGCCCACCTCGAGGGGCGCCTGGCGGCCTGCGAGGAGGCCGGGGTGGCGGTGGAGCGACTGCTCATCGATCCCGGGATCGGCTTCGGCAAGACCACCGCGCACAACCTCGCGCTGCTCGCGCAGACCCGGCGGCTGACAGCGCTGGGGAGGCCCGTAGTGGTGGGGACCAGCCGGAAGCGATTTCTGGGCGAGAGCACGGGGCGGGGCGTGGATGAGCGCGACGTGGCGACGGCGGCTTCGGTGGCCGTGGCGGTGGCGCTGGGCGCTCACGTCGTCCGGGTGCACGACGTGGCCGCCTGCCGAGACGCGGTCTCCGTGGCCTCGGCGATCTCACGCGCTGAGCGCGGGGCGCCCGACCCAGGCTGATTGACGCGAAAGACGGCGGCCCATAGGCTCCGCCGCGCTTTGGCAGGGGGGAACTCATGGCCGAGAATCACACGCGGAAGCTCTTCGGAACCGACGGAATCCGGGGGCAGGCGAACGTTCACCCGATGACGCCCGAGGTGGCGCTTCAGCTCGGGCGGGCCGTAGCCCACGTCTTTCGCGGCCAGCATCCCCACCCGCGCATCGTCATCGGCAAGGACACGCGCCTGTCGAATTACATGTTCGAGACGGCCATCCAGGCCGGCATCTGCTCGATGGGTGTGGACGCGGTCCAGCTCGGAGTGCTGCCGACGCCGGGCATCGCGTTCATGGCGTCGGGCATGCGGGCGGACGCCGGCGTCGTCATCTCAGCCTCCCACAACCCCTACGATGACAACGGCATCAAGTTCTTCGCCGCCGACGGCTTCAAGCTGCCCGACGAGGTCGAGGCGCAGATCGAGCGGCTGATCGAGGGCGGGCAGCTCGACGACCACCGGGCCCTCGGCCGCGACATTGGACGCGCCTACCGAATCCACGACGCCGGCGGGCGCTACAGCGTCTACCTGAAGAGCACCTTCCCCCGCGACCTGTCGCTGATGGGGATGAAGGTGGTGGTCGACTGCGGCAACGGCGCGGCCTATCGGGTGGCGCCGGAGGTGCTCTACGAGCTGGGGGCTGACGTCTCGGCCCTGGGCGTGACGCCCGACGGCACCAACATCAACGAGGAGTGCGGCGCGCTGCACCCGGAGCTGATGGCGAAGGCGGTTCGGGAGCGCGGCGCGGACGTGGGGATCGCCCTCGATGGCGACGCCGACCGCGTCTTTTTGTGTGATGAGAACGGCGTGATCGTCGATGGCGACGCGATCCTGGGGATCCTGGCGGACCACATGGCGCGGCTCGGCCAGCTCGCGGACGGGACGGTGGTGGCGACCGTGATGAGCAACCTCGGGCTGGAGCGCGCCATGACGAGCCGCGGGCTCCGTCTTGAGCGCACCGCGGTCGGGGATCGCTACGTGGTCGAGAGGATGCGCGCCGGAGGCTTCACCCTCGGCGGCGAGCAGAGCGGCCACATCCTGATGCTGAACCACTCGACGACCGGTGATGGTCTGCTCACCGCGCTGCAAGTGCTCGCCATCATCGCGCGCACGGGCACGCCGCTGTCGGAGTTGCGCCGCATCGTAGAGCCCGTGCCTCAAGTGCTGCGCGGGGTCATGGTCCGGTCGAAGCCACCGCTGGAGTCGCTGCCTGCAGTGGCCCGCGCCATCGGGTCGGCGGAGAGCGAGCTTGGCGATCGCGGCCGCGTGCTGGTCCGCTACTCGGGTACCGAGAACAAGTGCCGCGTCATGCTGGAAGGCGACAATCAGGACCAGATCGCCGCGATGGCGTCGGACATCGTCGGCGCCATCGAGGACGCGATCGGCCTGACGGGCGACGGCGACGCGAGAGACTAAGGAGGTCGAGATGCGAACCCGGCTTGGCGTCAATGTTGACCATGTCGCCACGATTCGGCAGGCCCGCGGGACCCGCTACCCGGACCCGATCATGGCCGCCGCCATGGCCGAGCTCGCTGGGGCGGACCAGATCACAGTGCACCTGCGCGAGGACCGCCGGCACATCCAAGATCGCGACGTGCGCATCCTGAAAGAGACGGTGCAGACACGGCTGAACCTCGAGATGGCGGCCACCGACGAGATGGTGGCCATCGCCCTGGCGATCGCTCCCGATTCGGTGACCTTGGTGCCGGAGAAGCGTGAGGAGCAGACCACCGAGGGCGGGCTTGACGCCGTGGGCCTGGAGGCGACGCTGCGGCCGATTTGCGACCTGCTGATGGACGCGGACATCGTCGTCAGCCTCTTCATCGACCCGGAGCCGGCGCAGATCGAGGCGGCGGTGCGGCTTGGCGTGGACGTGGTGGAGATTCACACGGGCGACTACGCGGAGGCCGACGATGACGACGAGCGCGAGCGCGAGCTGCGACGCATTGAGCGGGCCGCTGAGCTTGGCGCGAGCGCCGGTCTAGTCGTCGCGGCCGGGCACGGGCTGGACTACGTCAACGTGGTGGACATCGCTCAGATCCCCGAGATCGAGGAGCTGAACATCGGCCACTCCATCGTGGCCCGGGCCGTCTTGGTGGGGTTTGAGCGAGCCGTTCGCGAGATGAAGGAGCTAATGGGGGCGAGCGCGGCATGATCTTTCGCGACTCGCGGGGCTTTCAGCTGCTGGCGACGGCAGCGCAATCGCGCGAGATGGACCGGCGCACCATCGAGGACGTTGGGCTCCCGGGCCGCGTGCTGATGGAGCTGGCGGGCGCTGGGACGGTCGAGGCGATCGCGGCGCGCACGGGCGGGCGGGCCGGAAAGGCCGTGGTGCTCTGCGGCGGCGGACAGAACGGCGGCGACGGGTACGTCATCGCGCGGCACCTGGCGGACCGGGGCTGGCGGGTTCGCTGCGTGACGCCGAGCGAGCTGGCCCGGCTCTCGGGCGACGCCAAGGCGAATCACGCGCTCTGGGAGGGGCGCGGCGGCGAAGTGAAGCGGCTGAACGTCTCGGTCAGCGGCTCGGTCGGGCACGCCATCGGGCACGCCGATCTGATCGTGGACGCGCTCTACGGGACCGGGCTCACGCGGGCCGTCGATGGGGCGGCGGCGGCGCTCATCGCCGAGGCGAACGCCGCGCGCCATGGGTTGAAGGTCGCCGTCGACTTGCCAAGCGGGCTGCCCGCCGACGGCCAGGAGCCCGGGGGCCCGGTGTTCCGCGCGGACATGACGGCGACCTTTGGGGTCGCCAAGCCGGGGCTCCACCACGCGGCGGGCGCCCCCTGGGCCGGCGAGGTGGTCGTGGTGGGCATCGCCCTGCCCCGCCCGGTCGTCGACGCGGTGGCGCCAAGCTGGCGGCTGGCGGACGAGGGGGCCGTGGCCGCCCTGCTGCCTCGGCGGGGCCCCGCGGCGCACAAGGGAAGCTCCGGACACGTAGGCGTTATCGGTGGATTCGGAGGGAAAGAGGGCGCGGCCATCCTCGCCGGGATGGGAGCCCTTCGCGGCGGGGCTGGGTTGGCGACGTGGTCGCGACCGCAGGCCGATGACGCCCACGTCGCGCGGCCCCCGGAGCTGATGGTCTCCGACCTCGAAGCGGGCCTCGACCCGCGACCCACGGTCCTGGTGGTCGGCCCGGGCCTGGGGACGGACGAGGCCGCGACGACCGCGCTGCACGCCGCCTTGGACGACCCGCGCCCGCTGGTCCTCGACGCGGACGCGCTGAATCTCTGGGCCGCCTCGTCCCCCCGCCGGCCGTTGCCCGCGGGCACCATCATCACGCCGCACCCCGCCGAGGCCGGCCGCCTGCTCGGCATCGACGCGGCCGCGGTCCAGGCCGATCGCGGCGCGGCCGCGAGTCGGCTCGCCAGCGAGACCGGCGCGGTCGTCGTGCTCAAGGGCGCGCGGACGGTCGTCGCCGCTCCGCTTGCGCCAAGCGTCATCATCCCGATCTCCGAGCCCGTCTTGGCGGCCGCCGGCACCGGTGATGTTCTCGCGGGCCTCATCGCGGCGATGCGCGCCCAGAACCTCGCCCCGCTTGATGCGGCGATATGCGGCGCCTTCGTCCACGGCCTCGCGGGGCGTCGCCTCGCTTCATCCCGACCCGCTGGAGGGGTCCTGGCCGGCGAGGTCGCCGACGCCGCGGCAGAGGTGCTCGGAGACCTCAGCCGCGGCTGGCACGCCTGACGCGAGACGACCGCGGACTCAGCTCAGGCCGCTCCAGACCTCGAACACTTCGTTGGTGCGGCCGGGCGCCCGCAGCTTCTCGATGGCCTTTGCCTCGATCTGGCGGATGCGCTCGCGCGTCAGCTGCAGGTAGCGGCCGACCTCCTCAAGCGTGTAGTTCCGGCGCTCCATGATGCCGAAGCGCTTGCGCAAGATGCGCGCCTCGCGCTCCGTGAGGCTCTCGAGCAGCTCGTGGGTCGCCAAGCGCAGGCTCTGCCGGGTGGCGACCTCCTCGGGCGTCGCGGTGTGCTCGTCGGCGATGAAGTCCGACAGTTGGGTGTCGTCGTCGTCACCCACGGGCGTCTCGAGGCTCACGGGCGTGCGCGCGAGCTTCAGGGTGCGCGAGACCGTGTCCACGGGCACCTCCAGCCGCTCGGCGATCTCCTCGTGGGTGGGCTCGCGGCTCAGCGCGTGCTCCAACTCGACCCGCGCGCGGGTGATCCTGTTCAGCGTCTCGACGAGGTGGACCGGGATGCGAATCGTCCGGCCCTGATCGGCCAGCGCGCGCGTGATCGACTGACGAATCCACCAGGTCGCGTAGGTCGAGAACTTGTGGCCGCGACGGTACTCGAACTTCTCCACCGCCTTCATCAGGCCGATGTTGCCCTCCTGGATAAGGTCCAGCAGCGGCATGGAGCGGTTCGCGTAGCGCTTGGCGATGGAGACCACCAACCGCAGGTTGGCCAAGATCATCAGGGCGCGCGCGTCGTCGGCGCGATGGCGGCCCGCTTGCAGCTCGTCTTCGCGACAGATCAACTCCTCCGCGGTCGAACCGATCTCGGCCAGGGACGCGTCGAGCAGCTCGACGGCCTCCGTCAGGCGGCGCAGCGCCGACTCGGACACAGAACCGACGCTACGCCCAGCGCGGCAGGCGTCGGCGACGGCCGTCCACTTCAGGCCGGCGGGGCGGGCGACACGCTGAATCTGTCGGCGCGCGCGCTTCACGTCGGCGGCGCGCCGACCGACGGTGGTCACCGCGCGAAGCAGGATGCGATGGCCGAAGCCGAACTCCTTGAAGAGCCGAAACAGGTCGTTGCGAGCGCGACAAAGGCGCTCCGGGCCGTTCTCACCCTCGGGCCCCTCGGGCATCTCGCCGCGCGCCAAGGTCTCGCGGGCCAACTCCCAGCGGGCCCGGGCGGCCAGCAGGTCGTTGTGGAACTTCTCGAGGTCCTTGTCGACAGAGTCGTCATCGAGGTCCATGCACTCGTCGTCGGTCTCGAGCACCTGGCAGCGGTAGTTCAGGTCCTCCAGCAGGCGGCGCGACGAATCGAGCAGCTCACGGCGACCGAAGGGCAGCGCGAGCAGCGCGTCGAAGACCTGCGCCGTCCCCTCCTCGATCTCACGGGCCACCCGCTGCTCGCCGCGCCGGTCTAGCAGCGACACCTCGCCGATGCGGCGCAGGTAGGCCGCCACGGTGTCGACTGGCTCGTCGAGGGCCGCCCGGAGGCGTGCCTCACCGCGACGCGGCGCTCGTCGGGGACGAGCGTCGTCAAGGTCGCGAGGGCCAGCATCCGCGTCGGACATAAAGACCGTCTCGGGTTGGGTCGCCATGGGCACTCCTGGGGGTGACAGCGGCCGATTGGGGGGTGGCCGCCATTGCGCCCCAAGAGTGGATGCAAGAAGGGATCCATTCGGCCCGTCCCAAGCCTCCCCGCGCGCTGCTCGAAGCGATAACCCAAGGTTCTAGCGGGTTGCGGCCGCGCGCCGCCTCGAGGGCGGTCGGACGCGGCGCGACGCGAACGCCGCGAATCACGGCCGCGACGGGCGCGGCTATGACATCCATGTCATGGGCGTGACGAACTGTGTTACCAATCGCTACCATCTCTTCTCGAAGCGGTTGCGCCGGTCGTCTCACGCGGCCCAGCGGCTCCGTCCCCAATTCCACGAGGCGTGACCGGTGTTTATTGCAGGCATAGTCTTGGTGCTGATCGGCCTCGGCTTGGTCTTCTGGTCGAAGAAGAAGAAGCAGGGCGCCGCGGTCATGGCGACGACCGAGACGTCGCGCGTGGGCGACATGCTCTCGCTGGTTCAGTCCGTGCGCGATGAGATGCCGGGCGGAGGCAGCAGCGGGTATGCCGAGGTGGCCGAGCTCAAGGGCACCGTCGCGTGCGACGCGCCGCTCACCGGCGAGCTGAGCGGCCAGACCGCGGCCATCTGCGATTCGCGGGTGGTCCGTGTGGTGGAGTCGCGGCACGAGGTGCGCGACTCGCAGGGGAGCGTCCGCACCGAGTGGCGAAAGACCGAGGAGGTGGTCAGCCAGAATCGGCGCGAGGCGGTGTTCTACCTGGACGACGGGAGCGGCCGCGTCCGCGTCCTGACGAACGGCGCCAAGCTCGAGCTGGAGAAGGTCGTCGACCGGTTCGAGCCGCCGACGGGGGCCGAGCAGGGCCTTGGCGACAAGCTGACGGTTGGATACGGGGCGTTCCGAGTCGCGGTGGGGGCGATGGCGATGGCGACGGGGGGGCACCGACGCACGGTGGGCTACCGGTTCGAGGAGCGCATCCTGCCGGTGGGCCGGGCGCTCTACGCGCTGGGTGAGCTCGCGGACCTCGACGACGGGTTGGTGCTGCGGCAGCCCGAGAAGAAGGGCAGCCCCTACCTGCTGAGCTTGAAGAGCGAGGCCGAGCTGCTCGCGTCGGCGTCGAAGGCGGCGCGCTGGCTGGCGGTCGGCGGCATCGCGCTGGCCGTGCTCGGGGGCGTGCTGGCGGTCATAGGACTCGTCAGGTAACGTGCGGGCCATGCGCTCTGGCGACGTACAACCTATCCCTGTAGACCAGCACTCACGGGCGCTTGCGAGCGTTCGGCACCGGCGCACGCACCTCGTCGCGGCGGTCGCGGTGGCGGTCTCGGTTTGGATGGGCGGCTGCGACTCCGGGGGGACGGCGGCACCCGACGCCAGAGACGCCACCGACGTCGGCCAGGTCAGCGACACCCCCGACTCCACGTCCGACGCCGCGTCCGACAGCGCGGACACCGGGGACACGAGCACCGTCGAGTTGCCGCCCGCGGCCTGCACGGAGGACGCAGACTGCGCCGCCGGCCGTGGCTCCATCCCGGCGTGCAAGACGCCCCGCTGCGTCGGCGGGCAGTGCGAGCTCGGCGCCGCGGCCGACGGCACGGCCTGCGACGACGGCAGCGACTGCACCACCGGCGAGACCTGCAGCGGCGGGACCTGCGGCCAAGGCAGCGCGGTGGGCTGCGACGACGCCAACCCCTGCACCACCGACGCCTGCGACCCCAACGCGGGCTGCGTCCACACCTACAACCAGAAGCCCTGCGACGACGGCAGCGCATGCACCCTGGAAGACCGCTGCTTCCAAGGCGTCTGCGGTGGCACTGCCCTGGCCTGTGACGACGGAAACCCATGCACCGACGACGTGTGCGACGCGGAGAGCGGCTGCGCGTGGAAGCCACGAGTCGGCCCCTGCGAGGACGGAAACGCATGCACGGCAGGCGACACCTGCGTCGCGGCGGTCTGCGTGCCGGGTCCCGCACCCGATTGCGGCGAGAACAACCCCTGCCTCGACGCCAGCTGCGACCCGCTCACGGGCTGCGTCGCCGCCCTGGTCGATGGCGACTGCGACGACGCGAGCGCCTGCACCACCGGCGACACCTGCATCGAGGGGAAATGCGTCGGCGTCACCCTCAAGTGCGACGACAAGAACCCCTGCACGAACGACTTCTGCGACAAGGCGACGGGCTGCCAGTCGGCGCCCAACACGCTGAGCTGCGATGACGGCGACACCTGCACCCTGAAAGACGTGTGCGCGCTGGGCGCCTGCGTCCCCGGGCCCTTGGATCCGCTCTGCTGCGACGTCAGCGGCGACTGCGACGACGGCGACCCGTGCACCGACGACTCATGCGACGCCGGCTACTGCGCGTTTGTCCCCAAGGACTGCGACGACGGCTTCATCTGCACGTTGGACCTGTGCGACGGCGGCGAGTGCTCCAACACGCCCTACGGCCCGCTGCCCTCGGGCACCGTGTTCCAGGACTCCTTCGAGGGCGCCAACGCCACGGCTGCCTGGACACTGACCAGCACGAACCCGGAGGTCTTCTGGCAGCTCGACACGAGCCAGAAGCACACGGGCACGACCAGCCTGTACTGCGGTAATCTGCCAAGCTATTCCTACGATTTCGGCGCGACCTACGCGACGGCGGCCCGGGTCATCGCGGTCCCTGCGGGCGAGGCGACCCTCGAGATCTGGCTGCGCCAAGACCTCGACGAGAGCGGCAGCTGCAGCTTCGACTTCACCGAGGTCGCCATCGACGGGGTGGTCCAGAAGCCGTGCTTCGGCGACACCTTGAGCGTGTTCACCAAGCAGACCTTCGACCTCAGCCCGTGGTCCGGCAAGTCGGTCACGGTGGAGGTGCGGTTCGACACCGTGGACGCCGCCATCAACGACGCGGGCGGTGTCTGGATCGACGACCTCGCAGTCGTCGCGGACAGCCCGGCCGGGTGCTGCGTCGCCGACGAGGATTGCCCCGGCGTGGGCTGCGAAGCCTGGATCTGCGACCCCGAAGCGGTCATCTGCGTCGCCCAGGTCCCGGAGGTCCTCTGCGACGACCAAGACCCATGCACCGCGGACGCATGCGCCCCCGGCGGCGCCTGCGTCTCCACCCCCATCGACGGCTGCTGCCCGGAAGGCGAGGCCTGCCCCTGAGCCACGCGAGCCACGGCGACCGCTATGGCGCCCCCTCTCCGCGCCGACGCTCCCCCTCCCCTGACGCGACCCATACACGGCGGATTTCATGGCCTACTTTCAGTTCCTCGGCACCGGCCCCTCGACCCCCATCACCGACCTGGCCGGCCGCAACTACCGCCGGCGCTCGTCCGCGCTGATGCAGAACATCGCGACTTACGTGCTGATCGACTGCACCCACGACTTCGACGAGCAGATCGACGCCGCCCTCTCGGTCACTGGGGTCACGGTGGTCAACGCCAGCCGCGACGCCGCAGGCGGCCTCGGCAAGCTCGACAAGTGGAGCGAGCACGCGCTGCCCTTCCTCGCGCCCGATGACCTCTGGGCTGAGTCCGTCGAGCGCTACGGCCCCTTCACGACCCTCGAGCACATGCGCCTGGTCCCCGGGACCCCGCTGCCCTTCGGCGACATCGAGGTGACCGCCTTCGCGCTCGAGACCACCTCCGGCGACAACACCCGCCCGAACTACGGCTACCACTTCGACACCGGGAAGAAGAAGGTCACCTACGCCTCGGATTTCAAGCACATCCCTGCGGAATCGGAGCGCTTCTTCAAGGGCAACGACATCCTCGTCGTCGACGCGGCCGGCTGGGACAAGGATCTGCCGACCCATCGCGGCGCGCTGAACCACCTGACCGACTATGTCGCGGGCGAAAACGAGTCCATCTACTTCACGGACATCGGCCGCTCCGCACCGCCTCACAGCCTCGCCAGCGCGGCCGTCCGACGCATCTACCACCGCGCCGACGTCGCCTTCGACTTCATGAAGCTCCCGCTCGGCCGTTGAACCGCGCCGGCTCCGAGCGAGCACGTCCGCTGGCCCGCCACATCGCGCGCGCCCCGCTCCAGGCCCACGCGCTGGTCGAGCTACCCGTCGTGCGTCTTTGCATCGGCGCGGCCATCGTGCTCAGCCTGCTGCCCCTCGAGCTGCCCCCGTGGGCGACCTGGGCCTTCCTGACCCTCTTCACCGTCGAGCTTGCCCTGCGCAGTGTGGCGCTGCACGCCCCGCGCCTCGACGACGAGCCCGCTGACCTCCCGCGCTGGCTGGTCCTCGCCCGCCGCAGCGGCTTCCTCCTCCTGGACGCCGCCGCCCTCGCCTCGTTCTTCCCCGGCGTGCTCGGCATCCCCGACTCCCGCTGGCTCCGGCTCTTCCGCCTCGCCCGCCTCGTCCTCCTCATCCGCTACTGGTCCACCCTCATCTCGGACCTCCGCGCCGTGCTGCTCCGCCGAGAACGCGCCCGCAAAGTCGCGCTGATGGGGGGTGCCGTCGCCCTCGTCTCCTTCTGCGGCACCGTGCTGCTCGACCACCTCACCGCGGACCGCGTCGACTTCGACGGCGACGGCGCGGCCACCGACCACGACTCCCACTTCGTCGTCCGCCTCTGGTGGGCGTTTCGCCAGGTCCAAGACCCCGGAAATATGCTCAGCGACCCCTCAGACCTCGCCGTGGTCGCCGTCAGCTTGGGCCTCACCGTCTTCGGCCTCTTCTTGGTCAGCTTCCTCATCGGCCTCGGCACCGACGTCGTCCGCGAGGTCATCGACATCGCCGCCAACCGCCCTGCCGGCCTCAGCGGCCACACCGTCGTCGTCGGCGTCAACGGCGCCACCCGCCCGCTGCTCGAAGAGCTGATGGCCCACTACCACAAGTCCGCCATGCGCCCCCACTTCGCCGTGGTCGGCGAAACCGAGATGCGCCCGCACTTCCTCGACGATCCCGCCCTCAGCCGCGTCGTCTACCGCCACGGCCACGCCGGCGAAGAGGGCTACCTCGAACGCGTCGACGTCGACGCCGCCAAGCGCGTCCTGCTCCTCGCGGACCCGCAATCCCCAAGCCCCGACGCCGCCACCCTCGGCCTCATCCTCAGCGTCCGCGACATCACCGCCACCCCGCGCGACTCCGCCCGCCGCGTCCTGGTCGTCGCCGAGGTCCTCGACCCCGGAAACCTGGGCGCCGCCCGCGTCGCCGGTGGCCCGCACACCGTCACCGTCCCCTCCGAACAGCTCATCGGCCTCTTCGTCAGCGCCGTCGTCCGCGAGCCCGGCCTCGCCGCCCTCCTCGTGGCCCTGCTCACCAGCAAAGGCCACGAATCCTACAGCTATCTCTTCGGTTCCCGTGACCTCGCCGCCCTCCCCCTCCCCGGCCGCTGGCCCGATTTCGAGGCGCTCTCGCAGCTCGCCACCGCCCACCCCCGCGAGCCCTGCGTGCCCATCGCCTGGCTCACCGCGGCCGACCGCGACCCGACCGCGGCCCTCGTCTCCCCCACGGTCCACCTCGCCCCCGGCCCTGGCCCAGCGCCCGCGGACGCCGTCGGCTTCTTCGCCATCTCGCCGAGCTTCCGCGTCACCCGCGCCCTCGCCGCCCGCGTAGGGTCCGCGGCCAGCGCAGCCCCCTCTCCCTCCGAAAACCCAGTCGCCTCCGTCCTAAACGCGCCCTTCGCGGCCATCGACCGCGCGCTCATCTGCGGCTCCCGCGCCGCCAGCTTCGACCTCTGCGAGGCGCTCATGCGGGCGCACCCGGGCGTCGTCGTGACCTTGCTCGTCGATGACGACGCGGCGCTACAGGCCTTCCACGACCGCCGCGCCGAGCGCCGCATCATCGCCTCGCGCGCCGGCGTCGGCGGGCCGGGCGGTGTGTTTCGGCCCGCAGACGACGGCGCCCTCACCTTCCAGCCCTCAGGCGGCGGGCCCGCGTGCGGGCGCCTCACCGTCCACGCGGCCGACTGGACCTCGGAGCGCGTGCTGGCCGAGCTCCCCGGCTCGGGCGCCCATGTGCGCGACATGGACGCCGTCATCTACCTCGCCGCGCCGACCGAGCGTTCCGACGGCCGGACCGCGATGTCAGTGCTGAAGTTGGCCGAGCTCCAGGCCGAAGATGGCGGCTTCCGCCCCGGCTTTCGCGTCGTCGCCGCCGTCACCGAGAGCTCACTGCGCCGCCACCTGCACCGTCGCTACGTCGAGCGGGTCGGCGCGGACGCGCAGATCGCGGTCTTCTCAAGTCAGGAGCTGCGCGCCTGGTTCGCCTTTCAAGCCGCCGCCGTCCCCGGCTTCTACCCGCTCTACAGCGAGCTGCTCAGCCCCGGCGGTCACGACCTTCGGCGCCGCCAGTTATCGCCCGAGATCCTGCAGCGGCGGGCCCTGACCTTCCCCGAGCTCGGCCGCCTCCTGCGCGCCGAGGGGCGGATCCTGGTCGCCGTCGAGACACGCGCCGACGCTGACGCCGCTCCAGAGCTGCACATCGTCCCAGCATCTCAAACACCGGGATACGATCTCGAGCTGGCGCTCGTCGATGCGGTCTGGCTTATCGAGCGCAGCGGGCGGTCCAGCCCGTAGAGGGCCGGCGCCACGGCTGAACTAGCGGCGCCCGCTGCGCTTGACCGGCGGCTCCAGGGCGACGTCCGGCCGAAAGAGCAGCGCGGTCTTGCCGATCTGCTGGACGAGGTCGCTGCCCGTGGCGAACGCGATGTCGCGAGCGGCGGCGTGCTTGTCCAGGTCGGCCTGGGGCGTCAGCTTCACCTTGATGAGCCCGTGGCGCTCGACGGCAGCCAGCGCGGCCTCGACCACGTCGTCGGTCAGCCCGGCCTTGCCGATCAGGACCGAGGGCTCGATCGAATGAGCCAGCCCGCGCAGCCGCTTTCGCTCGGCACTCGCAAGCGGCGCCCGGCGCGGACCGGAGATGATGATGGTGCCGTCGAGGCCCTCGCCGTGAGCGCGTTGCAGCAGCAGTCGCGGCTTCCAAAGCTCGGCCAGCGACTCCACGGAGCGACCGACCGCGCGGGCCCGGATGATCAGAGCTAGCGCGCCGCCGGCCTCGAGGCGCTCAAGGGCAGCCTGGGCGGCTTCGGGCACCAACGGCCCGTCCAGATCCGCGACCTCGACGAGGGCGCCCGAGACCGGCCCATCCTCGGCAATCTCAGCGCCGGCGGACTGTAGCAAGCTCTCGACAGACTCCCGCAGCGCGGCGTCATCGAGCGCCAGCGAGACGCGCGTCCCCGGAGCCAGAGTCAGCCGCCGAATCGCGGCCCGTGCGACCTTCTGCATGCGGTCCTCTCGTAAAGTCGGGCGCGAAAACCGCGAGGTCAGTGCCCAGAAATGGAGCGAGGCGGGCGAAGTGCGCGTCGATGACGACACCCCGCCCGCCTCGCGCCGGTACGCGGTACGGGATTCGAACCCATGGCCTTCGGCTCCGGAGGCCGACGCTCTATCCAGCTGAGCTAACCGCGCAGAGGCCGCGTTGCCTAGCACCGCGACGCGTGGAGTGTCAACCTCGACGGCGGCTTCGAGCGGTGGCTAGAGGCCAATATCGGCGCGGTAGTGCATGCCTTCGAAGTGGATGGCGGCGATCCCGCGGTAGGCGCGGGCGCGGGCGTCGGCGATGGTGTCTCCCGCGGCCACGACGGTGTAGGCGCGGCCGCCGGTGGTCTCGAGGCGATCCTCGGTCGCGCGGACGCCGTCTTCGTAGAGCGCGAGGTCTGGGTCGGCGTCGAACACCGAGGTGTCGACGGTGATCTTGGCGCCTCGGAGGCGGCGCCCGGGGTAGCCCTGACAGACCGCGACCAGGGTGACGCGGGGGCGGGGATCGTGGCGGAGGCCGGCGACCGCGGCCTGCAAGTCGCCCTGACCGCGGCAGGCCTGCAGCACGCGGTAGAAGTCGCCCGACCAACTGTGCAGCAGGGTCTGGGTGGCCGGGTCGCCGAAGCGGACGTTGTAGTCGATGGCGTAGGGCTCGCCGTCGACCAGCATGAAGTCGACGAAGAGGGCGCCTCGCAGCGGGGTCTCAGCGTCCTCCATCGCGCGCACCGTGGGGATGACGACCTGGTCGCGAAGCCGGTGGTACACGGCGTCGCTAAGCTGCGGCGCCGGCGAGACCTGGCCCATGCCGCGGCTGGGTGGGCCGGTGTCGCCGGCCAGCAGCCGCGGGTGGTTCAGCACATGGCCCAGCATCTCGACGTGGTGGCCGTCGCTCATGGCGCAGACGGTGATCTCGACGCCGTCGATGCGCTCCTCGACCACGATGCGATCGGACTCCAGGCCGTAGATGTTCTCGACCAGGATGTCCTGGAGCGCCTGCTCGGCTTCGGCGAGCTCGTGGGTGACCCGCACGCCTTTTTCGTAGGCGATGCCGTCCACTTTGAAGACCCGCGCCCAGCGCTGGGTGCGCGCCATGTGCATCGCGCGGTGGACGTTGTCGCAGATGGCGAAGCGCGGGGTCGGGATGCCGAGGCGGCTCATCAGCAAGCGCGCGTGGGACTTCGAGCCCTCCAGTCGGGCCGCCGCGCGGGTGGGGCCGAAGATCGGCAAGCCCTCGGCCTCGAAGCGGTCGACGATGCCGTCCACAAGCGGCGTGTTCGGGCCGACGACGCTGAGATCGTAGCCCTCCAGCATGGCGTGCTCGACGAGGCCCGGCAGATCCTGCGTCGCCACCGGCGCGGTCGCGTAGCCGCGGCGTTCGAGCCCCGAGGTGCCGGGGGCCAAGACGACCTCGGCGACCGAGGGGCTGTTCCGCAGCGCCTCGGCCAGCGCGTGGTTGCGCGCGCCGCCGCCGATGAGCAAGACGCGAGCGCGCCCGGGTGTTTGGCCAGCTCCCATCGCGCGAGTCGACCGCACCCGCCGCGCTGGCGCAAGGCGCGCGGTCCGCGCTTCTTGGGCTGGCGTTCAGTTCGCCCGCCCGCTACTTTGTGCGCCATGGAATTACGACGCCCACTCGGTCTTATTTTCAGCCTGTTGATCCTCACCGCCGCGCTGGTCTCGTGCGAGCCGACGGTGAAAGAGGCAGACGAATCCAACACGACGCCCGACGTGGGGTTCACCGACGTGCCGGTGGTCATCCCGGACGTCGTGGTCGCGCCTGACGTGCAGCCAGACACGACGGTGGAGCCGGACGCCACGACGGACACCCCCACCGAGGACACCAAGCCCGCAGACACCGAGCCCGCCGAGACGACGCCCGACATCTCGACGCCGGACGTCCCCAAGGCCGACACCCCCTGCGTGCCCGACTGCAACGGCCGCATCTGCGGGCCCGACGGCTGCGGCAGCCTCTGCGGCTTCTGCTCGCACCCGCAGGTGTGCAACGAGTTTGGCCAGTGCGTGGCGATCTGCGTGAAGCAGTGCGACGGCAAGTCCTGCGGGTCCGACGGCTGCGGGGGCTTGTGCGGCGAGTGCAGCGGTGAGCTTGAGTGCGGCGAGGTCGACCAGCTCTGTCACGAGAAGGACTGCGTCCCCGACTGCGAAGACAAGGTCTGCGGCACCGACGGCTGTGGCAGCACCTGCGGGAACTGCGCGTCGCCGAAGATCTGCGACCTGGGCGCGTGCATCCTGGGTCCGTGCGGGACCGTCACCGCCGAGGGCGAGTGCCAGGGGAACTCCGCGGTGTGGTGTGAGAACTTCACAAAGCTGGTTGAGAACGACTGCTCGCAGGCGCCGAATCACAAGTGCACCTACGACCCGAACGCGAAGAAGTACCAGTGCTCCGACAAGGGGCCCTGCGTCCCAAGCTGCGACGGCAAGCTCTGCGGTGACGACGGGTGCGGCGGCATCTGCGCGCCGGGCTGCTCGACGGGCTGGGCGTGCGCGGCGGGCAAGTGCAAGCCCGAGCAAGGCGCGAACTGCGGCAGCATCACGGCGGCCGGCGAGTGCCAGGGGAACACGCTGTGGTTCTGCGCCAGCAAGGTGCTCTACTCCCTCGACTGCACGCAGACCGGCGAGAAGTGCAAGTGGGACCAGAGCGCCCTCGCCTTCGACTGCCAGTGAGGCCGGCGTGAGCGCGTCGCCCGACGCCGGGCTGGGCATCGCGGTGCTGACCATCTCGGACACGCGCACCGAGGACACCGACACGTCGGGGCGCCTGCTGGTCGAGCGGGCTTCTGCGGCCGGCCACCGCGTGCTGCAGAAGCGCATCGTGGTCGACGAGCCAGCCGCCATCGGGGCTGCGCTTGAAGAGTTCATCGAGGACGCCGCCGTGGACGTCGTGCTGGCGACCGGCGGCACGGGCATCACCCTGCGCGACGTCACCCCCGAGGTGGTCGAAGCCGTCTGCGACAAGATGATCCCGGGCTTCGGCGAGCTCTTTCGCTGGCTGAGCTTTCGCGACATCGGGACCTCGACCATCCAGTCGCGAGCCACGGCGGGCTTGGCGCGGGGCACGCTGATCTTCGCGCTGCCGGGCTCGACCGGGGCGTGCCGGACCGCGTGGGACGAGATCCTGCTCTCGCAGCTGGACATCACGCACCGCCCCTGCAACTTCGCCGAGCTGCTGCCCCGAACGCGCTGATAGGATCTGGCGATTCGAAGGATCTCGGGCTGGCTTCGCTGGCGCCGTCGCCGCCCTCAGGCGCGCAGGAGCTCGTGGATGACGCGCAGGGCCGGCACCTCGCGGCAGATCACCGAGACCGCCATGATGATGGGTACCGAGATGAAGGCGCCGGCGACGCCCCACAAGAAGCCCCAGAGCAAGAGCGCGAAGAGCACGGCGAAGAAGTTCAGGTTGAGGCTGTCGCCGAAGAGCTTGGGCTCGATGAGGTTCCCGAACAGGAAGGGCACCGCGATGATCGAGACGGTGCCGACCACCGCGAAACCTGTGCTCTGGCCGTGCAGCAGCCAGAGGATGACCACACCGGGGGCGGCGGCCAGCGCGGGGCCGACCGTAGGGATGTAGTTGAGCAGGAAGGCCAAGAAGCCCCAGAGCACGGCGAAGTCGACGCCGAAGATGCTCAGCACGGCGAAGAGGCTGAGTCCGAACGCGACCGAGAGGCCGGTCTTGAGCGCCATGTAGGTCTGGATGCCGGCGTCGATGGCGTTGATGACGCGGGCGGTGTCTTCGCCGCGACCGGTGGCGCTGCCGGCCGCGCGGCGGAGGCGCTCGTCGACGCTCTTTCGCGCGATGATCAGCGCGACCGTGATGAGCAGGACGAGGGTGAAGCTGGCGAGGCCGCCGACGCCGGCCCGGGCGATGGAGCCGATGCTGTTGACCATGGAGTCGACGGGGAAGAGCTGGCTCCAGAAGGCCGTGTCGCTGACGCGGAAGCGCTCGGCGATCTCGCGTGGGAGGGCCAGCCCTTCGAGGTAGCCCTGCATCAGCTCGAGGTAGTGGGGGACGCGGGCGCGGAACTGCTCGAGGGTGCTCACGACGATCGCGACCATCGTGCCCATGGTCACGAAGATGAGGCTGACGACGGTGAGGGCGCCGAGCCAGCGGGGGATGCGAAAGCGCTCGAGGGCGCGCACCAGCGGCTCGACGGCGAAGGCGGCCAGCAGCGCGATGGCGAAGGGCAGGATGACCGGGCGCGCCATCGCCAGGGCGGCGCCGAAGCCGAGCGCGACGACGGCGCCCAGCAGGGCGGTGTTCAGCTTGAGGAGCTGGTGGTCGGTCACGGTGGGGCGCTCCGGTTGGGCGCAACTTGCGCCGGGTGATCGGCGGGTGTCAATCGAGGGCGCGCGTCAGGACGGCGCCGAGGATCTTTGCGAGGGCCGCGGGCGCGTCGACGTGGACCCAGTGGCCTGAGGTCGGTAGCTCGTGGACCTCGACGCCGCCTCGCTGAGCGCGGGCCGCCCGCTCGAGATCGGCGGCGCTGTATCGGCCGCCCTGCCCTGCGACCACCAGGCCGACGCGGAGGTGCGGTGGCGGCGACTCGACCACCGGCCAGAGGTCCGCCTCGAGGTACTCGGCGACCATCGCCTCGATGGCGTCCAGGTCGAAGCGCCAGCGGTAGCCGGCCTCGGCGGGCTCGAGGTTGGTGGTCATCCACTGGCCCACGGCCGCCGGAACGCCGAAGCGGCCCAGGGACTCGACGAGATCTTCGCGCCGCGCGACGGGCATCTCGACCCGGCGTAGCGCGCCCAGCACCTTCCCCACCGCGTCGGGGACGTCGGAGCCCGCGGCCGGCGCGGCCATGGCGCCCGGCGGCGCATCCAGCGCCCAGACCTCGCGCAGCGACTCGCCGAAGTCCCGCGCGTAGGCCAAGGCGACCTTGCCGCCGTAAGAGTGGCCGATGCACACCGAGGGCCGTGGGCTGAACCGCTGCGCCAGGACCGCCAGGTCGCCCGCGCAGCTCGCCACGGTGTGAGGCGCCGCTGCGCCGGCCGAGCGCCCGTGATTTCGCAGGTCCGGCAAGACCACGCGCCACTCCGGGTGCGCCGCAACCAGCGAGCGAGCAAAGGACCGCCAATTCTGCCCCGAACCCAGGATGCCATGCAGCATGAACGCCGTGGCTCGCGGGGTCGCCCCCGGTGCCTCGACCGTGATGCGCGCCAGCTCAAAATCCACCTTCACCTCCCGCCTCGCCTCGTCCGCGCTCAGCCCCGCGGCGACCGAATCCAATCGCGGCGCCCGTCGCAGCGGATGGGGACCTCCGCCCCACGTGATGGTATCTACCACGGGGCGCACACCCGCGGGATGCCCTGCTGACGCGCCAAACGCGCGTGTCTCACGCGTCCGCACAGGAACCCCGATTGCGTCGCTCCTCGCTCCTCACCATCCACCTCCTCGTCTTTCTCGACATGGTCGGATTCGGGGTGCTGCTCCCGCTGCTGCCCTATGTTGCGTTGCGGTACGGGGCGAGCGGACTCGGCGTGGGCGCCATCCTGAGCGCCTACAGCGTGGCGCAGCTCGTCGGCGCGCCGCTGTGGGGGCGCCTCTCCGACCGCTTCGGCCGCCGCCCGGTCCTGCTGACCACCCTGGTGGGCTCGACGATCTCCCTGACCGCGACTGGGTTTTCGGACAGCCTCGCTACCCTCCTGCTCGCGCGCGCGCTGGCCGGCCTGTTCGCGGGAAGCCTGTCCACAGCCCAAGCCGCGGTCGCCGACGTCAGCCCGCCCGAGGAGCGCGCCCGCTCCCTGGGGCTGCTGGGCGCGACCATCGGCGTCGGCTTCATCTTCGGCCCGGCCGTCGGCGGGTTCCTCTCCGCCTGGGGCTTCGCCACCACCTGCTTCGTCACCGCCGCCTTCTCCGGCATCAACCTGGTGCTCGCCTCCTTCGTGCTGGTCGAGACCCGCCCCGCGGGCTCAGAGAGCAAGGCCCGCCCGATCTTCGCCCGGCCCCGCGTCTCCCCCCACCTCGCGCGGCTATTGGCCTCGATGTTCCTGGCGATGCTGGCCTTCGTCGCCCTCGAGACCACCTTCCCGCTGCTGGCCGAGTCGCGATTCGGCATCACCGGACGCGGCATGAGCGCCATCTTCGCCGGCCTCGGCGTCGTCATCGTCATCGTCCAGGGCGGGCTGGTCGGCCGCCTCACCCGCCGATTAGGCAGTCGCCGCCTCGCGATATCGGGCGCCGCGCTCATGGGGTTGGCCTCCATCGCGGTCGGGTTCACTCCCACACTCGGCCTCACCCTCGTGATGGTCGGCCTGCTCTCCGCCGGCCAGGGGCTGGTCCGCCCGTCGCTCGCGGCCCTCGTGTCCCTGTCGGAGGGCGCGGGACAGCAGGGCGCCGTGCTGGGCTTGGGTCAGAGCATGGGCGCCGCTGCCCGCGCGGTCGGCCCTCTCGCCGCGGGCTGGCTCTTCGACCGCTCCGAAGCCGCGCCCTACGTCGCCGCAGGGGTGGCGTCGCTGGCAGTGGTCGCCCTGTTGCGCGGGCTGCGCGAGGCCGACGGCTCGCTCGCGGGCGAGCCGCATGGGCGATGACCGGCTGATTGCGCTGTCCCCCTCGACGGCTGCACACTGCGGCCTGCCTGGGGCGTGCGGCCCCCACACGCGCTGAGGCACCAGACCGTTCATGCAGCTCCGCCTCCTCGTCCTGATGCTCTGCCTCCTCAGCGTCGCCGCCACCGCGGCGGTGCCCTGGGAGTCCGTGGACGTCGATGAAGCCGTGCGCCGCGCCGAGAACGACGACAAGCGGGTCCTGGTCTACTTCGGCGCGACTTGGTGTGGCGCCTGCCGAAAGCTTGAGTCCGAGGTCTTCGACGCCCCCGACGGCGAGCGCCTCGCCGACGACTTCGTGCCGCTGCAGTTCGACGCGGACTCGGACGCCGCCCGTCCCGTACGCGAGCGCTACAATATCAAGGGCCTGCCCACCGTCCTGGTGCTCGACGAGCACGCGGCCGAGGTCGGGCGCATCGTCGGTTACAGCGACAAAG
This sequence comes from Myxococcota bacterium, assembly GCA_041389525.1. GTDB lineage: Bacteria > Myxococcota_A > UBA9042 > PHBI01 > JACKFB01 > JACKFB01. Next base: position 40,072 of record JAWKRR010000023.1, on the reverse strand, counting down.
CCGCGTGGTTGGCTCGTTTGGACGGTTTCCGGCGCTCGGAACGCGGCGGCGGCGGCGGGATCAGCCTCGGCGCCGCGACACCCCGCGCGTTTCCTCGGTAGCAACCGCCCCGCAGCGGTGCTAGATCGCGCGTCCCCGTCTATCTATAGTACGGGCGACCGTCTGCGTGCCCATTGTGCGAGGAACCATGAAGAGCATCCCGAACCTCCTCCGAGCCGCTGTGGCCGCCTTGACCCTGACCGCCTGCGCGGACGGCGGGCTGGTGCTGCCGACGGCGGACGCCCCCGACGCGCCGGACGTGGTCGCCACCGAAATCCCGTTGGCAGAGACGGACGTGCAGTCCGAGATCCTGTCCGAGGTGACGCCCGACCCGGACGCCGCCGATGCCGAGACGGCGGACATCCACGTGCCGGTGGAGTGCCCCGGGGGATTTCAGTGCCCCTGCGAGCAGAACTCTCAGTGTTTCAGCGACTTTTGCGTCTCGGGCCCCAAGGGGCTCGAGTGCTCGAAGACCTGCGAGACCGAGTGCCCCTCCGGGTATAGCTGCCGTCCGGTCAGCACCTCGAAGGGCGATCCGACCTTCATCTGCGTCTACGATCACGTGTTCTTTTGCTGGCCGTGCGCGTCCAACAGCGACTGCGCGCCCGCCTTGGTCGAAGGCTCGCCGCACCGGTGCCTGCCGGGCCCGGACCCGACCAGCGGCTCATTCTGTGCGACGGCGTGCCAGCAGACGGCGGATTGCCCGCCGGGGGCCGCCTGCGTGGGGAACGAGGGCGGCGCGACGGGCCACTGCCAGCCCCAAGTGGGCGAGTGCACGTGCTCGAAGCCGGCCATCGACGCCGGCGCCAAGACGAGCTGCGCCGACGAGAACGCGGCCGGGCGCTGCGAGGGCGAGCGGCGCTGCGTCGCGGAGGGGTTGACGGCGTGCAGCGCGGCCGAGCCGACGGCCGAGACCTGCAACGGGCAGGACGACGACTGCGACGGCAAGACCGACGAGGCCTTCCCCGAGGACGGCCAGCCCTGCGACGGCTTGGACGCCGACAAGTGCGCGGACGGCGTGTACCACTGCGCCGCGGGCGGGCTTACCTGCGATGACGACGAGGCCGTGACCGCCGAGCTGTGCAACGCGCAGGACGACGACTGCGACGGCGCGACCGACGAGACCTTCCCCAAGCTGGGGTCGAGCTGCGACGGCGCCGACGCCGACCTGTGCGCTGACGGCGTCTTCGTCTGCGACGCGTTCGGCGGCATGGAGTGCGACGACGACATCACGCCGATGGTCGAGACCTGCGACAACAAGGACGAGGACTGCGACGGGCTGACCGACGAGACCTTCCTCGACAAGGGGAAGGCCTGCGACGGGCCTCAGGACGAGGACACCTGCGCCGACGGCACGCTGATCTGCGGGCCCGACGGTGGGCTCATCTGCGAGGACGCGCCGGGGCAGAAGGCCGAGATCTGCAACTCCGTCGACGACGACTGCGACGGCACCACCGACGAGGGTTTCCCCGACAAGGGCGCGCTCTGCGACGGCGACGACGAGGACTCCTGCCCTGACGGCACGCTGGTGTGCAACAGCGCGGGCGGGCTTGCCTGCAGCGACGACGCCGCGTCGACGGTCGAGGTGTGCAACGGCATAGACGACGACTGCGACGGCAAGACCGACGAGGATTTCCCGCTGGTTGGGGCGGCCTGCGACGGCGGCGACGACGACGAATGCCCTGATGGGACCTGGACTTGCGACGGGGTGGGGCTGGTCTGCGACGACGACGACACCGCGAGCACCGAGGTCTGCAACGAGGCCGACGACGACTGCGATGGCCAGACCGACGAGGACTACCCGGAGCTGGGGCAGGCCTGCGACGGGCCCGACGCCGACGACTGCGCGGGCGGCCTGTGGGCGTGCAACGGCGTGGAGACCGAGTGCACGGACTCGCCGGGCGACAGCGTCGACGTCTGCAACAACCAGGACGACGACTGCGACGGAAAGACCGACGAGGATTTCCCGAAGAAGGGGCAGCCCTGCGACGGCGAGGACGCGGACTCGTGCGCGGACGGCGTGTGGACCTGCGGGGCCGGGGTGCTGGTCTGCAGCGACGACGCCGAGAGCAAGGTGGAGCTGTGCAACGGCCTGGACGATGACTGCGACGGCGCGGACGACGAGGACTTCCCCACCAAGGGGGGGCTGTGTGACGGCGAGGACGCGGACTCGTGCAAGGACGGGACGCTGGTGTGCGACGGGGTCGGGCTGTCCTGCGATGACGACGCGGCGGGGATCGCCGAGCTGTGCAACAGCGAAGACGACGACTGCGACGGCACGACGGACGAGGGCTTCGAGATCGTCGGGCAGGCCTGCGACGGGCCCGACGCCGACGCGTGCAAGGACGGGGTGGTGGTGTGCGCTGGCGAGACGACGCTGTGCAACGACGACGGGGCGTCGACGGCCGAGACCTGCGACGGCACGGATGAGGACTGCGACGGAAAGACCGACGAGGACTTCCCGCTCAAGGGGACGGCCTGCGACGGCACCGACCCCGACTCCTGCGAAGACGGCCAATATGTCTGTAAGCCCGATGGTACCGGGGTGATTTGCCAGGACGACCCGGGTACCCAGGCGGAATTGTGCAACGCCATCGACGACGACTGCGACGGGAAGACCGACGAGGACTTCCCGATGAAGGGGCAGGCCTGCGACAACCCGGCGGACGCGGACAAGTGCAAGGACGGCGTGTTCGTGTGCGACGGCCAGAACCTGGTCTGTGACGACGACGCCGACAGCATTGTCGAGGCCTGTAACGACCTCGACGACGACTGCGACGTGGCGGTGGACGAGACCTTCCCGCTGAAGGGGACGCTGTGCGACGGGCTGGACCAGGACCTGTGCGCCGAGGGCGTGTGGCAGTGCAACGGGGCCATCGCGATCTGCACCGACGACGCGGCGTCGAAGGTCGAGCTTTGCAACAACCAGGACGACGACTGCGATGGCACCACCGACGAGGGCTTCCCCGAGAAGGGGCAGGCCTGCGACGGGGGCGACGCGGACGCGTGCAAGGACGGGGCGTGGGTCTGCGACGGCACGGGCCTGACCTGCAACGACGACGCGGTGGCCAAGGTCGAGGCCTGCAACACCGTCGATGACGACTGCGACGGCACCACCGACGAGGGATTCCCATCGGTGGGGGCGCCCTGCGACGGGAATGACGCCGACGGCTGCAAAGACGGCGTCTTCGTCTGCCATCCCAGCCTGGGGCTGACCTGCAACGACGATGCCGCCTCGGTCGTCGAGCTGTGCAACGGAAAGGACGACGACTGCGACGCGAGCACTGACGAGACCTTCCCGACCAAGGGCGACGCCTGCGATGGCGGCGACGCGGACCTGTGCAAGGAGGGCAACCTGGTGTGCGACAGCGCGCAGACGGGCCTGACCTGCAACGACGGCACGGGCAACAACGTCGAGACCTGCAACGGCATCGACGACGACTGCGACGGGCTGACGGACGAGGCCGTGACGCGGGCGTGCTCGACGAGCTGCGGCTCCGGTGTGGAGACGTGCGCGTTCCCCGGCTGGGTCGGATGCACCGCGCCGCAGCCCAAGACCTGCTTCAGCTACACGACCTGCTCGAACCAGCCTTCGTGCGCTGCGACCTGCCCCACCGCGCCGGCCGAGGTGTGCGACCTCGTGGACAACAACTGCAACGGCCAGACCGATGAGGGCTTCTACGGCGACACGTCCAACGGCGGCCTGGACTTCCCCAACCAGTGGAGCACGACGATCCCGCTGCTGGCGAACTACCCGGGGAGCAAGTCGGGCACGGTGAAGGGCAAGCTGCTCCCCAAGGGCGACAACGACTGGTGGTCGCTCTTCGCCACCGAGGACTCGTTCGACATCTGCGCGTTCGGTGACGACGACCCGATCGTCGCCAAGATCACGTTCACGTCGCCGGGCACGAACCTCTGGTACCGCATCTGCGGATGCTGGTCCTCGGCCAACACCTTCTGCGGCCAATCCGCCGGCGGCGCGCAGAATTGCGTGACATCCCAAGGTGGCGTGCCTGTGGTGCTCACCGTGACCATGAAGGAAACCTGCGACCTGTTCAACGACGACCAGGGCTATCTGGACGTGGTGGTCCAACCCGCCGATATCACGCTGGACTTCTCGTGCGCCGACTGGACCGCGACCTGGCAGATCTCCGAGTAGGGGCTCGCTCGACCGGAGCCCGTGCCGGGCGCGCCGCTCGGCCCCGGCTCCGGTGAGGGCCCCTGCCGTCACAAACAGAGCACTGGATTGCCCAGGCTCGGTCTGGGCCCCATAGTAGCCGGATGCACGCCTCCCTTCCGGCCACGCTACTCCTGACCGCGCTCGTAAGCGTCGGCTGCGGGCTGGGCCCGACGCGGGGCAAGACCGAGGCGCCGACCACCGAAGCGTCCCAGGCCGCGACGCCAGCGGCCGCCCCGGTGCCAGCGCCCCTCCCGACCGGCCGCGTCGCCGGCAGCGCGATGTCCGCGGCGGCCACCGCCTTCGTCCCCCCCGTGGAGCAGGGGGTGAGCGGCCTGCTGTTGGCGGTGCCGCTGCTTCGGGAGAAGACCTCAAACGAGGTCGCCGATGCCTGGCTCGCGGTGAAGAAGATCGGCGACCCGCGCGAGCAAGAGCGCGCGCTGGACGCGCAGGGGCTCGAGCTGTGGGCCTGTAACGACCTCGTCGATCTACGCAGCTTCGAGGGCGCGGGGCTGCCCCCGTTCGGCTGGCGAGACCGCACCCGCAACCGCACCTTCGCGACGCCGGCGCTGGCCGCGGTGCTGGTGTCGGCCTACCAAGCGCTGCTGCGCGAGCGCCCCGAAGCGCGCGTGTCCCTGGGCGACCTGGCCCAGCAAGGTTGCGGACCGCTCGAGTACGGCAATCTGGTGCGGTGGTTGGAGGGCCAGGCCGCGAGGCGAATGCTGGGACGCGCACGGTTACGGGGTGGGGTCGCGGTGGTCCTAGAGGCGCGCACCGCCGCGGACTATCCCGACGAGCTGGGGCGCTTCCCGGAGCCGAGCGCGCCCGTCGTGGAGGAGCATCGAATCACAGGCTGGACCGGCGACCTCGAGCGCCTGCGGATCCGCGTGGAGACGCGCCGCTACTGGTCGGCGGCCGAGCCCGACCGCGACGACTTGGAGAGCAGCTTCCGCATCGCGTCCCGTCTGGTCAGCCGCGGCGTGGAGGTCAGCGCCAAGCAGGTCCGCACGTACAGCCCGGCGGAGGGGACGCGCGAGCTGTGGCGTCAGCACTTCATCGACACCGGCTCCAAGCGGCAGGTGGTGACGCTGTCGAGCAAGCGCCTGCGCCGCACCGCCGACGCCGGGGCGGTCGAGGAGATGCGGTTCAGCGCGTGGCGGCCGGGCAAACCGCGCAGCTATGCCAAGGAGATCCGCTGGGTGCGGGCGCCCGCCCTGGTGGCCGACGGAGCGCGGCCCTGGGAGCGCAGCCTGATGGTCCACGAGGCCGGGCACGTGACCCACCTCGCGGGCGAAGACGCAGATATCTCCTGGGTTACCGAGGAGAACCGGCGGCACTTCGCGGTGGACTTCGGCGCGCTGGACGTGGTCGGGACCTGGAGCTGGATGGGGCACCTGCAGGCTGCCGCCGACGCCATCGGGGTCCCGATCGACCGCATCCTGGTCGACCGGCGCATCAAGCGGCTGCTCGACCGTGGGCTGACGCGCGATCAGAAGCGCGGGACGCTCTGGAACGAGACGCTGCGCTTGGCGTCCGGGCACGACGGGCATCACCACCTGCGACTCGCGCCGCCCGGCAAGGCCGCGAACCTCGCGGGGCTGACGGTGTTGCGCGGGCTGGCGAGCTACGCGGTGACGTCGTCGGGCGGGGCCAGCAGCGCGGCGGCGGCGGCGAACCCGGCGCCGATGGCCGAGTCGACCCCCACGCCGTCCAAGTAGTTCCCCGCGAGGGCGAGCCCCGGAAACCGTTGCGCCGCCTGCCGAATCGCGACCACGCGGCGCGAGTGCCCCGGCAACACCTGGGGGATCGCGCCCGGCCAGCGTGAGACCTGCACGGCGCTCGGGGCCCCGCGCGCGCCGACGAGCAGGGCCAGGGCCGCGCGCGCCCGCTCGACGAGGCTCCCGTCGTCGAGGTCCAGAGCCTCAGGCTCGCGGGCGCCCCCGATCATGACGGTGTAGGTCACGTGGTCGGCGGGGGCGCGTCCCTCGAAGATCGAGCTGCCGAAGAGCACTCCCAGCACAGGTTCGACTTGGGGAAGCGGGCTGTCGCTTGCGCAGAGCAGACCGAAGGCGTCGAGCGGGCGCTCCACCTGAGACGCCGGGTAGCCAAGCCCGACCGAGATCAGCCCGGCGTAGGGGATGTCTGCCAGGGTGCCCGCGAGTCCCGCGTCCAGGGGCTGCATCAGGCGCGCCGCGCGCCACGCGGGGACAGCCAGCACGACGCCGGAGGCGGGGTAGCGGACCTGGCGGTCGTCGTCGAGGGCCTGGACCTCCCAGGTGCCGTCGCCTGCCAGGGTGATCCCTTGGACCTCATGGTCCAGGCGGATGCGCGTGCCCAGGCGCTCGCGCAGCCGCGCCGGCAGCTCGCTGAGCCCGGTCCGAAAGCTGATGAGGCGGCGGTCGGGCCGCGGGCCGTCGCGCTTTCGCCCGCGGATCGCGCCCCGCACGAGGCTGCCGTGCTCGCGCTCCATCGCCACGAGCTTGGGGAAGGCGTCGGCGCCAAGCTGCGAGACGTCGCCGGCGTAGATCCCCGACACCATGGGGTCGATGAAGGCAGCGACCGCCTCCGCACCCAGCCGACGCCCCAAAAACTCAGCCACGGTCTCGTCTTTCGGCTCGTCGGGCGCCGCGCGAAACGGCTCGGTCAGCAGCCGCAACCGCCCCCGCCACGAGAGCAGCCCGGTCCCGAGCAGCCCACCCGGACCCGACGGAAGCTCGTGCAGCGCGCCGCCCCGCCAGATGAAGCGGCGGTGAGCCGCCTCGCGCCCAAACACCGCCCGGTCGCCGAGCTCCAGCTCGTCGATGAGCGCCAGCAGGTGTCCGTCGGGCGAGATGACGGTGGTGGGGCCGCGCTCGAAGATGTGGCCGCCCACGTCGACGGTGTTCATCACGCCGCCGACGCGCCGACGACGCTCCAGCACGGTGACGGGGATGCCGGCGCGGTGCAGTCGCCACGCCGCGGCGAGCCCCGACACGCCAGCACCGACCACCACGACCGGCGGATCGGTCGGCGAGGGTCTGCGCCAGGCCTCGCGCGCCGAGCTCACGCGGGCGTTCCCCCGTACGCGGGCCCGAACTCCTGCGCAGCCTCGACGAACGCACGCGCGGCGGCCACGGACGCGTCAGGCGTGATGCCGTGACCCAGGTTCATGATGTGCCCCGGCCCGGTGCCGTGAGACGCGAAACAGTCAGCCACCGCCTGACGAATTACCGGGACTGGCGCCCGCAAGATCGCCGGATCCACGTTGCCCTGCAGCGCGACCTTGGGCCCCACCCGGCGACGGACCTCCGACAACGGCAGCCGCCAGTCGACGCTGAGCCCCGTGGCGCCGATCTCGGCGAGCGCGTCCAGCAGATGCGGCCCCGCATGAACATAGAGCAGCACCGGCACGCCCGTAGGCGCGAGCGCGTCCACAATCCGCTTCAAGGTGCGGCCGCTGGTCGCCCGCCAAGTCACCTCGTCGAGCACGCCGCCCCACGAATCGAAGACCTGGACCGCGTCGACGCCCGCCTCGATCTGACGCTCGAGGTACGCGATGACCACGTCGGTCAGCTTATCGAGCAAGCGGCCCAGGGCCGCCGGCTCCGCGTACATCAGATGCTTCAGCTCGTGGAGGCTCTTGCTCGAGCCACCCTCGACCAGGTAGCTGGCCAGGGTCCACGGCGAGCCCGCGAAGCCCAAAAGCGGCAGGCGGCCCCCCAGCTCGCGGCGAATCAGCCGCACGGCCTCGTAGACATAGGGCACCTCATCGGCGACGCCCTCGGAGCGCAGCGCGTCGATGGCCGCCACGCTTCGAACGGCAGGCTCGACCACGGGGCCCTTCTCAAAGCCCACTGTGACGCCCATGGGCTCGAGCGGCACCAGGATGTCGCTGAAGAGGATCGCCGCGTCCACACCCAGCTCGTTGATGGGCTGCATGGTGACCTCGCAGGCCACCTCCGGCGTCCGGCACAAGTCCATGAAGGAGTAGCGACTGCGCACCGCCTGATAGGACGGCATGTAGCGGCCAGCTTGTCGCATCAACCACACTGGGGGCCGGTCGACGGGCTCACAACGGCAGGCGGCGGCAAAGCGCGCGATGGGATGCATGTGAGGCTTCCAGGCAAGGGTTTTCAGTCCCCGCGGCCGGGCGCGCGGGTGGCGCGGCCCTTAACATGACCTCGAATGAGCGTCCATGACGCGGGCGTGGTGCGGGGCGCCCGCGACTGCTACCGTCCGCGGGATGACGGGCGTCGACGACAGAGGGACGGACTGGGAGACGATGCGCGGGATCCTCGCGCGCGTCGCCGTGGGGCCGCGCGGCAGCCGCGATCTCGATCGCGCGGAGGCGGGGCGGGCCATGCGCCTGTGCCTCGATCGCGGCGCCAGCGACATCCAGATCGCGGTCTTCCTCATCGCGATGCGCCTGAAACGCGAGACGGAGGCCGAGAATCTGGGCTTCCTCGACGCCCTCGTCGGCGCGTCCCACGTGGTCGTGGCCGACACGCCCGCCGTCGTCAGCCTCGCCGACCCGTACGACGGTGGCATCCGGGCCCCCCACGCCGCGCCGCTCATCGCCGCGACCCTGGCGGCCTGCGGGCTGCCGACGGTCGTCCACGGCGCCTGGACCACCGCGCCGAAGTTCGGCCTGACCGCTCGCCAGGTGCTCGAGGCGCGCGGCCTGAAGCTCGCGATCGGCGGCGGGCGTGCTTCGGTGGAGTCGGCGGCTGAGCGGCTCGCCGAGCGTGGCGTGGCCTACGTGGACGTCGAGGACTTCTGCCCTCCGCTGCACGCCCTGGCCGACATCCGCCGCGAGATCGCCAAGCGCGTCTGCCTCGCCACCCTCGAGAAGCTCGTCACGCCCCTGCGCGGCCGCGAGTCCACCCACCTCGTGGCGGGCTACGTCCACACCGGCTACGAGACCCTCATCGCCACGATCGCCGCCGATCTCGGGCTGGCGAGCGCCTTGGTGCTCGAAGCCAGCGAGGGGCACGTCGATCCGTGGGTGCACCGCGACACCAGCTCGCTGCTGTGGCGCGCGGGAGGCCAGCCCGAGATCTTGCCGCTGCAGCCCAAGAGCTACGGCCTGCTGATCTCCGAGCGTCCGGTGTGGCCCGAGCTAGACGCCGCGGCTGTCGCCGAGATCTGGGAGGAGGCGCTCCACCGAAAGCGGCGCACTCCCGTGGGCCAAGCGCTGAGGCTGGTCGCGGGGGCGATCCTCTTTCAGACCGGCCGCGCCAGCACCGTGATGCGCGGCGTGGGGATGGCGCACCAAGCGCTGACCAGCGGCGGAGCGAGAGAGAAGCTGACTGCCTTCGGGGCGTAGCCGGCCGCGCCGGGCAGCGGACCGAGGCTCACGGGTTGGAGTCGCCCTTCTTGGGCAGCGTGAAGTGGAACCAGCCGTCCACGTCGATCGGGAGCTGCCCGGCCGCCGTGGCCGCGATGGTGCCTTTCACGGTGCCGGCCATGACCTCGCCCGTCTCGCTCCCCCATTCGGTCACGATGATCTCGCCGGACGACCCGTCTTGGCGTGACTTGTAGGTCTGAAACGCCACGACGATCTCGATGGCCGGTGGCGATTCGTCCAGCGGGTAGGTGCCGACGCCGGGCGTCTCGACGGCGTGCATGTCCGAGCCGATGATCTTGCCGAAGTCCAGGGTGATCGTGGCGGTGGACGGCGAGAAGATGCTGTCGCTGACCGTGAAGGCGACGGCGGGCCCGATGTGGGCTGAGCCGAACGAGTACCAAGTCTCGAGCCCGGTCAGCTCGCGGTTGTGGACGTCGAAGATCTTGCCGTCGGGCAGGGTCAGCCGCAGCGAGTAAATCGAGCGGCCCGTAAGGTCGCCGACGTCGGATCCGTCGCCGTCGCCTGTGTCCCCAGCGTCGGAGCTCACGTCCGCAACCGCGTCGGCGCCTGCGCCGTCGGCGTCACCGCAGGCCGCGACGGCGGCAAAAACGGCGAAGGCCGCCCCGCATGTGGCGACCCTCGCGAAGACCGACTCCCAACGCGCCATTAGAGCGAGTTGGTGTAGATGTACCAGCGGCCCTCGTGCTGCATCAGCCGAACCGGGACCGGCATACGATCTTGGTGCTCGCGGTCCTTGATGAACCAGCGGGGCTGCTCGTCGGTGCCGTCCTTCTTCACGACCTCGAAGCTCTTGGCGTCCTCCTTGTCGAGGTACCACTTGGCCTGCTTGACGAAGCGCGCCCAAGAGTAGCGCTCGATGGAGGTGCGCTGGGTCGAGGTGTCGCGGGCGTCGGGGTGGATGGTGCCCATGTAGTCGTCGAGCTTGCCCGAGAGCGCGGCGCTGAAGGCGGTCGTGATGACCGCGCGGATCGCCGCGTCCTTGTCGTCGCGGCTGGGGGGCTCGGCGGCCGTCGCGACACCGGAGAGGGCCGTGCCCAAGAGCAGCGCGGCGACGAGGAGGTGGCGCGAGATGGTGGAGAGCTTTGCCATGTGTGGGACCTCAGTGCTGCGGTGGTGGCTCACGATAGCGCCTAGCTGAGCGCGGGAGCAACCTCTCGACGGGCGCGTGCTCGGCGTATTCACCGCGCCGCCGGGGTCAGGAATGGAGGATGGCGCGCGCGTCGTCCGGCCCGGCGATCTCGCGCCCAGCGTCCCGCGCCATGGCCACCAGCGCCTCGATGAGCTGGCCGTTGGACGTCGCCCGGTCGCCGTTGGGGAGGTAGAAGGTGTCCTCGAGGCCCGTGCGCAGGTGGCCGCCCAGCTCGGCGGCGCGACGGTGCACCTCCCAGACCTCCTCGCGGCCGATGGCGATCGCCTGCCAGTGGGCGCCCTCGGGAAGCTCGTCGAGCAGCAGCGGCAGCCACTCGGCGCGCGCGGGCATGCCCGACGCCACGCCCATGACCAGCGAGACGTGCACCGGCGGGCGCAGCATCTTGTTGTGGAGGAAGAGCCCCACGCTGCGCAGGATGCCGGTGTCGAAGCACTCGCACTCGGGGACGATGCCGAGGCCGTCCATGGCCGCGATGAAGCGCCCGACCTTGGTCACCGAGTTGTCGAAGAGCATGGGCGGCCAAGCCCAGGCGCCGTCCGCGCGGGTCTTCAGGTAGTTGAGTGAGCCCGCATTCAGCGCCGCCATCTCGGGACGCACGCGCTCGAGGCACGCGACCGGGCCGGTGATGTCGTCCCCGACGACCCCCGTCGACATGTTGATGATGAGGCCCGGGACCTCGGCGCGGATCGCGTCGCAGATGTCGCCCGCGACCTTGGGGTCCCAGCTCGGGAGGTGTCCTTTTCCCTGCTCCTGCCTACGGAAATGCACGTGCACGATCGTCGCCCCGGCGTCGGCGGCGCGACGCGCCTCGGCGGCCATCTGCTCCGGCGTCACCGGGACGTGGTGGCGCACGGGGTCGGTGAGGACGCCGGTGAGCGCGCAGGTGACGACGGCCTTGGGCATGGAATCGGGCATGCGTGGCTCCGTGGACGTAGCGAGGGAGGCCCAGCTTGCCGAGCCGCGGAGGCCGTGGCAATCCCGCCCCCCTTGCGCGGGCGCTCAGGTGGGGCTCAGCTACGCGCATGAACGGCCCCGACGCAGAGACCGCCACACGCCGACGCGTCCGCGTCGCGCTGCTCGTCGCGGTCGTCGCCATCGGGTTCGCGGCGATCTTTTTTCGGGAGACCGCGCCGACGCATCCGCTGGTGGCCGCCGGGTGGCGCCTCGCGTTGGCGGGCTTGCTGCTCGCCCCCGCGGTGGCCCGGGCGGCTGGGCGGGGGGAGATCACGGGCCGCGTGGCGCGCGCGGGCGCGGTCGCAGGCCTCTGCTACGGTGTGCACTTCGGCGCGTGGGTGAGCTCGCTGCACCTGACGAGCGTGGCCGCCTCGGTGACCTTGGTGACGGCGACGCCGCTGCTGCTCGGGGTGGTGGGCTGGGCGAGCGGGCGGGACCGGCCGACCGGGCGGCTGTGGCTGGCCCTGAGCATCGCCGCTGTGGGCGTCGCCATCATCGCGTCAGGGCACGGCGCCGATGGGGGACACGCGGTGGCTGGGGACGCGCTGGCGGTCCTCGGGGCCGCGGCGATGGCGGGCTACCTGCTCGCGGCGCGGTCGCAAGGTCCCGCCCTCCCCGTCTGGGGCTTTCTGGGCATCGCGACCAGCGTGGGCGGCGTGCTGCTGCTGGGGACCGCGGCGGCGGCCGACATCACGCTGGTGCCCTCGTCGGCTCGCGCGGCCGGCTTCATCGTCGCGGCGACGCTGCTCCCCCAGCTTGTGGGTCACGCAGCGCTGACCTGGGCGCTGCGCCACGCGAAGCCGACCCTGGTGGGATTGGCCACCGTGGGTGAGCCGGCGGTGGCTAGCCTGCTGGCCTGGGTGTGGTTGGGCGAGGCCGTGACGGGCCGGATCGCGCTGGGCTGCGCGTTCACACTGGCGGCAGTGGTGCTGGCGCTACGGTCGCCGGCGTCGGCCCCCCGACCCGCGCGATAGGCCCGCTGGTCATCCGCACGAAGCGCAGCGACAGGAAGCCCGCGGCGAGGGCCAGCCCGAGGGTGAGCCCGTACCAGAGGCCCTCGGCGCCGAACCCGAGGTTCAGGGCCAACAACGCCGCCAACGGGAACCCGAAGAGCCAGTGGGCGAACACGTTGGCCCAGAGGGGACCGCGCACGTCGCCCGCTCCGCGCAGCGCGCCGGCCATCACGGCCTGCAACCCGTCGACCAGCTGGAAGAGACCGGCGATGGCGATGAGGCGGGCGGCCAGGGCGCTGACCTCGGGATCGTCCGAGAAAAACCCTGCTAGCGCCTGAGGAAAAGCGAGAAAGAGCGCCATCGCGCTGCCCATGATCGCCATGGCGACCAGGACACCGCTGGCGCCGGCGCGGCGGGCGCCCTGCCACGCGCCGGAGCCGACCGCGCGGCCGACGCGGGTGCCGGTGGCGCCGGCGACGCCCACGGAGGCCATGTACGAGATGCTGGAGAGGTGCAGGGCGATCTGGTGGGCGCCGGCGACGTTCTCGCCGAGGGTGGCGGCGAGGAGGCCGGCCGCGCCGAAGACGCCCATCTCGGCGAGCAATGTGAAGCCCACGGGGAGCGCGAGGCGAAAGAGGGTCGCGCGCGACACGGACGGCAGGGGGCCGGGAGCGTCCTCGACCTGGGCGCGACCCGCCAGCCAGGCGATGGCGGCCATGACGAGGCTAGCGACGCTGGTGGCGATGCCGGCGCCGACCGCGCCCAGCGCTGGGATGCCGAGGGGAGGCAGCCCGACGTGCGCGAGACCGGGGTCGCCGAAGACGAGGAGGAGGTTGGCCAGCAGGTTGAAGAGGTTGGCGACCAGCGCCGCGATGAGCAGCGGGCGGGTGCTGCCCAGGGCTTGGAGGTAGGAACGGGTGGACAGGTAGTGGAGGAAGAAGGCCATCGAGGGGATGCGCGCGATGACGTAGTCGGTGGCGCGGTCGGCGAGGCCGGCTTCGATGCCGAACGCGGGCATCGCGTAGGCCATCAGCACGGTGAGGAGGCCGAAAGGCAGCCCGACCTGGAGGGAGATGCGCAGGCCGGCGCGCCACCAAGCCCGCGCTTCGGCGTTGTCGCCAGCCCCCAGGGCTTGGGAGATGAGCGGCTCGAGGGCGAGGCCGAACCCCATGCCGAGGGCCATCGGGAGCAAGGCCAGCGCGTTGCCAGTCGCCGTGGCGCCAAGCTCGAGCGCGGAGACGTGGCCCACGCACGCCGTGTCCACCAGCCCCATCACGAGGGTCGCCATCTGGGCCAGGGCCAACGGGACCGCCAGTCGAACCGTCTCGCGCAGGTCTCGCCGATTCGCTTGCTGCTGGTCGTCCATCGCCCGGTCTACAACGTCTTCGAGAGCGCCGCGTGCGCGTCTTCTTTCGCCAAAAGGCCGCGGACACTACCATGACGCCACCCGAGGCCCAGAGGGAAAGCAATTCATGGTCCTGCCCCAACGCGTGATCGCCGCCGCTGTCGCCCTGCTAGCGTTCGCTGGCTGCACCGTGGCCGAGCTGCCACCGCGGTCCGATGGCGCGTCGCAGCCTGACGTCGCGGTCGACACCGCGAGCGCCGAGCCCGCCTGGATTGTGGTCCACGACGGCCTCCCGGGGACGCTCCTCTCGGTGTGCGGGGCGGGTGACGAGCGCTGGGCGGTGGGCGCCGACGCGGGCGCGGGGCCCCTGGTGTTTCATCGCGAGGGCGGCGTGTGGAGCCCGCTCGTGACGGGAACCAGCGGGCACCTGTGGTGGGTCGCCTGCATGGACGACGGCGGCGTGGTGATGGTCGGCGACGGGGGGCTCATCCTCCGCAAACGCGCTGCCGAAGAGGACTTCGAGGCGCTGTCGATCGCGATGGACGTCCCGCTGTACGGGGTGTGGGGGCCGAGCGTCGACGACTTCTATGTCGTGGGCGGGGCGACCGACGCGCGAAACGGGCCCGGTGTGGCGTTCCGGGTGAAGGGCAGCGTCGTCACCCCGGTCGCGGGCATGCCGGCCGCGCTGTCGCCGACCGCAGCCTTCTTCAAGGTGTGGGGCAGCGGCCCCGACGACGTCTGGATCGTCGGCGAGGGCGGGACGGTCCTCCACGGCGGCGAGAGCGGGTGGAGCTTGGAGCTGCTGCCCGACGCGGCGCGCCTTGTGACGGTGCACGGCGACGGCGACCTCGTGATGGCGGTGGGCGGAGCGTCCGACGGTTTGGCCTTCGAGCACACAGGCGGCGTCTGGTCCTCCGTGGATGTCGGCCAGGTCGGCATCATCCAGGGCGTGCACGTCGCGGCCGGTGGGCTGGCGGTCGTCGCCGGGCTCAACGACGTGGTCTTGGCACGGCGGGCGGGCGTCTACTCGACGATGGGCCCGACGCCGGCAGGGCGCGACTGGCACGGCGTGTGGATCGGGCCGGCTGGCGATGTCTGGCTGGCCGGCGGGCTCTCGTTTCAGCCGACCGCGGCGGCGAGCGGCGCGTTGCTCTGTTTTGGGACGGCGGCGACCTGCGGCGGGACCGGGGGCGGGACCGTGGCGGAGCCGACACCGGACGCCGGAGTCGAGCCGGTCGCTGACGCGGCGGGGGACACGGGCGCCGAGATCGACAGCGACGCGGCCTCGGACAGCCAGGGCGACGCCGAGGTGGCCGACGACGCCGAGGTCGACGCGCCGGATGCCTCGGATGACGGGGAGGTCGGCCCCGACTCGGATGCGATGCCTGAGACCGACGCGGACAGCGTTTCAGCGACGGACGCCGACGCGGACGCCGCCCCAGACGCGGACGCGGTCCCCGACGCAGACGCGGCCCCAGACGCAGACGCAGACGCGGACGCCGAGATCGGGCCCGACATCGACGCGGAGGTCGTCAGCGACGCCGCTCCCGACGCCAACGGGGGCACAGGCCAAGTGAGCAGCGGCGACTTCCCGCTGGCGGTGGCGCGCTTCGATGATTTCGGAGTGTCCGTCCCGCTGCTCAGCGGAGACTCCATGAAGGTCTACTTCGGGCCTCAGGGGGGCACCCACCTCGAGGTCGGCGGCATCTTCGAGGTCTCCGGGCTCGGTTCGCCGGTGAACGTGGTGGTCTCGGGCACGATCTCGGTCGACGGCGCGCAGGTCGGCAACGCACCGCAGACGAACTGGCCAGCCACGCTGGTCGCGAGCTCCTACGTCCTGGCCTACTACGTTCGCGTGGCGTTCAGCGGACTCGCGAGCGACTCGCCCCCCATCGGCTCCGACGCGACCCTCTGCATGAACGTCACGCTGTCGGACCAGCGCCAAGCCAAGTCGTGCGTCGACATCCTGCTCAGCGCCGACTGATCACAGCGCGCTTGGGCTCACGACCCGCTCGTCGTAGCCACCTTCGGCGTCCTCGATTCGCACGATGATGTCGAGCGAATCGCCGGGGTTGACCGTCGCGAGCCCCAGGGTCAGTTGCTGGCCGCTGCCCGGGAGCGGCGCCGCCGAGATCGGCGTCGCAAGCGGGAGGTCTCCGGTGGCCGAACGCGCGCTGAGCGTCGCGCTGGCAGTCGGAGCGGTGAGGCCGTGCGCGCGCTGGGTGATCGTCACGATGACGCGGACGCCCGGGTCGGGGGAGGCAGGCCCGACCGAGATCGCGTCGATCAAGAAGCGCGGCTCGACAAGCTCGTGCCAGGCGTCGGCCAGCGGCGCGTGGAGCTCCTGCAGCACGCCGGAGGGCCAGCGAATGGAGGCCCGCTCCACGAGGTGGTGGGGGCCGAGCCCGACGTGGACCTCCGCGGGTGAGCTGGACGCGAAGCTGCCCTGAGCGTGGGCCTCACGCAGGCGGTCGACCCCGCCGGCGCGCACGATGACGCGGGCGCCGATGGCGTCACGGTGGCTCTCCCGCCCCACGAGGTGCAGCCCCAACCAGCCGTGGCCTGCGCCGCCGTCGTTCCGGAACAGGCGCGCGCTGCCGTTCGCGCGCATCTGCAAGATGTCGAGGTCGCCGTCGCGGTCGAAGTCGGCGAACGCGGCGCCGCGACCGTAACCCTCGGTCGCGTGCAGGCCGACCGCCGGCCCGACGTCGGTGAACAGCGCCGACCCAGCCGCGCGCGCAAAGAGCGCCGCGGCCTGGACCTCAGCGTTCGCGATCGTCTCGTCCGCCGGCACGAACCCTTGGGAGACGTAGAGGTCGAGGCGGCCGTCGCCGTCGAAGTCGTGCAGCGCGCTGCCCCAGCCGGTCAGCAGGAGGTGGGGGGGACAGGGCTGCTGACCCAAGAGGACCCCGAGGGGCCCCGCCATGTCCACGAAGCCGCTCGGCGTGCCCATGAGCATCGCGTTGGGGCCGAGATTGGAGAGGTAGTAGTCCAGCCGGAGGTCGCCGTCGACGTCGCCCGCGGCGATGCTCATGCAGTAGATGGCTTGGTCGGCCCCCTCGCTGGCGCTCACCTCGGTGAACACGGTCCCGGTCGCCGAGGGGCCGTCGTTTCGGTAGAGCTTGTCTGGCTCGACGAAGGCGCCGTGGTCGTTGCAGACGAAGAGGTCGGCGTCGCCGTCGTCGTCGTAGTCCGTGAAGGCCACGGCGAAGGTCGCGCCCTTGCCTGCCGTGCCGGTGGCCGCCGTGACATCTTCGAAGACGCCACCGCCCAGGTTCCGCAGCAGCCGGTTGGCCCAGCCCGTGTGGGACGGGTAGTTGGCGACCAGGATGTAGTTGCCGAGGTAGAGGTCGACCAGCCCGTCGCCGTCGAAGTCCCCGAACGCGGCCGCGCTGCTCCAGGCGAAATCGGCGACGCCGGAGCTCACGGAGATGTCGGTGAACCCGGCGGCGCCGTCGTTTCGGTAGAGTCGGCTGCCGTTGCGGCTGGTGAAGACGAGATCGGCGTCGCCGTCGTTGTCGATGTCCGCGCTGGCGACGCCGGTGAGCGGCAGCGCGGTGGCGGCGAGGCCGAGGTCGACGGTGCGGTCTTCGAAGGTGCCGTCGCCGGCGTTTCGGAGGGCCGCGACGTGTGGGCTCTCGGCGGAGACGCCGAACGCGGTCAGCAGGAGGTCGGGGAGCCAGTCGCCGTCGAAGTCCACGAAGGCTCCGCCGGCCTCTAAGGTGCTGGGGGAGTAGGCGTTCCAGGCGATCTGGGCGTCTTCGGTGATGTCGGTGAAGGCGAAGCCCGCGGCGGCCGCGGGGGGGCCGGCGGCGTCGATGCACTCGCCGGCGACGCAGAGGCCGGTGGGCGCGCAGGCGCCGGCGGGGGCGCACGGGCTGCCGTCGGGGAGCGAGGGGGCGGCGCAGAGGCCGGTGGTCGAATCGCAGGCGAGCGGGGCGGCGGCGCAGGGGGGCGGGTCGGAGCACGCGACGGCGAGGACTTGAACGCACACGGCCTCGACGCATCGGCCGACGGCGGTGCAGGGGTCACCGTCGGAGCAGAGGCTGCCCTCGGGCGCGCAGGGGGGCGGGCCGGCGTCGGTGTCGGTGTCGGCGTCGGCGTCGGTGTCAGGGTCGGTGCCGGTGTCGGCGTCGGCGTCGGTGTCGGCGTCGGCGTCGGCGTCGGGTCCGAGGTCCGGTGTCGAATCGGTGCCGGTGTCGGGGGCGGCGTCAGCGTCCGCGCCGTCCGCCGCGTCTGAGGCGTCCTCCCCATCGGGAGCCGCGGGCGCGTCGGTGTCAGCGCTGGCGTCGGCGTCGGGCGCCGCGTCCGCGTCGGCGTCGGTCGCCGCGTCCGCGTCGGCGTCGGTCGCGGCGTCCGCGTCGGCGTCGGTCTGCGAGTCAGCTAGGGGCTGAGCGTCCGACCCGGAGTCCGGCGCGGTGTCAGCGTCCACCTCGCCCGACGGCGCGTCATCGGTCTCGGGCGCCGCGTCGTCGGATGAGTCCAGGCTGTCGGCGGCCGAGTCCAGGCTGTCGGCGGCCAAAGCCCCGTCCACCGCGGCCGCGTCGACCTCCGCGGCGGCCTCGACCTCCGACACCGGCCCCACCAGCGGCACGGAGCAGGCCGTCAGGACGAGCCCGCACAGCGCCCACCCGAGGGCCCATCCCATCTCGCCTCCCCTCACCCGCTCGCCCCCTCGCCGCATCGCCCCTCCGTCGCGCACGCTGGCCGGGGCGACCGGCTCAGTGTGCCGCGCCCGCCCGCTCGTGTCAGGTGCTCGCGTTGACGGTGGCAGACGCCTCATGGAAGCTGGTTCCATGGGCTTTCACGACAACCTCATCGACGCCACGCACCGCCAAATCCGCGACACGGCCAAGCGCTTCGCCCTCGACGCCATCGCGCCACACGCCGACGCCTGGGAGGAGGCCGGCGAGTTCCCCCGAGACCTCTACCCGCGCGCAGCGGCCGCGGGCATCCTCGGCGTCGGATTTCCCGAGGCGGTCGGCGGCTCGGGAGGCGGTCCCATGGCCTGTGTCATGGCCATCGAGGGCTTGATGGCCGGGCGCTCCACCGGCGTCGCCGTCGGCCTCGGCAGCGCCGGAATCGCGATGCCCGCGCTGGTCCAGGCGGGCGACGCCGCGCAGATCGACCGCTTCGTCCGCCCGGTGATGGCCGGCGAGAAGATCCGGCCCTCGCCATCACCGGCCCGGCACGGGCAGCGATGTCGCGGGGGTCTCGACACGCGCGGTGCGCATGGCGACGACTACGTGGTCACCGGCGCGAAGATGTTCATCACCTCGGGCGTGCGCGCCGACTTCCTGACCACCCTGGTGCGCACCGCCCCGACCCCCACGGCGGCCTGAGCTTCATCGTCATCGAGCGCGATCGCCCGGGCGTGGCGGTCTCCCGCGCGCTGAAGGACAGGCTGGTGGGCCAGCGACACGGCCGAGCTGGCCTTCGACTCGGTGCGGGTGCCGGTGGAGAACCGAGTCGGGCCCGAGGGCTCCGCCTTCATCACCCTGATGCGGAACTTCCAGACCGAGCGCCTCGCCCTGGCCGCCTACGGGGCGGTGACCCGCGCATGGCCTTCGAGGAGGCGCGACGCTACACGAAGGAGCGCGAGGCCTGGCCGCCCCATCGCGGGCTCAGGTCACGCGCCACACCCTCGCCGACATGGCGACCCGCGTGCTGGCCGCTGAGACCCTGGTCTCAAGTCGCCGCCCGCATGGAGGCCGGCGAGAACGTGACACCGAGGTCTCGATGGCCAAGAACGTCGCCGCGGACACGGCGGTCTCGGTCACCTACGACGCGGTGCAGCTACACGGCGGCATGGGCTACATGCGAGAGACTCTGGTCGAGCGCCTCAGCCGCGACGCGAGGTTGCTGCCCATCGGCGGCGGCACGAGCGAGATCATGAAGGAGATCATCGCTCGCGCCCTGGGCCTCTAAAACCGAGACGCGGACTACTCGCGCGCGCCCATGTACTGCGCGATGTCGACCAGCCGCGTGGCGTAGCCAGCCTCGTTGTCGTACCAGGCGACCACCTTGTAGAGGTCGCCGGACTTCATGGTCATCAGCGAGTCGACCACCGAGCTGTGCTCATCCCCGATGATGTCGCTGGAGACCAGCTCCTCGTCGGAGACGTGAAGGACCTGCGGGTAGCGCGCCTCGAGCTGGCGCAGGGCCGCGTGCAGCTCGTCGATGCTGGGCGCGGCGTTCAGCGTCAGGGTCAGGTCGGCCAGGGAGCCGCTGGGCACGGGCACGCGCACCGCGAAGCCGTCGAGCTTCCCTTGCAGCTCCGGGATCACGAGACCCACGGCCTTTGCCGCGCCGGTCGTGGTCGGCACCAAGTTCAGCGCCGCAGCACGCCCGCGTCGCAGCTCTTTCTTCACCGGCGCGTCCAGCAGCCCCTGCCCCATGGTGTAGGCGTGGACCGTGTTCAGCAGGCCCGCCTTTACGCCAAACGCGTCGTTGAGCGCCTTCAGGACGGGCGCGACGCAGTTGGTGGTGCAGGACGCGTTGGAGACGATGGTGTGCTTGGCCGGGTCGTAGTCCTCGTGGTTCACGCCGAGGCAGACCGTGAGGTCGGGCCCCTTGGCCGGCGCGCTGATGAGGACGCGCTTCGCGCCGCCCTCGAGGTGCAGCGCGGCCTTGTCGCGCTCGGTGAATACGCCGGTCGCCTCGAGCACGATGTCCACGCCCAGCTCGCCCCAAGGGCACTCGCGCGGGTCGCGGAACGACGTAAAGCGGATGCGCTTGTCGCCGACGACCAGGGTCTCGCCGTCGAGCGAGACCGGCCCGGCGGCGCGGCCGTGCACCGAGTCGCGCTCGTACAGGTACGTGAGCGCGACGTTGTCAGCGAGATCGTTCACGCAGACGACCTCCAGCTCGGGCCGGGCGAGCGCGCGGCGAAGGGCGAGGCGTCCGATGCGGCCGAATCCATTGATCGCGATTTTTGTCTTCTTCAACTTCGACCCCTGCAGGCGTTTTCGACGCTGCACGCGCCGAGAATTCGGGGCGCACCATCCGACAAACGGGGCTCGATTGGCAAGCTCGACGCCACCGCCAGCGACTCGCTCCTCGACTTGCGCGGCCGCGAATCGGGAGATTCCGTTGACGCCCGCCTGCCTCCCCAGCTATATGCGCGCCTCCGCGGTGACGGACCCAGCCTCAGAGGCTAGGCCGGGTGGACCGCGAACGCAGTGGAGTAGAACATGACCGCGCCTCTCGATCTCATTCGCAATATCGGCATCAGCGCCCACATCGACTCGGGCAAAACCACGCTGACCGAGCGCATCCTCTTCTACACCGACCGGATCCACGCGATTCACGACGTCCGCGGCAAGGACGGCGTCGGTGCGAAGATGGACTCGATGGAGTTGGAGCGTGAGCGCGGCATCACGATTCAGTCCGCCGCGACGCACGTCACGTGGAAGAAGTTCCACATCAACATCATCGACACCCCCGGCCACGTGGACTTCACCGTCGAGGTGGAGCGCGCGCTCCGAGTGCTCGACGGCGCCATCCTCGTGCTCTGCGGCGTCGCGGGCGTGCAGTCCCAGTCGTTCACCGTCGACCGCCAGATGCGCCGCTACAACGTCCCGCGCATCGCGTTCATCAACAAGCTGGACCGCTCGGGCGCGAACCCCTTCCGCGTGACCCAGCAGCTCCGCGAGAAGCTCGGCCACAACGCGGTGATGATCCAGATCCCGATCGGGCTCGAGGACAAGCACGAGGGCGTCATCGACCTCGTCCGGATGAAGGCGTTCACCTTCAGCGGCGACAACGGCGAGATCATCACCGAGGGGCCGATCCCCGCCGCGATGCAGGCGCAGGCCGACGAGTACCGCGAGACCATGCTCGACGCGGTCTCGATGTTCTCCGATGAGCTCATGGAGGCCATGCTCGAGGAGTCGGTCACCGAGGCGCTGGTCACGGAGGCCATCCGCCGCGGCGCGCTCGCCCTGAAGCTGGTCCCCGTCATGATGGGCTCGGCCTACCGCAACCGCGGCGTGCAGTTGCTGCTCGACGGCGTGCTGGCCTACCTGCCGAACCCGACCGAGGTCCGCAACGACGCGCTGGACATCTCGAACAACGAAGAGCCCTTCCCGGTCAGGGTCGAGGCGTCGGCGCCGCTCATCGCCCTGGCCTTCAAGCTGGAGGACGGCCGCTACGGCCAGCTGACCTACATCCGCCTCTACCAGGGCACGATCCGCAAGGGTGACTTCATCCACAACATGCGGACCCAGAAGAAGGTCAAGGTCGGCCGCATCGTCCGCATGCACTCCGACGAGATGGAGGACATCTCCGAGGCGTCGGCCGGCGACATCGTGGCGCTCTTCGGCGTCGACTGCGCCTCGGGTGACACGTTCACCGACGGCAACATCGAAGCCACGATGACCGCGATGTTCGTGCCCGAGCCCGTCATCGAGATGTCGATCAAGCCCAAGGACAACCAGGCCCAGACGAACCTCTCGAAAGCGCTCCAGCGCTTCACGAAGGAGGACCCGACCTTCCGGACCTTCATGGACCCGGAGAGCGGCGAGACCATCATCTGCGGCATGGGCGAGCTTCACCTGGACGTCTACGTCGAGCGCATGAAGCGTGAGTACCAGTGCGAGGTGGTCGTCGGGCAGCCCCAGGTGGCCTACCGCGAGACGGTCACCCAGACCGCCGAGTACAACTACCTGCACAAGAAGCAGACCGGTGGTTCGGGTCAGTTCGGCCGCGTGGTCGGGCGCGTCGAGCCCTCGGAGGCCGCCGAGTTCGAGTTCGTCTGGGAGGTCACCGGCGGCAACATCCCGACGGAGTTCAAGAGCTCCATCGAGAAGGGCTTCAAGAAGAGCATGGACAAGGGGCGCCTCATCGGTTTCCCCGTCGTCAACGTGCGCTGCGTGGTGACCGACGGCCAGTCCCACGCCGTGGACTCGTCGGACAACGCCTTCCAGTCGGCCGCCCGTGGCGCCTTCCGCGAGGCGTACCCCCGGGCGAAGCCGGTCATCCTCGAGCCCATCATGGGCGTGTCGGTGGAAGGGCCCGCCGAGCACCAGGGCAACATCCTGCGCACGGTCAACCAGCGCCGCGGCATCATCATGGGCACGACCGACGACGGCGGCTTCTGCCGCATCGACGCCGAGGTCCCGCTGTCGGAGATGTTCGGCTACTCGACGGTCCTGCGCTCCGCGACCCAGGGCAAGGCCGAGTTCTCCATGGAGTTCTCGAAGTACGCCCCGGTGCCGAGCGAGGTCGCGATGAACCTGCGTAAGCAGTTCGAGTCGAAGCTCAAGCTGGAAGACGACGAGTAGGCCGAGTCGCCGCACGACCGCAGCAAACGCCCGGAGAGCTAACGTTCTTCGGGCGTTTCTGCGTCTGGGAGCAGCTCGCGCTCAAACGCGTGGGCCACCGCGGCGGCTAGGTGCTGGCGCAGGTCCGCGGCGGGCGGGATCGGCGCGCCGAGGGAGGCCAGCGAGCCCATCACCTGGGACTCCAGGCCGCACGGGTTGATGCGCTGAAACCATGCCAGATCGGGGTCCACGTTCAGGGCGAACCCGTGAAAGGTCACCCAGCCCTGCACCGCCACTCCCAAGCTGGCGATCTTCTTCTCGTCACACCACACGCCGGTGTAGCCCTCGCGCCGCCGCGCCCGCCGCCCGGCCGCACCCAGCACGTCGGCCAACGCGGCGATGATCGCGTCCTCGAGGCGCCGCAGCGTGCGGTGCAGGTCGCGCTCGTCCGGCGCCAGCGCCAGGATGGGGTAGCCGACGAGCTGCCCCGGCCCGTGCCAGGTCACGTCGCCACCGCGGCTGACCTCGACCACCGGCGTGTCGCCGGCCTCCAGGACGTTCGCCCGCGCCGTCCGCCGCCGCCCCACCGTGAAGACCGGCGGGTGCTCGACGAAGAGCAGCGTGTCGACGCCCTCCCCCCGCTGCCGCGCGGCCACCAGCGCCTGCTGGATGGCCAGCGCCTCTTCGTAGCCGCACAGCCCGAGATCCCTCACCTTCAGATAGCGAGGCGCGGACTGGCTCATCCGCGGGCGGGCGGCGCGTGGATCGCGTGTCCACCGACCGCGTTCGCCGCCTCCATGACCGCCTCAGCCAGGGTCGGGTGGGCGTGAATCGTCAGCCCCACGTCGCTGACCAGCGCCCCCATCTCGATGGCGAGGCCGAGCTCGGCGATGAGGTTCGACGCCTCCGGCCCGACGATCTGCGCGCCCAAGAGCCGCCCGGTCTCCGAGCAGGCCACCAGCCGCACAAACCCCTCCGCGTCGTTGAGCGAGAGCGCCCGCCCATTCGCCGCGAACGAGAAGCGAGCCACCTTGGGCACGAAGCCGGCGGCCTTGGCCTCGCCCTCGGCCATGCCCACCGTCGCGATCTCCGGGTCGGTGAAGACCACCGCGGGCACCGACGCGACGTCGAAGGCCGACGGGCGGCCGGCGATGACCTCGGCGGCCACCTCGCCCTCCTTCGAGCCCTTGTGCGCCAGCATGGGCTCGCCGGCCACGTCGCCCACCGCGAAGATGTGGCTGACATTGGTCCGCTGCGCCCCGTCCACGGCGATGAAGCCCTTGGCGTCGATGGCCACCCCGGCCTTCTCCAGCCCCAGCCCCGCCGACAGCGGCCGCCGCCCCACCGTGAGCAGGATGACATCGGCCGAGATCGTCTGGCGTTTGCTGTCTTTTCGCGACTCGACCTCGACCTCGACCCCGCCCTTGACCGCGCGGAAGCCCCGGGCGCGCGTGCTTGTCATCAGCGTCCCGCCCTGGGCCTGGAAGCGCTTGACCACCGGCCGCGCGAGGTCCTTGTCGAAGCCGGGCAGCACTCGGTCCTCGAACTCGACCACCGTCACCTCGCTGCCGAGGCGCTGCCACACGCCGCCCAGCTCCATGCCAATGTAGCCTCCGCCAATGACGACCAGGCGTTTGGGCGCCGTGGTCCACGCCAGCGCCTCCGTCGAGCTGACCACGTGCCGCCCGTCGAACTCGAAGCCCGGGATCGACGACGGCACCGAGCCCGTCGCGATGATCGCGTGTTCAAAGCGCAGCGTCTGCGCGCCCTCGGGGCCGTCCACGCGCAGGGTCGTCGGCCCCTCGAAGGTCGCCCGCCCGCGCAGAATCGTCCCGCCCTGCCCTTTGACGAGCTGCGCCACGCCGCCGGTCAGCTTGCCGACGATTCCGTCCTTCCAACGCATCATCTGCCCAAGATCGACGCGCACGCCCTCGCAGGTGATGCCCATGACCTCGGCGTCGCTCATCTGCTGGACCAGCTTCGAGGCCGAGATCAGCGCCTTCGACGGGATGCAACCGACGTTCAAGCAGGTCCCGCCAAGCTCGCCCTTGTCGACCAGGACCGCCGAGACACCAAGCTGACCCAGGCGGATCGCCGCGACGTAGCCGGCCGGCCCCGCACCGATGACGACGGTCTGAGTCTCGATCGTCTTTGAGGTAGCTGCCATCAGGCTGTTCTCAGTGCGGAGGGGTGGGGATTCCGAAGGTCTCGGCCTCGGCGGCCTGGGCCTCGAGGTGGGGCGGGCGGACCGCGTAGACGTCATCGAACATGGTGTGCAGCGCGACCATGGGCGAGGCGGCCTCGACCTCGGCCAGGACCTCGCGGATCTCGCGGCCTTGGGCCTCGCGCAACAGCTCGAGATCGCGCTCGGTCGACAGGCGCTGGGCCACCAGGAAGCGGCCCAGGCGGAGGATGGGATCTCGGGCTTTCCATTGCTCGGTGACCGACTCGTCGCGGTAGCGCGTGGGGTCGTCGCTGGTCGAGTGGGCGCCCATGCGCCAGGTCAGGGCCTCGATGAAGGTGGGGCCTTCGCCAGCGACGGCGCGGGCGCGGGCCTCGCGGGTCGTCGCGTAGACCGCCAGCACGTCGTTGCCGTCGACCTGCACGCCGGGCATGCGATAGGCGCGCGCCTTGTCGGCCAGGGACTTCGCGGCGGTCTGGCCGCTGACCGGCACGCTGATGGCCCACTGGTTATTCTGGCAGAAGAAGACCACCGGGAGCGTGAAGCGGCCGGCGAAGTCGAGGGCCGTGTGGAAGTCGTTCTCGCTGGTGGCGCCGTCGCCCAGGTAGCCGATGGCGATGGTGTCGGCGCGCTTGAGCTTCATGGCCCAGGCCACGCCGGTCGCGTGGGGAAGCTGGGTGCCGATGGGCGAGGACAGGGTGGGCTGGTTCTGCGCGCGGCTGCCGTAGTGGCACGGCATCTGGCGGCCGTGGGTCAGGTCCAGGGCGTTGCCGAAGCACTGGGCCAGGTAGTCGCGCAGGGGATAACCGCGCATCAGCGCCACGCCGCCCTCGCGCAGGGCCGGCAGCACCCAGTCGCCGGGGGCCAACGCCTTGCCCGAGCCGAAGACCGCCGCCTCCTGGCCGGTCGCCGGGCCGTAGAAGCCGATGCGTCCTTGGCGTTGCAGGGTCAGCATCAGGTCGTCGAGCAGGCGCTGGCGCAGCATCAGGCGGTAAAGCTCGCGCAGGTCGTCGTCGCCCAGCCCCTCGGGCACGCTGGCGCCGGCGACGAGGTGGCCGTCCTCATCGAGGATTTGGCGAGGTGCCGCCTGGGGATTCGCCGGCTTCTTGCGCGCCGCGCTCACCGCATCTCCAGCAGCATCAGGTCGGGGTCTTCGAGGTAGGTCTTGATGCGCTGCGCGAAGGCCGCGCCCTCGTGGCCGTCGATGACGCGGTGGTCGAAGCTGAGGCTGATGTTCATCATCTGGCGCGCGACGATCTGCCCGTCGCGGACCACGGCGCGCGGCTCCATCTTGTGGATGCCCAAGATGGCGACCTCGGGGTGGTTGATGATGGGGGTCGCGAAGAGGCCGCCGATCTTGCCCAGGCTGGTGATGGTGAAGGTCGAGCCGCGGGCCTCTTCCGGGCTGAGGCGGCCGCGGCGGGCCTTGTCGGAGAGGTCGACGACCCGGGCCGAGAGCTCGATGAGGGTCAGGTCGCTGGCGAAGCGGATGACCGGGACCGTGAGGCCGCCGTCGGTGGCCGCCGCGATGCCCAGATGGTGGTGGCCCCACTGCACGAACTCGCCGGCGGCGTCGTCCATGGTCGCGTTCATCTTGGGGAAGGCGCGCAGGGCCAGCAGCGACGCCTTGGCGATGAAGGGCAAGTAGCTCAGGCGCACCCCGGCGGCGTCGGCGGCGGCTTTGAGGCGCTCACGGGCCAGCACGAGGTTGGTGCAGTCGACCTCCTCCACGTAGGTGAAGTGGGCGGCCGTGCGCTTGGAGCGCGCCATGGTGTCGTGGATGGCGCGGCGGAGGCCACGGAGCGGCGTGCGGGTCTCGGACTCCTCGCCGGTGGCGCGGCGCCCTCTGAGGCACCATGGCTTGGGCGGTGGCGGCGGAGACCGGGGCGGCGGCCTCGCGGCGGGTGTGGCCCTCGACGAAGGCGCGGACGTCCTCGGGGCTGATGCGGCCGCCGGGGCCCGTGCCCTCGACCTGACCGATGTCGACGCCTAGCTCGCGGGCGAGGCGGCGGGTGGCCGGGGTGGCGACGGACTTGCCGGCGCCGCGTGGGACGGTCGCGGGGGCGTCGGCGGCGCGGGGAGCGGCGGCCGAATAGGCAGGTGCCGCCTCGGTTTTCGTAGCCGGTGCGGGCGCGGCGGCGACGGGCACAGGGCTGGCGGCGGGCTCGGTGTCTTCGCCCGCGCCGGCCTCGACCTCGAGCACGAAGAGGGTGGTCCCGACGGGCGCCAAGTCCCCGGACTGGTAGCTCAGCTCCAGGACCTTGCCCGGTCGCGGGCTCGAGATGACCACCGTGGCCTTGTCGGTCATCACCTCGACCATGGGCTGCTCGGGGATGACGACGTCGCCCGGGGCCACGAGCCATCCGACGATCTCACCCTCGACCATGCCCTCGGCCAGGTCGGGCAACTTGAACTCGTAGCGCATCGAAATACTCCGGGGGCGGGCCCACGACTCACGTGGAATCAGAACGCGATGGTCGCCTCGACGGCTTGCAGCACGCGCTCCACGCTGGGCAGGTAGGCGTGCTCGAGGGTGTAAGGGAACGGCGTGTCCCAGCCGGTGACGCGCTCGAGCGGGGCTTCGAGGTGCAGGAAGCAGCGCTTCTGGATGAGGGCGACGAGCTCGGCGCCGAAGCCGCAGCTCTGCGGGGCCTCGTGGACGATGACGCAGCGGCCGGTGGCGGTGACGGCGTCGACGATGGTGTCGATGTCCAGGGGCCACAGGGTGCGCGGGTCGACGATGGTGCACTCGACGCCGCTGGGCGCGATGCGGGCGGCGGCCTCCTCGCACAGCGAGACCATGGCGCCCCAGGCGATCAGCGTGATGTCGCCGCCCTCGCGGACCACGCGCGCTTGGCCCAGCGGGACCTCGTAGTCGCCCTCGGGGACCTCGCCGACGGCCTTTCGGTAGATCGGCTTGGGTTCTAAGAAGAGCACCGGGTCCGGCGAGCGGATACTGGCCAGCAGCAAGCCTTTGGCGTCGCGCGGCGTGGAGGGGCAGACCACCACGAGGCCCGGCGTGTGGATGAAGTAGGCCTCGGGGCTCTGGGAGTGGTAGTGGCCGCCGCGGATGCCGCCGCCGACGGGGGTTCGGATGGTCACCGGGCACGGGAACTGGCCGCCGGAGCGATACCGGTACTTGGCCAGCTCATTCACGATGTGGTCGAAGCCCGGGTAGATGAAGTCGGAGAACTGGATCTCGGGCACGGGCTTGAGGCCGTAGAGGGCCATGCCGACGGCGGTCCCGATGATGCCGGCCTCGCTGAGCGGCGTGTCGATGACGCGGTCTTCGCCGTAGCGGTCGCGCAGCCCCGCCGTGGCGCGAAAGACGCCGCCGAAGCGCCCGATGTCTTCGCCGAGCAGCACGACGTCGTCATCGGCGCCCAGGGCGATGTCCAGGGCCTCGTTGACCGCTTGGACGAGGTTGAGGGTTCTCATGGGGCGCGCTCCGTCGGGGTTCGGCGGGCCAAGAACCATGGCGCGACGGCGAACACCTCGGTCGGGAGGGTGGCTTCGGAGATGGGGACGGCGGACTCGGCGGCCGCGCGGGCCTCGGTGAGGCGGCGCCGGATGTCCGCGGCAACGGTAGCCAGGGCGGCGGCGTCTTGGACCTGCGAGTCGCGGAATATCCGCTCGTCGACGGGCTGTGCGGGGGTGCAGAGGCGCGCGTCGATGACGGTGGGCCCCTCGCCGCAGACGGCCCGGGCGCGGGCTTCAGCGACGGCGGCGTAGACCGCGCCGGCGTCGTCTCCGGCCGCGCGGACCGCCCGAATTCCCCAGGCGTCGCCTATCTCGTCGAGCCACAGTTCGTCCTCGATAGGCCCGCGGGCGACGAAGATGGTCTGGGACTTGTAGACGGCGGCGAAGCCGAGGGCGGCGTGCACGTCGCCTTGGGCTTGGGCGGCGCTGCCGAAGAGGGCGACGGCGACGCGGGGCTCGCGGCGGATGCGTGCGGCGTGGCCGAACCCGGCGGCGTGGACGAGGTGGTTGGCGGCGCCGCCGTCGCCCAGGCGCAGGCCCAGGGAGGCGTCCTGGAGCGCGCCGGGGAGCCCGCGGCCCAGCGCCGGGTCGCCGCTGACGGCGAAGGCTTGGCGCAGCACGAGCTCGAGGTTGGCGCCGCGGGCGAGGGCTGCGGGCAGGTCGCGGGCGGTGCCGAAGAGCAGGTCGCCGGGCTGGAGCGCGATGCCCGCGCCGATCATGGCCGTGCGCGCGTCGCCCGCGGGTCGGGTGGTGCCGATGCGGCCGGCGTCGGCGAGGCGCTCCAGCAGCTCTTCGAGGGCGCGGGCTTCGCGCAGGAGCCCGACGATGCGGGCGCGAGGGATCTCGGGCTGTGCTGCTTCGGCCGAGTCGGCAGCGGCGTCCGCAGCGCCCGGCTCCGGCGCGACCGCGGCCTTCGCCTTCTTCGCGCGCGGAGCCTTCACGAGCGGCCGTGGCCCTCGCCCACCGCGACGCCGCGGGCCGCCTCGAGATGCGCTCGCAGGTAGTACTCGCCGGCCCGGTAGCTCGAGCGCACCAGCGGCCCCGAAGCGACGTAGACGAAGCCCATCGCCATCGCGCGCTCAGCCCAGGCGTCGAACACCTCGGGCGTGACGAACTCGACGACCTCGTGGTGTTTCGGGCTGGGCTGGAGGTACTGCCCGAAGGTCACGACGTCGGTGCCGACCTCGCGCAGGCGTTCGAGAGCCTCCTGGACCTCCGGCTCGGTCTCGCCGAGCCCCATCATGATGGAGGTCTTGGCCAGGATATCGACGCCGCCAGGGCCCCTGCCCTTCCCGGCCTGGTCGATGTGGTTCAGCACCGCAAGGGACTGCTCGAAGCTGGCGCGGGCGTCGCGGACCTGGCGGCTCAGCCGCGGCACGGTCTCGACGTTGTGGGCGATGACCTCGGGCCCGGCCTCGATGAGGGCGTCGACCGAGGCCATGCGGCCCTGAAAGTCAGGCACCAGCACCTCGATCATGACCTGCGGCGCCAGCGCGCGCAGCGTCGTCACGGTCTTGGCGAAGTGGTAGGCGCCGCCGTCGGGCAGGTCATCGCGATTCACCGAGGTGATGACGATGTAATCGACGCCCATGGCGGCCACCGCGCGGGCGGTGTTCTCGGGCTCGTTCGGGTCCAGCGGCCCCGGTCGCCCCGTCTCCACCGCGCAGAAGCGGCATCCGCGGGTGCAGGTGCCACCCATCAGCATGATCGTCGCGGTCCCGCCGCCCCAGCACTCCCCCATGTTGGGGCACTGAGCCTCCTGGCAGACCGTGTGCAGGTTCAGCCCCTCGAGCCGCTGCCGAATCGCCTCATACCGAGGACCGCCGGGCGCCGGAACCTTCAGCCACTTCGGCTTGGGCACGCGCTGCTTCACCGCGACCGCCGACCCTGGCACCGCTCTCGGGCGATTGTGGACGCTGAATCTAGGCATCGAGAGCGCCTCCCGCGCGGCCGGGCCCTTCTATACTGACGCCGGCGACGCATTGTCAAAGCCGAGACGGCCCCGGCGGACCGGCAACCACCCGCCGGATTCGCCCCCAGGTTTCAGTGTCGGGCTCCGAGGGCCCTCGGTCGGCGGCTAGCCACCTCAAGAGATGGCGGAGGGTGACCGTGTGATGGGGAGCGGCGCACCCGGCGTGGCCGTATCCCAACGTGTGAGGAGCTAGCCATGATCGCGCGATCCCTTCGTCTCGCCGTCCTCCCGATTCTGATTGGCGCCTTCGGGCTCCTGGCCACGTCCACAGCGCTCGCGGCGTCGAGCCAGGACGGCGACAAGGCCGCCGCGCACGAGAAGCTGCCTGAGCTCGCGGCCCGCGCCGACGCGCTGGTGGCCGGCTTCGAGGCGGTGGCCAGCGACATGGAGAAGCAGCGAGACGGCGGCGCCTGCCGCGCCTGCAACAACCTGCGCGGCCAAGCGACGAACGCCGCCGCCTTCTTCGCAGGCATCTACAGCGAGATCGTAAAGCCCGACCCGTCGGAGAAGCCCTACAAGCGCTACCGCTCCGAGCTACAGCGCGCCTCTCGCACCTTCGGCATGATGCTCAAGGGCTCCGGCGTCACTGACGAGGCCGCAGTAGCCGCGGCCTGGCAGAAGCTCGACGACGAAGCCTCCTCGCTGGTCGACGCGGTCGAGGCGCTGCGCGCCGCGAAGTAGGCGCGAGCCGCCGAGTCGGCGAGTCGGCGCCTAGCCCGCTCGATTGCTCAGCGGTTCATATCTGAGCCACACCTTGCTCTGTCAGCTCGGCGCGGAGCACTTCCGCTTCGTGGGCGGTTCGGTTGCAGCAGTTCGGCGACTTCCACCCATTGGGGGAAATTCCTGCGGACGCCGTGACCCGCCATGCGCTGCCCAGCCGAGGTACGCCATTGACGTAGGCGCGACGCGCCGGATACCATGTCGACGATGACGTTTGACTGGGACCCAGCGAAGAATCGCGCCAACCAGAAGAAGCATGGTCTGAGCTTCGAGGACGCGGTTGGCGTCTTCGAAGCCGAGGGCGATGCGCTGGAATTGTTCGATGAGAAGCACTCGGAGTTCGAGGATCGATTCATCACCATCGGCCCGATCCAAGGCGGGCTCGTGCTGGTGATTTGGACCGAGCGGGTCGACGACATCATCCGGGTCATCTCGGCCCGCTGGGCGACCCTGAGCGAACGACGGCTGTACCGCCGCCACATGGAGCAACGACGATGAGCGATGACATGCCGGAGCTAACGGACGCGGACTTCAAACGAACCCTGGTTCGAGCCCAGCGGAAGCGCCTGATGGCCGGCGACATCCAGTCTGGGCGCGACATTGCCGACTTGCGTGCCTTCGTCGGCCTCACCCAGGTGCAGTTCGCTGCCGCCTTGGGGATCAGCGTCCGCACCCTCCAAGGATGGGAGCAGGGGCGTCGCCAGCCCGAGGGGCCGAGCGTGGCCCTGCTGCGCATCGCCGCCCGCCACCCGCGGATCATCCGAGAGAACCTCGCCTCAGCGGCTTGATCCCTTTGTCCCACGCCTCACGTGCGCTTCTGACTCGTTCACCGTCAACGTGGGTGGTTGGCGCCTCGGCACCGTGCGGAGCGGCCGGCGCGACTCAGGGGCAGCGGCCGTCGTCGTTTTGGAAGAGCTTGATGGCCGCGGGTGTCAGCGGCAGGTCGTCGCAGCCGTGGCCCTGCTGGCAGACCATGTCCCACTTCACGTCGGCCTTGATGTGGCAACTCAGGCAGTCGCCGCCGAACTGATTGACCACGCCCGAGTCGCCGCGGTCGAGGATGACGGCTGTCGGGCCGGTGGTGTCCAGGGAGAAGAACTCCCAGTCCCGGCTCGTCGCGCTGTAGCCGGCGCGGCGCTTGACCATGGCCTCAAAAGGCACGAGCTGGATCAGCGTGCCGACCGGGTAAACGCCGCCGTCCGGTGAGGCCGCGACGGCGAGGGCCTCGGCCTCGTGGCCCAGCAGGTTCGTGATGCGGAAGCGGCCGACCTGTGGGAAGTCCAACATGCAGCCGAAGTCCGCTGTGGCCATGTCCAGGTCCTCGGGCGTCGCGGTGGGCACCTCGCCGTCCGACGTGTCGCCGGCCAACGCTCCAGTGTCCGCACCGACGCCGGGCGTGTCCTCCGCATAGCCCGCGCCGCCGCCCGCGCAAGCGCAGAGGCTGACGGTGAGCAGTGCCACTTCGAGTAGGGTTCGCCCGCGCCTGAAGCTCATCGCACCTCCGAAGCGGGGACCCTAGCACGAGGCGCTGGCGCCGCCCTCCCCGGCTCGGACGCACCCCACGCTCACGAGGGCTAGGCTGCGCGAGGGGGATCCATGTGGGCACGGTCTCTAGCGCCAAGGAGGGTCGAGGAGCCAGCGCCAGGCGGGGACCACGGCCATCTGCCACCGTATCGGCGGCCAGGGCGGCGAGCGAGACGCTCGCTGACGGCGACGCGCCCGAGGGCGCACGGAGGCGGCCTTGTGGCCGCCGCACACGCGACCCGAGGAAGCGGCGTCGTCAGCGTGCGTCGTAGCCGCCGCCATGGCCGCCGATGACAACCCCTACAGAGACCGCTTCATGCTCTGGTGCGGCAGCGTGACCTCGACGTAGGGGTCGCCGTAGGTGGCGTAGCCGAGGCGTTCGTAGAAGGGGATGGCGCTCTGGCGGGCGTGGAGGCTGATGGTGTGGATGCCCTGCTCGCGGGCGTGGGCTTCCAGGGTCTTTACGAGGCGGCGGCCGATGTCGCGGCCTTGCAAGGGCTCGGTGACCGCCATCTGCAGGAGCCTCGCGGTGCCGTCGCCCTGGTCGTGCATCATCACGCAGCCGATGACCTTGCCGGCGGCGTCTTTGGCGACCCAGTGCAGCGCCTGGTCCTCGACGGCTTGGCGCTCGGTGCCCTCGTCCCAGCCGATGGGACGGCGCAGCACCTCGTAGCGCAGGCGCCGCTCGGCCAAATAGTCCGAATCGCCAATCACTACCTGGACAATCGTAAGCTCGGTGGGCGGGTGCTCGGTGCTCACGGGTTTCGCTCCAACCAGTCGCTGAATCCTTTCATGATGGCACGGTAGAACCGATCGCCCAGGACGCGCGAGCCCTCTTTGGTCGGGTGGGCCAGGTCGCCCCAGCCCAAGCGCGGCTCGCTGCGAAACCAGCGCCCCATCGAGCCCTCCCCGCCCATGGCGTCGAAGACCGAGTACCACGCGCACCCCTCGGCCAACGCGACCTCGCGCTGCACCACCATCATCTTCAGCAGCTGCGGGTCGGTGCGGATGCGGCCGCGGTCGCGCTCGCCGTGGTCCAGCGGGCTCATGATGAGGCAGGTGGCGTCGGGTCTGGACGCGCGGAAGCGGTGCACCAGCTCGGTGAACTGCCCACGGTAGCGCTCCATGTTCATGCCGCGGTCCACAAGCTCGTTTCCGCCGTACATCAGGATCATCATGTTCGGGCGGCGAAGCTCGAGCTGGCGCTTCCAGTGGTCCGGGTCGGCGTTCAGCAGTCGCTGGCCGCGCGCGCCGACCAGGCCCATGGAGTCGTAGACGACCCCCGGCTGCTCGCGCTCGAGGATGACGCCGTAGAGCCGCACGACGCCGCCGCCCGCCACGCGCACGGTCAGCTTGTGGGGGCCGTCGGGGACGCGCACCGTGTGCAGCTCATCGCCGATCTCGTCGGCCGCGGTGCTGAGGATGGTCGGCTCGCCCTCGTCGACCGTCACCGACAGGTCGCCGTACTTCGGCCCCGTTTGATACAGGATGTCGAAGCGCCCGACGTTGCGACCCACCGGGCCCTCGGTCACCGTCGCGAACCACGCGTTGGCGCCCTGGTAGCCGCGCGACTGCACGCCGCCGTACCCGTAGCGGCCGCGCGGGTCGACCGCGTCGATGATCTTGATGGCCTTCCACGCCGCCTGCCCGTAGCGGATGTCCTTGTGCAGGTACCAGTCGGTGCCGGACTCCACGAGGATGAAGCCGTGGCCGGAGTCGCCGAACTCGCGCTGAAGCAGCCGCCGGGTCACCGAGGTCATGCCGTCGGCGCCGATGGCCGAGTCTCCCCAGTGAGCGATTCGCGTGATGGCGTCTGGCTTTTTGAGGGCGGTGTCGCGCAGGGATCGGTAGACCGAGTCCATGGCGCCGTGGGGGTCCTCGATGAGGACCTCGACGCCTGCGTAGGTCTCGGGCGGGATGACGATGCGTGGCGTCGGGGGGGCTGGCTTATCTCCCTCGGCCTTGGGCGCGTCGGCGCCAGCGTCGGCGAGGGCCGTGTCGGCGGGCGCGGCGGGGTCTGCTTCCGCTGGCGCAGGCTCGGTGATGACCGCGATGGCGGGCGCCTCGACGGGCTCGTCCGCGTCGTCGAGGGCTGCGGTGGCTGCGAGCGCCTCTTTCTCCGACTCCACGAGCCCGGCCTCTGGGTCGGCGCCGGCACCCGCGCCGTGGAATTTCATCTCCACGTCGGTGCGGAAGAGCTTGGCGAAGGGCACCGCCTCGCCCGGCACCCAAGCGCGAAACCGCTCGAGATCTGCTGCGAAATAGGGGATCGCCGTGACCACCGCCAGGGCCGCCAGCCCGAGGAAGATGCGGGGAACTCCGGGCGGCAGGCGCCGCTCATCCCACGACGGCGCGCCGTCCGCGGGGAGGTCCTCGGTCTCGATCTCGTGGAAGGTGGCCATGGGTGAGCCGGGCTCTCAGAACTGGAAGTAGATGAAGGGGACCACGTCGGCGCTGGCGACCTGCATGATCAGGAGGATGGCGCAGCCGAGCAGCGCGCCTTGGAGGACCATGGGCAGGCGCTCGTAGCGGCGCCCGATGCCGTCGACATAGCGGCGTGGGAGCCAATGAACAACGAAGGCGCCGACCAGCATTCCCCACAGGACCGGCGTCATCGCGGTCACATGGGTGCCGCCGCCGAGCAGGCCCGCGACGACATCGCCGGCCTGCTCGAAGGATTGGGAGCGGAAGAGGATGCGGGCCAGCACGACGAAGTGCAGCGTCAGGGCGACGCGCCAGACCCAGGCGAAGCCCCACGCGGGGGTCTTGTCGCGGCCGCCGACGTGCACGCGGAAGTAGCGGTTGATGCACATGGCGGTGGCGTGGAGCGAGCCGTAGGCGACGAAGGTCCAGTTGGCGCCGTGCCAGAGGCCGATGAGCAAGAACGTGATGTAGAGGTTGATGTAGGCGCGGCGGTCGCCGAGGCGCGAGCCGCCCAGCGGGTAGTAGAGGTAGTCGCGCAGCCACGAGCCCAGGGTCATGTGCCAGCGGCGCCAGAAGTCGGCGATGCTGGTGGCGGCGTAGGGGCGGTCGAAGTTGTCGGGCAGGTGAAAGCCCATGAGGAGGGCTGAGCCGATGGCGATGTCGGAGTAGGCCGAGAAGTCCATGTAGACCTGCATGGTGTAGGCGTAGAGCCCGAGCAGGACCTCGATGGAGCTGAAGCGTTCGGGGGCGTCGAAGATGCGGTCGACGAGGTTGACGGCGAGGTAGTCGGCGATGACCACCTTCTTGAAGAGGCCGATGCCGATGAGCCAGAAGGCGCGGCCCGCTTGGAGGCGCGAGACGAAGGCCGGCTTCGGGATCTGCGGCAAGAAGTCGATGGCGCGGACGATGGGGCCGGCGACGAGCTGCGGGAAGTAGCCGACGAAGAACGCGAAGCGGAGGAAGCTGCGCTCCGGTGCGAGCTTCCCGCGGTAGACGTCGATGGAGTAGCTCATCGTCTGGAAGGTGTAGAAGCTGATGCCGGCGGGCAGCAGGATGTCCAGACGCTCGAAACTCCAGCCCGCGCCGAAGAGATTCGCCAGGCCGACGACGGATTCGTAGAAGAAGTTCGAGTACTTGAAGACGCCGAGCAGGCCGAGGTTGAGCGTGAGGCTCACGACCAGCCAGGCCTTGCGGGCGCGGGGCTGCTCGCGCGTGGCGGCGCGGTCCATGCCGAGGGCGGCGAAGTAGTCGGTGACCGTGGACGCGGCCAGCAGCGTGATGAACCACGGGTTGGACGCCGCGTAGAACACGTAGCTGGCGACGAGCAAAAAGCCGATCCGCAGCGCTCGTGTCCGGGCCAGGGCCCAGTACACCACGAGAACCGCGATCAGGAAGATCGCATACTCGAGGCTGTTGAAGAGCATTCGTGCTCCCGAGGGGGCCGCTGCGGAGGCCGTGTGTTTAGGGCGTCAGCGGGCCGCGGTCAAGCACGTAGGGCTCAGCGCTCGTCGAGGTCGTAGCCCACCATGAGCGCGTCCCAGAAGAGGTCGGCCATGCGCTCGTAGCCGGCGCGGGTCAGGTGGACGTAGTCGCGGGCGCCCAGCCGTGGCTCCGCGGCGACCCACTCGACCATGCCGAGGGTGCCCCCCTGGGCCGCCGCCATGTCCCAGTGGCCGCAGCCGTAGCGATGGGAGACGCGCTTTTGCACGGCGATGACAGCCTCTTGGCGCGCTCGCGGCAGAAACGACATGAAGGCGTCGCCGCCGGGGCCGACATTGTCGACTTTGATGGGCCGGTCGCTGGGGCCGACGATGAGGCAGCTCGTGCGCGGGAGCAGCGAGCGCACGCGGTTCACCACCAGATCGAGGCGCTTTTCGTAGGACTCGATCGGGTCGTCGTCGTCGCCGATGGCGTTGGTGCCGTACGCCAGGATCACGAGATCGGGGTCGCGGCGGGTGAGGTGCTCAGCGAAGAGGCGTGGGTCCCACTGTAGCTGCGCGGAGGCCCGGGCGCCGTTGATGCCCATGGAGTCCATGACCACGCCCGGGCGGTTTCGGTCCAGGGCGACGCCGAAGAGCAGGACGCGGCCGTTTCCGCGGGGGCGGATCTCGACCTCGTGGGGGCCGTCGCTGAGCTGGAAGGTGGCGTAGCCGGGCCCTGCGTCGGGGGCGCGGGTCTTCACGCGCTTTCCCTTCGCCCCGTCGATGATGACCTCGAAGTCGCCGCCCTTGGGCTGCTTCCAGAACCAGACCTCGACCGAGTCGAGGGAGCCGCCGAAGGTCCCGGAGCGCGAGGTCCCGACCTTGCACCACGCGCGCTTGTCGCCGCTCTCAAACGAGCAGCCGGCGAGGCCGTAGAGCCCGTCCTCGCGGCCGTGGCGCGAGCTGACGAACGCGTAGTCCCAGCCGCGCTCGGAGTAGCTGAGGTTCGCGTCGCGCTGGTTGTAGTCGCGCCAGGGCCGGCTGGGCACCACGAAGCCGATGCCGGCGTCGCCGAAGAGCCCCTGGAGGCGGTGGCGGATCACCCGCGTGAACATGTCGCCGGCCACGTGGCTGGCGCCGTAGACGACGATGTTGGTCTTGTGTTCGCCGCGCGCGCTGGCTTGCAGGCTCTCGTAGAAGTGGCGCATGGCGCGCGTGCTGGGGTCGCTGATGGGGGTGGCGACGCCGAGGGTCTCCGCCGGGATGGGCAGGTCGGGCGCGAGGATGGGCACCGGGTCGGGCCGCGACTCGACGACGCCGGGGGCGGCCGCGAGGGCGGGGCCGGCGAAAAAGCAGACCGCGAGCGCGAGTCGGGAGAGAGCGCGCGGCGAGACGGTGGCGGCGGTGCGGTGTGGGCTCACGCGGCGGAGTATCCGGACGGTTGGGGTCGGCGTCAACGAAGCGAGGGCCTTGTGCAACGGGCTTCGAGGCGCTGGCAATCCCGGCGGGGCGGCGAAGATCAGCCGGTCCCGGCGCGCACCGAGGCCAGGATTCGCAGGTAGCTCGCGTGGCGCTCGCCGGGGATGTCGCCGGCGAGCACGGCGGCCGCGACCGCGCAGTCGGGCTCGCCTTCGTGGAGGCAGTCGCGGAACTTGCAGGCGAGGATGTGCGGGCGCAAGTCGCGGAAACCGTAGGCGATTCGGGTCAGCTCGAAGCCGTAGAGGCCGAAGGCGCGCACGCCGGGGGTGTCGACCAGGAGGCCGCCGTCGGGCCAGTCCTCGCCGATCAGATGGCAGGTGGTCACCGAGGTCGTGTGGCGCCCGCGGCCGGTGATGGCGTTCAGGTCGCCGACCGCCAGGGTGGAGCCGGGGGCCAGCACGTTGAGCAGCGAGGATTTACCGACGCCGGAGTGCCCCGCGAGGACGGTGATCCCGGTCTGGGCGAGCTCGCGGAGGGCGTCCGTGCCGACGTCCTGATGCGCCGAGGTCTCGAGCACGCGGTAGTCGAGCGCGCGGTAGGGTTCGAGCAGCCGCCGGGACTCGTCGACCTCGGGCAGATCGACCTTGTTGAGCACCAAGACGACGTCGATGTCCTCGGCGTCCGCGGCGATGAGGAAGCGGTCCAGCAATCCGGGCCGGACCGGCGGCTCGACGGCGGCCACGACCAGCAGGCGGTCGACGTGGGCGGCCATCAGCAGCCGCCCGCGCTCCACCGGGCGCCACAGGCAGCGCTCGCGGGGCTCCAGGGTCATGATCTCGGCGCCGTGCCGGCTCTCCTCGACGCCGACCCGGTCGCCCACGGCGAGCTGGGTGCGGTCGCGCAGGGGGCGGCAGCGGACGCGGGCGCCATCGTCGTGGCGCAGCACCGTGGCGCGCATCCCGTGGACCTCGACCACGGTCCCGTCGAAGTGCGTGGTCTTGCTCATCAAGCCGCGGCGTCGGGGCGCGGGGCCTTGGCGAGAGCCGCGAGGTCCGCGACCCCTGCGGCATCCATCGCGGCGGACAAAGCGCCCAAGAGCCGCGGGACCAGCGTCGGCCCCTCGTAGATGAGCGCGGTATAGATCTGCACCGCCGAGGCGCCGGCGGCGAGCATGGCCAGGACGTCGGCGGCGCTGCGGATGCCGCCGACGCCGATGACGGGGAGCTCGGTGCGGCGACAGACGTGGCGCACGACGTCGAGGGCGCGCGGGAAGAGCGGCTGGCCAGAGAGGCCGCCCGCGCCGACGTCCGCGAGCCCGTGGTGGTCGATCGTCGTGTTGGTGGCGATGAAACCGGCGGCCCCGCGCTCGACGGAGACGGCGATCGCGTCGTCCAGCGCGCTGTCTTCCAGGTCGGGGGCGAGCTTGACGAAGACCGGCCGGGACTCGGCCCGCGCGACGACCGCCTCCACGATGGCGGCGAGGCGATCGGCGTCCTGAAGCGTGCGCAGCCCTGGCGTGTTGGGCGACGAGACGTTGACCACGAGGTAGTCGGCGACCGCGGCGAGCCGCTCGGTGCTGGTCGCGTAGTCGTCCACGGCCGCGTCCAGCTCGGTGATCTTGGACTTGCCGAGGTTGACGCCGACGGGGATCTCCGGCTGCCACCCGGCGTCGCGCAGGGCTCGAAGGCGCGCGGCGAGTGCG
>JAWKRR010000022.1:0-103416 GCA_041389525.1 Myxococcota bacterium | reverse complement strand
ACGCCGCCGACCATCACGTGCCCCGACGCCGTCAGCGTGTCGACCGCTACGGATTCCTGCGCGCAGGTGGTCGAGTTCGGGTCGGCCACGGTGAGCGACAGCTGCTCGCCCGCGGGTGTGACGCAGTACAACAACGCGCCGCCGTCCTTCGGCGTGGGCGAGACGACGGTGACCATGAGCGCGCTGGACGCGACCGGCAACGTGGCGAGCTGTGACGTCGTGGTGACGGTCATCGACGACGTGCCGGTGGTGGTCGAGTGCCCCGAGACCGTCGCGCAGGAGGCGTCGGCGGAGAGCTGCAGCTGGACCGGCGAGGTCACGGCCACGGTGCATGACAACTGCGCGGTCGACGCGCTGATCCTGGCGAAGAGCAACACCTACCCGGTCGGCGTGCAGAGCGTGCTCTTCGAGGCGGCCGACGCCTCCGGGAATAGCGACAGCTGCACGACCGAGCTGACGATCGCCGATGTGACGCCGCCGAGCGTGGTCTGCGGTACGCCCGCTTCCGGGTCGGCCAGCAGCGCCAAGGCCGTCGCCACCGACGCGTGCGGCGCGAGCATCAGCTTGACCGATCTGGCCTGCGAGCGGCGCACGGTGGACGGCGCGACCGCCATGGACGCGGCCGCGTGCCCGGCGACCATCACGGGCGACACCCTGGAGGTCACGGGCCAGCTCGCCGACGCGACCCTCGCCGTGACGTGGACCGCCAGCGCGGTGGACCCGAGCGGGCTGATGACCAGCGTCGAGTGCGAGCTGGTGTTTGATGCAGCGGCGCCGCCCAAGCCCGACGGCGACAACGACGGCTACCCCGACGAGGCCGACAACTGCACGGCGATTGCCAACCCGACTCAGGCGGACGCAGACTCCGACGGCGTGGGCGACCAGTGCGACTCCTGCCCGGCGGTCGCGAACGCGGACCAGGCCGACTCCGACAAGGACGGCGTGGGCGACGCGTGCGACGTGTGCCCGGCGGTGGCGAACCCCGACCAGCTCGACACCGACGAGGACGGAATCGGCGACCTGTGCCAGGACGCAGACGCGGACGGGATCCTCGACCCGGCGGACAACTGCCCGGCGGTGGCGAACGCCGACCAGGCCGACATCGACGAGGACGGGATCGGCGACGCGTGCGATCCCAAAGATGACTCGCTGGAGGTCGCGGGTGGGGCGACGAGCGGCTGCAACGGCGCCGCACCTGCCTCAGCGCCGCTTTGGTTCGTCGTGGCCGGTGTGGCGCTGCTGGCGGTCCGTCGCCGCCGCGCCCGGCTCGCGCTAGGGTAGGAGCCGGGGGGCGGCCTGGCGCCCCGCTTTCGCACAGGTGGAGATGATGCTGATGAATCTCGGAGCGATCCTTGTCATGTCGATGAGCGCCGGCCCTGCGGACTCCACCGCCCCGCATGGCCACGGCCACGGCCATGGCCATGGCGACCACGGGGGTCACAGCGCGCACGGCAATCACGGGAACCCGGCGGACTTCGAGCATTACGTCGCCAAGCTGGAGGACCCCGAGCGGGACGCGTGGCAGAAGCCTGACGAGGTCGTCCGCGCGCTGGAGCTGCGCCCCGGGCAGGCCGTCTGCGATGTCGGGGTCGGGACTGGCTACTTCGCGCGGCGGTTCGCGGCGGCGGTCGGTCCGGCCGGGCGGGTCTTCGGCGTCGACGTCGAGCCGCGGATGCTCGCGGCGCTGGCCCAACGCCTGGAGGCGGCGGGAATCCGCAACGTCACGCCGGTGATGGGCCTGCCTGGCGACCCGTTGCTGCCGGCGGGCGCCTGCGACCTCATCGTCGTCGTGGACACGTACCACCACTTCCCCGACGGCCCCGCGTACCTACGCCGCCTGGGCGACGCGCTGAAGCCCGGCGGACGCCTGGTCAACATCGACTTCCACAAGCGGCAGCTCCCGGTAGGCCCGCCCGTGGACCACTTGGTCGACCGCGCCGACTTCCTGGCCGACGCGGCCCGCGCCGGCTTCACCCTGCAGACCGAGCACGCGATGTTGCCCCACCAGTACTTCCTGGTGCTGCAGCGCGCCCCAGCGCCGGCCAAATAATCCGCCTTCTGGGGAATATTTTCCCTGCTGCCACGCGCCGCGCAGGGATTCGATGTCGGCCACGAAGAAATAATTGATCATCTTCCGGTGGCTCGGCACCTACTCCCCGATAGCTTTCAGCTCGATGTTCGACCCTTGGTTGGGACCTCACGCGCAGCCGAACTAGTCGCCGCTTGCTGGGTGTCGAGATTTTCGGAATCGAAGCGGATTCCGGAGCTCCCGAGGCCTTGGGCGCGGCGCCGAACCCGGCCCGTGCGAGCGCGTCTCGAGAAGAGCCGGACGTCTCGCTGCTCGCTGTCGAACCGCCACGGCGGTGTGTGACCGGTAGGCTGCGCGAAGGACGTTGACCGTCGCGCTGTTGGGGCAGGTTTGGGAGTCGGTGCCCCGCATCGACGAGGGGCCCAAACGCCACCCAGCGGCGCCGCGTCAGCATCATCGCGCCTCCCGCCGGGCGTGCACCGTCGTGCCATCACACCCTTGACTACCGTCAGGATAGGAGTGCGTCGTGGCCCACAGAAATACCGTGTTGGCGTCGATAATCGGAGGCCTTGTCCTCATCGCTATCCCAGGCAGCGCACGTGCGTTCTGCGGGGACCACATCTGCGATGACTCAGCCGGCGAGAACCACGGGAACTGCCCCGCGGACTGTAGCGGCTACGACCCGATCTGCGGCGACGGCATCTGCGACGACGCCGCGGGCGAGACCCACGGGAACTGCCCCGCGGATTGCAGCGGCTACGACCCCTTCTGCGGCGACACGATCTGCGACTCAGACGTCGGCGAAGACCACGGGAACTGCCCGGCGGATTGCAGCGGCTACGACCCCTTCTGTGGCGACAGCATCTGCGATGACG
This sequence comes from Myxococcota bacterium, assembly GCA_041389525.1. Taxonomy (GTDB): domain Bacteria; phylum Myxococcota_A; class UBA9042; order PHBI01; family JACKFB01; genus JACKFB01. Next base: position 100,512 of record JAWKRR010000022.1, on the reverse strand, counting down.
CGGCGGGCGAAGACCACTGGAACTGCCCCGCCGACTGCAGCGGGTACGACCCGATGTGCGGCGACGGCATCTGCGACGGAGATTTCGGCGAGGACCACTGGACGTGTCCTGCGGACTGCAGCGGGTACGACCCGATCTGCGGCGACGGTATCTGCGATGACGCAGCCGGCGAGAACCACGACAACTGCCCGGCGGACTGCAGCGGGTACGACCTGATCTGCGGCGACGGCATCTGCGATGACGCGGCGGGCGAGAACCACGACAACTGCCCGGCGGATTGCGGCGGGTATGACCCGTTCTGCGGCGACACGATCTGCGACTCGGCCATCGGCGAGGACCACTGGTCGTGCCCGGCGGACTGCAGCGGGTACGACCCGTTCTGTGGTGACGGCATCTGCGACGACGTCGCTGGCGAAAACCACGACAATTGCCCGGCGGACTGCGGCGGCTATGACCCGTTCTGCGGCGACTCCATCTGCGACACCGAGGCTGGCGAGAACCACGACAATTGCCCCGCCGATTGCAGCGGCTACGACCCGAACTGCGGCGACGGCATCTGCGACTACGCGGCCGGCGAGAACTCAGAGAACTGCCCCGAGGACTGCTCCGGCGGCTACGTCCCGGAGTGCGGCGACAGCATCTGCGACTCGGAAGCCGGCGAGGACTCGACCACCTGCCCCGAGGACTGCTCCGGCGGCTACGTCCCGGAGTGCGGCGACAGCATCTGCGACTCGGAAGCCGGCGAGGACTCGACCACCTGCCCCCAAGATTGCGGTGCGGCCTTTGGCGGAGGGGTAGCCCAGCGTCCCTCAGCCGCGTCGACCCAAGCCTCCAGGTTCAGCGGCTTCTACACCCCGGTCCCCGCTCTGGCCCCGGCGTCTCGCCTCGTCGTAGCGCCCAGCGCTCCGGCCCCCGCGCTCAAGAAGGCCCGCAAGACCAGCTGGCGCGACTTCTTCACGAGCTTCGTCATCTCCATGCCCACCGCGGACTGACCTCCAACTAGACTCGTAGCGCTCTCGTCGCCGGCGGCGCGGTACCCACCGCGCCGCCGGCCTGCGTTCAGTCTCCGTGGCGGTTGGAGATAGGCCAGCCCTCCGTGACTCCCCCCCAGCGCCGTGCTCACCCCGGCTCGCGCGGCGTCTCTGTCGCCTGCACCATTGGCACCGGCGGACCCAGGCTCAGCGCCGGCTCGGCCTGCCGCAGCGTCCAGCGGTCGTACAGCGCGAACAGGATCCACGTGTAGGTCCCCACCAAAGACGTCAGGTGAAACCAAGCGTGCGGTTGGATGCTCTGGAAAGGGGCGTCGCAGGCGAAGCTACGCTCGGGGATCCACATCAGGCACAGCCCGCCCAGGTACGCGCCCGACGAGGCCCAGTAGAGGCGGCGGAACATGGGCGTCTGGTGCTTTCTGTGCGCGACGACCCAGGACTGCACCACGATGTAGCCGACGATGGAGGCGTAGGTCGCGATGAAGAAGAGGAAGTACGACTCCAGCGTGAAGTAGGCCGCGGTGAAGGCCGAGGCGTACGCGGTCAGCGACAGCGCCCACTGGCGGCGTCGGCGCGCCTCGGCGAGGTCGTCGGGTGCTGCGGAGCCGGCGCGAAAACGCAGGCAGTACACGAACAGCAGGCTCAGCCACACCATCGGCAGCTCGTCGGTCGCCTGGGGAAGCTTCAGCAGCGTGCCGTGAAAGGCCGTCGAGCCCAGGCCGATGACCGACAGCCCCAAAAAACCCAGCAAAAACCTGGGTTCCGGACGGTGCCGCTGCCGCAGCGCCAAGGCCAGCCCGAGGGCGGCCGCGATGAAGATCGCCAAGCTGGACACGGTGTTCCAAAGCTCGGCGACGTACGGCGTGTAGACGTAGTTCGGTTCGCACCAGTCGACCGAGGCGGGCACGCCGTAGTCGGTCCAGAAGCCGGGCAATGGGTCACTCATGGGCACGCTACTCGCAGGACGGAGCCGGTCCGCGCGCCGCCCGGTCCGCGCGGCGCCGCGAGGTTGTATCAGACCAGCCGCCCCCTCGGCCACGCCGGTTCGCGCGCCCGTCAGCCCGGCCCTCAAGGGTGGCCCCCCGGCCCTCCCTGGCCGCCGCCCCGCCCGCCCGCTAGACTCGCGCCGCCTCGCCGCCCGCCCGCGACCCCGCCCGCCGGAGCGCCCATGCCCCCCTGGCACATGAAAAACCTAGGCGACGCCTCACTCGCCGACGCCGCACTCGACGCCATCCGAGCCCGCTTCGCCGCCCAGCCCGCGCCGCCCCCCACCGCCGCCGCCTTCTTCCGCCACCAGTCCGACGGCCAGCTCCACTGCGACGTCCTCGTCTACTTCTCCCCCGCCGCCGCTCCCCTCGCCCTCGCCCTGGGCGCCACCCGCTGCCCCCAACCCCCACGCGCCGGCCTCGGCCTCCTCGCCGGCCCCGCCTCCGCCTGGCCGTCCTGCTTCCCCAGCGACCCGCCTGACCCGCCGCGCCTCAGCCTCGCCACGCCGCGCCCGGCCCCCGCCCCCGCCAACACCCGATAGCCCCGCGCCCGCCCGCCGATCGTATGCTTCGCGCCCCGCCGCCCCGCGTCACCCAGCCCCCCCGATGCCGCGCCCGCCCCCGGAGCCCCTTGCCCGACCTCGCCCCGCCGCTGCTCCGCATCCGCCCGGAAGCCCCAGGCGACGCCGCGGCGATCGCCCGCGTGACCGAGCTGGCCTTCCGCGACCACCCTCACAGCAGCCACACCGAGCAGCACATCGTGGCCGCGCTCCGCCGCGCTGGCGCCCTGTCCGTCTCGCTCGTGGCAGTGCGCGACGGCCAAGTCCTCGGCCACATCGCGCTGTCGCCGGTCACCTTCTCCGACGCCTCGCCCGGCTGGTACGGCCTCGGCCCGGTCTCCGTGCTGCCGCCCTTCCAGCGCCAAGGCATCGGCAGCCGCCTCGTCCAAGCTGGCCTCGACGCCCTCCGCGCCCTCGACGCGGAAGGCTGCGTGCTGCTGGGCGAGCCCGACTACTACGCCCGATTCGGCTTCCGTCACCGCCCCGATTGCGTGCTGGAAGGCGTCCCCGCGCACCTCTTTCAGTCCCTCACCTTCGGCGCCCGAGACGCCCGCGGCACGGTCACCTACCACCCGGCCTTCGACGCCCAAGCCTGAGCACGGCGCCCTCACCGCGCTGCCCCGACCTGGTTGAGATACCCCCCGATGAGTGCGAAGCTCCGCCCATCACCGCACCCTGGGGACCGGGCCGCCATGGCGCTCTTCCGCCGACCGCACCTCACGCGCGACCAGCAACGGCGGGTCGTCGCGGCCATCGACGCCGCCGAGCGCGGCCACCGCGGCGAGATCGGCGTGCACCTCGAGGCTCGCTACACCGGGGACGGGCCGCTGGCGCGGGCGGGCGAGCTCTTTCACACGCTGGGCATGGACCGGACCCGCGACGGGACCGGCGTGCTGCTCTACGTCGCCGTCGACGACAGGCGCGCGGCGGTCTGGGCAGGCCCGGGAGTCTACGGGGCCACCGCGCCCGAGTTCTGGAAGGTCGCCACCGACCGCGTCGCCCAGGGTTTCGCCGAGGGCCGGCCCGCCGAGGGCCTCATCTCAGCGCTGGCAGCCATCGGCGAGCTGCTGCTGACCGCCGCCCCGGGCGAGGACGACGCCGGCGACGAGCTACCCAACCGGGTGACCACCTCATGAGCCAGCCCCCACCGAGCCCACGAAGCCCACGAAGCCCACGAAGCATCGATTACGAAGACGTCGACGACATCATCGGGGTCGCGGCCGAGCTTCAGCAGCTCGACGCCGACCGTCTCAGCGTCGAAGAGCTCGTCGACGTCGGCCGCGAGCTAGCCATCCCCGAGCAGTTCGTCGGCCCCGCCATCGCTGAGCTACGCCGCCGCCGTGACGCCAAGCTGGCCGTCGCAGCCGCCGCCGCTCGCCGTCGCCGCTACGCCCTCATCGGTGCTGGAGCGCTGGTCGGGCTGGCTTTCCTCGCAGCGCTGGTCGGCCAGCGCAGCCTCGCGGGCGCTTATGCCGAGGTCGCCCGCGCCCGCGCCCAGCTCGTCAACGTCCAGGAGCGGCAGGAGGGCACGCGCAAGCTGTGGGAGGCCAGCTCAAACGCGCGCGAGCGGATGGCCGAGCTGAGCGGCGCCGACAACCGCGTGCGGGTCGAGCGCCAGCGCTACGACGAGGCCGCCGCGGCCTACAACGCGTCCGCCGGCGCCTTCCCGAACCGGCTGTGGGCCGGGCTCTTCGGCTACCCGACCAGCGTCCCGACGTCCGACGCGCTCGGAGCGGAGTGACATGCCGCGAATCTCACGCCATATCGCGAGTGCCACGTGGTCGAGAGTGCCAACCCGCTGGGCTTGGCTCAGGGTGGCGGCCCTCGCCCTGACCGCCGCGCTGGCCAGCGCCCCGGCCGCCCGCGCCCAGATCCCCCAGATCACCCAGCCGGTAACCGACCTCGCGGGCGTGCTCTCCGACAGCGACGAGTCCCGAATCGCCAGTGAATTGCTGGCTCTCCGCGAGGCCAGCGGCGTCCAGATGGCCGTGCTGGTCATCGACACGACCGCCGGCGCCGACATCGCCCACTACGCCCAGCAGGTCTTCGACGCCTGGGGCGGCGGCAGCGAGGAGCGCGACGACGGCGTCCTCTTCGTGCTGGCCATCAGCGACCGCCGCAGCCGCCTGCACCTTGGCTACGGCCTGGAACCGGTCATCACCGACGGCCAGGCCGTGGCGATGCTGGACGCGCTGCGCCCGAACCTGGCAGGCCAGCGCTACGGCGATGCTGGCGTGGAGATCGTCGAGTCCGTGGCCGAGGCCGTCGACCACCTCGAGCCCCAGGGCCTCATCACGCCGCGGCCGCCGCCGCCAGTCTGGCCCTGGTGGAGCCTGCAGCTCGCCGTCCTGGCCGCCTTTGGAGCCGCCCTCGGCCGCCGCATCTGGCTCGGCGCCCACGCCACCATCGGCGGCAACCGTCACGCCCGCAAACGCGCCAAGGCCAAGGCTCGCGCCAAGCTCGAGTCCGCCACCGAGTCCGAGCGCGCCAGCCACGCGCTGCGAGAGCGCCTCGTGCTCCCCACCGCCATCGCCGTCTGGCTCGTCGTCCCGGCCGCGCTCGCCGTGTTCTCGTACCTCGCGGGCTCGCCAGCCCACGCCATCATCTACACGCTGGTCTGGTACATCTACGCCGGCTTCGGCACCTACGCCGCCAGCCGCCGCAAGGCCCGCGGCCACTTCATCGCCTTCCTCATCATCGGCGGCGTGCTCGTCCTCGCCTTCGCGTTCGGCGCCTCGCTGGCGGGTGAGGTGAACGCCATCGACACGCTCGCCCTCGCCTTCATGCAGTCCGTCACGACCTTGCTCTTCGGCGTGGTGCCGACCGCCGAGAACAGCGGCAACTGGAGCGCGGGCTCCGGGGGCGGCGGCTCGTACTCGTCGAGCAGCTCGTATTCGTCGAGCAGCTCGTACTCGTCGAGCAGCTCATCCTCGTCCTGGTCTGGGGGCGGCGGCAGCTCCGGCGGTGGCGGCGCCAGCTCGTCCTGGTAGGCGCTTTCGAGCCATCTGGCTGCGCTCTGACGCCCCGGGAGTGACCGGATACCCGGCGCTCGACACCGTCGGGCTCGGGTGTGTGAAATGCATCACCTCGGTTGACAACCCGCCCGCCGCCACCCAGGCTACCTCACCATGAAAACGCCAACCTTCGCGCTATTTGCAGGACTCATGCTCGCCGCCGGCTGCGCCGAGTCCAACGGGACCACCGTCTTCATTCCGACCAATGACGTCAGCGGCGACGTCGCCACCTCGGGGGACGCAGACGCCGCCCCCGACGTGATCGCCGACGTGCCCGGTGGCGACCAGAGCGTCACCCCCGACACCGCGGCGGACCTCCCGGTGCAGCCGGACGTAGCGCCCGTGTGCGATGCCGGCACGACTCAGGCGTGCATCTGCGCGAACAACCGCGACGGCACCCAGACCTGCTTCGCGGACGGCAGCGACTGGTTCCCCTGCGTCTGCGCGCCGCCGCTGGTCACCGGCCAGCAGCGCGTGACCGTCACCGAGACCCACGCGGGCGGCGGGCGGCAGTGCATCGAGGCGAAGTGCCCCGCGGGGACCTCCATTTTGGGCGGCGGCGGCTCCTGGGACGCGACGAAGGTCAAGCTGGACCAGCACGGCCCCATCGACGCCAACCGCTGGACCATCTGCGGCACCAGCTTCCCGGGCGGCACCCAGTGGACGGTCGAGGCCATCTGCGCCACCATCACCGACAAGAGCACCTACGCCTTTCGCGGCGAGAACTTCGACAAGCCAAAGGGCGGCACTTGCCAAGAAGTCGCCTGCCCCGACGGGATGTTCGCGCTCAGCGGCGGCGGCTTTTGGTCGCAGTTCCCCAACGTCGAGCTCGACCACAGCGACTGGAGCGCCCAAGGCTGGCAGCTCTGCGGCAACGCAGACGCCGACTCGGCCTGGGAGATCGCCGTGGTCTGCATGACCGTCCCATCCGGCAAAGCTTCCGCGGACAAGGACACATTCGACATCGGCGCCTCGGGCGCCAACGAGTGCCACACCAAAGCCTGCCCCGACGGCTTCCAAGCCACCAGCGCCGGCGCCTACTTCCCCGGCCGCTCCAAGTGGAGCACCCTGAACGCCACGACCGCCAACACCGCCGAGCTCTGCCTCAGCTCCGACGAAGCCGTGAAAGGCTTGTGGCTCCGCGCCATCTGCGCCGACCTCGACTAGGCCGCGCGCGCCGACAGCCGTAGCCCGCGACGGCGTGCTCCGGCGCACGCTCCCGCTCGAGGCGGGGCTTGGGGTCAAGCACACTCTATTCTCATTTTATTTCGCAGTAGAATAAGGCATTATCCGACGAACAAGCGAATCGGTCGCGAGGTCGCGCTCGGCGGGCTGACGCGGTCATGGGCCCCTGGGTGACGGGCCGGAATCGCCTGGTTCTCGCGTGGTTCACGCTCGGTCCAGCGACTGCTAGCCGATGGCTCCTCGAGTACGGCGGCTGTCCACTCGCTCGCGGGCCATTGACTTGGCGTCGGTGCGGGCTTTCGATTGGCCATCTGCGGCGCAGGAGGCGGTCATGGGCGGGGGGCGGTGGCGGCTGGTGACGGCTCTGGCGGCTTGGCTCGCGGTGGGGTGTGGCGGCGGCGGGGCGGCCAGTCCGGAGGCGTTGACCGAGCGGCTGGGCGGGCACGTCTGGAGCTACGAGGAGTGGGTCCACTTCACCGCGGAGGACGACGCGACCCACGAGACGGACGCGCTGTGGCTGGACGTCGACGGCACCTACGAGCGCTACTCGGGCTTCGACCCCTATCAAACCGGGACCTGGAGCATCAGCGCGGACCGGGCGCTCGAGCTGGTCCCGGACGACTCGCCGGGCGCGACCACCCTGCGCTTTGCCGTCACTGGCTCGTCGAAGTCCACCTTCACGCTCGAGATCCCGCCCCCCGCCGGCACCGAAGACTTCGTCGCGCCCAAGTCCCGCACCTACGGCGCCTCGGACACTTGCCCGCCCTACCTCTCGCGCTTCGATGGCGCCTACGCCGGCTACTACCTCGACATCCACGAGCCCACCACCCAGTACGAAGGCTGGCAGGCCCTAGACTTCGACTCCCACGGCGACCTGCACGTCATCGCCGGGCACTTCGACGTCCACCAGCGCGGCTTCTACGCGACCACCGTGGGCGCCCGCTGCGGCCTGGCTCTGTACGCGTTCGCCCCCGAGACCGCCGCGGTCATGGAGATCGACGCCGCCGACCTGCTGCACGTCGCCTACGCCGAGGGCGTCGCCGTCAAGTACGCGACCCGCCCCGCGCGAGCCGCCGCCGACGTCCCCTTCACCGTCACCGAGGTCGGCTCCAACACAGGCAGCACGCCCACCCTGGCCCTCGCCATCGCCCCCGACGGCGCCGCCGCCATCGTCTCCTCCCGCGACGACCTGGGCTACACCGTCTACCAGAGCCGCGACCCCGCCGCCGCCAGCCCCGACTGGCAATCCGCCGCCCTCCCCATCTCCAAAGAGGCAGGAAATACCCTGCTATTCGGGGTCTCGGCCGCCTACGACGCCCAATCGCGCCTGCACGTCGCCGCCACCAGCGAGGGCTCGGTCATCACGGTCTTCCGCGACGACGGCGGCCAGTGGACCGAGCTGCCGGTGCCCACGGTCCCCTCGGCGCCCGTCCTCGGCTCGTTCTTCGAGGGCCCCAAGGCCTTCCGCATCGACGCCGCGGGCCGCTGGCACATGGTCGCGGGCTCCATCGGGCGGCCCCCAAGCGGTTTCGGCCCGGGCGGCCCCGGCGCGCTGTTCTACGGCACGGGGACCGCCGACGACTTCGCCTGGACCCTCGTCGGCGCGGGCGGGACGGCCAGCATCGACATCGACGATCTCGGGCGGGCGCATCTCGGGTCCTTCGACCGCATCTTCGGCGGGCAGCACACCGTCATCGAGGGCGACACCATCACGCGCTTTCGGGCGCTGGGCCGCGAGGCGACGCTCGACCGCAACACGATGGCCGCCGGTCCCAAGGGGCGCGTCGGGCTGGGCTCGGCAGCAGCCGTCCAGGTCGGGCTGCCCGCCGCCGAGCTTGCCCAGGCGACCACCACGGTCCGCGTCCGCCTGACCGACCCCCAGGGCGCCCGCGTGGTCTTCCCCGAGCTCGGCGAGTCCTGCGCCGACGAGTGCAGCTTCGAGGTCACCACCGGCCGCTGGCTTCAGTGGACCACCGAGTCGCCCGCCGGCATCGCGCCTGTGTTGACCGGCGCCAACGCCTGCCGGGGCCGCGAGCTGACAGGCCACTGCTGGCTGGTCGCCTCGCACTCGGGCTGCCCGGCCGGCATCTGCCCGCCGGACCTGGACCTCCGCTTCGCCAAGTCGGACCTGGTCGCCTTCCACGAGGTGGTGCCGGCGGCCGACCAGAACAGCGGCTGGTCCCCCGGCGGGCCCGGAGCCACCGCGGGCGGCGGCGTCGCGATGACGTTGGCCAGCAACCTCTCGTCGGTCGGCTCGCGGGTGGTGCGGTGGTCGGCGGACTTGGTGCCGCAGGGCGTCGTGACCTTTCCGGCGTGGGGCACGCCACGGACGGCGGTGTGGCGGGCGGACGGCGGCGCGGTGGTCTTCGGCGCGGCCGCGGCGGGCGCGACCATCGGCGCCGAGACGGGGTTTTCGGGCGAGCAGGTCGCCGTCGGCGTCGACGCGGCGGGCGCGGTGAAGTGGGTACACCGGGGCGGGACGGCGCTCTTCCCCACGGGCCCGCCGGTGGTCGCCGGCGACGAGGTCGCGTTCTTCGACGACGGGGCGGTGGTGCGGCTGCGCGCCGATGGAACGCCGCGATTCAGCACGCCGCTGCCGGGGCCGGGGGCCCGCGTGGACGCCACGCTGGTGGCCGACGGCGAGCGGGTCCACGTGCTGGGGCCGCTGACCGAGCTGGCCTCGCGGTCGCCGTTCTGGTCGACGCGGTGGACGCGGCTGGGGCTGACGGGAGCGGTCGAGGACGAGCACGACATCCCGGGCTGGGTGCTGGGGGCGGCGCGGGACGGGCAGGGGCGCGTCGTGATCGCGGTGGCGCTGCGCGGCGGCCAGCCCTGGGACGGCGAGGCGGTGCAGGCCGACGCGCTGGCGCTGGCGACCTACGCCGCCGACGGCACGCCGGTCTCGCTGGGGGCGCCGGACACGCGGCACTTCGCGGGGGCGGGCCCGTTTTCCGGCTGGGCGCCGCTGGCGGCGGGCGTTGCGCTGCGAGACAACGGCTCGCTGGTCGTGGCCGAAGAGATTAGCCCGCGCGTCACCGCGGTCTTCGAGTTCAAACCCGACGAGGTGGCCTGGAGCGTGCAACTCGGCAGGCAAGCGGCCTTCGGCGGCTCAGCCCAGCCCTTTCAGCCCACGGGCTTCGTCCGCGTCGGCTCGCACCTGCTGCTGGGAGCCCAAGCCCAGGGAAGCTTCGAGTACGGCGCCATCTCCGCGAACTTCCAGACGCTGATGCCCACGATGGTCGAAATCCCCTGATGCGGGCTGGCGATTCATCGTCAGCCGACCACCGAAGCCAAGCCCGAGATCCAGCCCGTTCCCGCTGATCTCAGAGGCTTGCGGTGCGTTGCGGTCGGTCCGCGCGGAGAGGGCCTCACGGTCCTCCTGCGCCGGGCCGACACAACCCGGGCCAACGCAACCCGGGCCGACACAACCCGGGCCGAACGACGGCAACGCACGCAGGAGGGCCCCTCGGTATCGGTACGCCGAATTTCCCATGGCATCACTCTCACCGTCACGCTGGCGGCCTTCGCGGGCTGCGGCGGGAGCTGCATCGAATCGCACTTCACCGCGCACGCTGGCGTCGACGCCTTCGCGAGGCCGGACGCGGCGTTCATGTCTATGTTAGCTGAGCCCCGGGAGGTCATCGGAGAAACCCGGGAGGGGCTCGGGGGGGAGGGGCTCGGACACCGGCCGGTCGACACAGCGCCGCCAGTCCCGCTCGCCGTGACCGGTTCATGCATCGCCCCCCGTGACCCACAGAGCGTCGTCCGCGGGTCGCTAAGGCTGGAGCTCGAGAAAGAACCCCTGGGCGTGGGTCCGCGTGATCAGGCCCAGCCGCCCCATGGGCCAGACCTTCCTATGTGCCGGCATTCCTTCGGGCATGGGCAGCTCCCGCACCCTCGTGAAGCCAGCCGCGCGAAAGAGGTCGGCCGTGGCGTCCCTGTCCCGCTGGTCGGACTCGAGCCAGACGAAGTGGTAGAAGACCTGCGCGTCGGGCTTCATCTTGCGGCGCAGCTCGCTCAGATAGCGCACATCCTCGTCGCGCGGATCGCCCTCCAGGAACTTGACCGAGTCGATGAACAGCGCGAGGTCCAGGGTCCCGTCCTTCGCGTCATCCAGGCCCAGGGCGCGGCGACCCTGCACCAGCCGGGGGCTGAGGGCCGGAACGTCCCATTGCACGGCAGCCTGCTGCAGGTGCGACACCATGCGCGGCTCGATGTCGGTGGCGTAGACGCGTCCTTCCCGACCCACGACCTCGGCGAGCCGGAGGGAGTCCGCCCCCCAACCGGCGCCGATGTCCGCCACGTGGCCGTGACGTCCGACCCGGGCATTGGCAGCGACGTGTTCGCGCGCCGGTCGTGTCAGCCCGGAGTCCTCCGCGGAGAGGAAGTACGGGGCGTCCGGACCCTCGGCCTCCACGTCCCAGCAGTAGCCCGAGTGGCACTCCAGCCCGGGGTCGCAGTTCTCGGGGGCCACGCAGCGGCAGTCCCGGCTGCCCTCGCAGATGCCCACCTGCCAGACCCACCAGCCCAGGACCGCGGCGGCGGCGACAACGACGAACCAAAGGCTTTTCGGGTGCAGGGCGGCGCGTCTAGTTGTCATGGAGTCCATCATTGCAGGTTGGGTCGAGTACGTCGAGGGGTTCGGTGCGGTGCGGTGCGGTGCGGTGCGGTCGGGCCAGCGAGCGCATCGAAGACGCGATCGGCCCGGTTTCGGCCAGCTGCGTGGCCGGTTTGGCGTGGCGGAGGGGTGGGCCGGGTCGGCGAGTGCGCTGCCTCGGGGCGGGGGCCGAGGATCCCGGGCGGTGCGGCTGTCGGCGGACGGGCGAGGCTGCGGTGCGTCATCCCAGTCGAGCTCGAGCTCTGGTTGGGGGGCGGCTGGGGCGATTGCCGGGGGATCGGTAGGGGGGCGGGCGAGGGGGCTGGCGATCATCCGGTGGGTCTTGCGGTCGAAGCAGCCGAAGCCTCTCTTAGCCGAACCTCGGGAGGGGATCCCGAGTCTCCTAGCTGAACTCCGGGAGGGGCTCCAGCCGGGCGTGCCGAACGGCGGGCTCAGGAACCTTCTGCCTTCTCGGTGCGACGCCTTCGACCGACTCGACCGCGGTGGATTGGCTGGCGCGCATCCCCGTACGGGGCGGTTCCCGCGGAGGGGCGCGGGTGACCTCAGGGGCGGAAAACTGCGCGCGAGAAATCAGCCATGTCAGCTAGTTAGGGTGGCCTGGAAAAAAGTTACGCACGGCTGGAGGGGCTCGGCGTCATAGATCCTATGGTGGCCATCGCTGTCTGATGGACCGCCCTCTGGAACCACCAGGAGGGAAACCATGCCGGACCCACGCCGAATTCTGCCAGGAATGACCTACCTCATCACGCGCCGCTCCATCGAGCGGCGCTTCCTCTTCACCCCGCACCCCGACCGCCACATGACGCGCATCTTCGGGTACTGCCTGGCCGTGACGTCCGCGCGCTACGGCGTCCTCGTCCACGCCGCGGTGGCCCTGAGCAACCACTGGCACTTGGTGGTGACGGACGTGGAGGGCAACCTGCCAGAGTTCCTCCGCGACCTGCACTCGCTCATCGCCCGCTGCGTCAACGCCCGCCACGAGCGGTGCGAGAACGTCTGGTGCGTCAGCCAGCCCTCGGCCGTCCACCTGCTCGACGCCGGCGCCATCTGGGAGAAGCTCGTCTACTGCCTGACGAACGCGGTCTCCTCCTGGCTAGTCGCCAGCCACCGCGGCTGGCCGGGCTTCCACACGCTGCCCGAAGCGGTGACCCAGCGCGCCAAGGTCTACGCCCGCCCGCCAGAGTACTTCTCGCCCCGAACCAACCTCCCCGACACGGCCGCGCTGGTCATCACCAAGCCGCCAGACCTCGCCCACCTCAGCGACGCCGACTATGTCTCCAAGCTCAAAAAGCGCGTATCCGCCAAGGAGTCCGAGCTGAGAAAGAAGGCCAAGGCCAACAACAACCCCATGCTCGGAGCCGAGGCCGTCCAAGCCCAAGACCCCCACAGCCACCCCAAGACCACGCGCCCCCCAAACCCCGTCAACCCGAGAGTCGCCGCCTCCGACCCCGAAATCCGCAAGACCCACCTGGGCCTCCTCGCCGACTTCCTCAACCTCTACGCCGAGGCCCGCGACAAGTGGTCCAAAGGCAACCGCCGAGTCCGCTTCCCCCGCGGCACCTACCAACTCCACCACGCCCACGGCGTCCGCCTACTACCAGCCCCAACCTAACGCCACCCCCGCGCCGTCTCTCCAACCGCCGCCCCCGCGCTCACCCCGCAGCGCAAAGGCCGACCTGCGCCCGCCACCCCAAAAACCACCCAAATCCCGCCAGCTCACCCCGCCGTTCCCGTCCCCGATTCCCGACTGAACCGCCATTCACCACCGCCGCGAGCTCGTCGCAGCGCCGAGGCCGAAGGCCCCTTCGGCAGACTTCGCCTTCAATTCTAGGTACTTGCGAGTCACTCGGTCGAAAGCGTAATGTTTTCGGACGTTTAGCTGAGCCCCGGGAGGGGATCCCGTTTAGCCGGGCCCCGGGAGCGGATCCCGCGGGACTTTTAGCTGAGCCCCGGGAGGGGATCCTGAGGGGCTCGAAACCCAAACCTTCTACCCCGGGATCCCCCCGGTGCCGGTCAGCGACAGATGACCAGCGACGGATCTGGTCGAAGACAGAGCGGATCGTCAAGCGGGGTGGCGGGCATGGGGCATTCACCGCCCGGAAGCTCCCAGCACGCGACCCAGCCGCACGGGATGCAGGTGTCCCGAAAGACGCAGCAGACAGAAAAGTCCGCGCTGCACGCCGGCGTCTCCGCTTGGCCGGCCCCCTGCGAGCAGTAATGCTCCGGCGGCCCCCAACACAAGTCCTCCGGCACCTTCGAGTCGCCGAACTGCCGCGGATCGGCGCACGTCGGGCCGCCCGCCTCCGGTTCAGCGTCAGGGACAGGCTTGACCACATCCTTGCTTGGGTCAGCCCCGAGTGAGCCCACCGATCGCGCGGACTCAGAACCCTCGCACGCCGTCGCGAGGATAAGGCAACCTCCGATTACTACCAGAACACTTTGATATGCTTTCATGGTCCTACTCCTCCACCGACGGCGCCCGATCCGACGGGACCCGTCGGATGTCATCACGTCGTACTGAAAGGCCAGATCAACCAACTCAAACCCCAGTAGGTGTTGCTGCTCGTCCAAGAATACGCGCTGATTACGATGCGGTACGTGACGTTCGGCTGCACCGCGAACTCAACGAACTCGTAGCTGTTCGCGGCGGTGGCCGAGTACGCCATGAGCACTCCGTCCGAATCGCGGTACACGAAGAGGTCCAGATCGCCATCCAGCGTCGGGGCCACGCAGGAGGCCGTGGTCAGGGCAGGGTTGGTGCATGTGGTCGTGGCATCGAAGGAGAGCACTGCGCGGAGCCTCAGATCCGCGAACGTCGTCTTCACGTAGTAGGTTTCCGCGTAGAGAGAACCGGCGGGCGTGCCCGAACTGGTCATGGTTCCATAGTCGTGCCCAACGCTCACCGGAGTATTGCCACCGTCGCGCTTGCTGCTCGTGTAAGCGATCGAGAGCGACCTCTGCACACTCAACTCGCCCGCGCCATCGCGGTCGTCCACAGCATCCATAAGATCGAGCGGACCGCCGTCGACGACCTCCGACGCGCCATTCATTAGGATGCTGCGCACCACTTCCGGCCAAATCCGCAGCGCGGAATTCACTTCATGCATCTGGGCGGCGGCTCCCGCCACGGCAGGCGCGGCGAAACTGGTCCCGCTGACGGCGAAGGCGAGCCCGTCTATGTGTAAGTTCTGCGCGGAAGCCACGAGGTGTGGGTACTCCCGCGATGACACGTTCAGGTGACTCGTCGGGCAGTACGATCGATCATCGGTGCGCGACGCCGTCCCACAGTCATTCGATCCGCCCACGATGAGCGTGTTGAACGTCCGGCATGTCGTCGAAGCCGCCCCATTGCCGCACGCGGCTCCGCACGCGATCGCGGGTGGGCCGCCATTGCCCGACGCGATCGAAATGAGCGGGTAATTCGGCGACGTTTTGGCCCAGTAGTCGAATAGCCGCGTATCAGTTGTGTTGCAGGTGTGGCTCCAGTTCCATATGTGCGCACCGTTCGAGTCGCAGTCCGCGAAGGCCGGCGCAGCGTTGGCGTCGCAGCCGCCCCATGAGTTGGCCAGTAGAGACGCGCTACTAGCCACACCGAACGGGCTCACCGTCGACCGAACCACGCCAATGACCTCCCGAGCGTGCAGATCCGCACCTCCACCCCCACAATAGGTTCCAGCGATGACTAAGTTGTTCGGGGTGGAAGGTTGACCGCCTTCAATGACGCAGACGGTTTCGCCGCTCCCCGTTGCGCCGGTCCCAGCGGCGTTTACGGCGTCCACGAACACCGTGGATTGAGGTAGGTTGGGGCGCGCCCAAGAAATCCGCGCCACGACTGGCGAGAACGCCAGATTCTCAATCTCGGGTGCAAGCAGTTCGGCGTAGGCCACCGGGGCGCGCGGCTCCATCTGGAGCGCACTGTTCGTGAGGCTCGGCCAACTCAGCAGCAACTGGGTCCGCGCGTAGGCCTGCGAGGCGGTCGCGGTGAGGCGTGCGAGGTCTGCCTCGTAGGAGTCCGTATGCTCCTTGGCTGGCGATGGCTCGAACGTCCGAAGCCAAATCGCAACGGGGATCGGCGTTTCATCGCCGGTGGCTTCTGCGAGCAAGAAAAGTTCCGGGTCGCGCGCGCCGTACAAGTTGTACTGAGCTTCGGACTCGGTGTCTTGTAGCGTTCGCCCGCAGTCCTCAAGTACTGCTCCCTGGGAGCCGAAGCACACTGCAGCGGGCTGCTGGTCATCGACGAAGATTCCTTTAACGCGATGGATGCTCTCGGCGGTAAACGGTAGCCAAGTCACGTAGTCGCGAACGCGGTCGACCGTCCGCGGCGCGAAGTGTTTCGTGACCCATGCCTTCACCTCAGTCGTAGGCTGCGGGGGGGGGGCTCCATGGGCCACCGAGGCGACGACATGAATTGAGACGAGCCCAAGCAGCCGAACTAAGCCTTTAGAACCCATGATTGCCCTCCGAAGCGGATGGTCGATGGGTCAACATAACTCTAGCGGTGGAAGGGTGCAAGCGGTGTTTTCTTGTGCCGCAGCATTTCTAGTGCCGCAGCATTTGTGTCGGGACCGCCAGGCCCACTAGGGGAACGCCGCGCGCGTAGTGCTGGGGGCACTGCGAGCCTGGTGGGGGGAGGAGCCGGTCCTGGGTCTCAGCTAAAAGAGGGTCTCAGCTAAAAGACGGAAGATGGGCTCCAGCTTGGCCGGGCGAAGCGCGGGGTCGAGGTGGTCGGGGGCATCGGGCCGGGGTTCGCACCACCCGCCACAGCGCGCCACCCACGCCCCGACCCTGCCAACCCTCCGCCACGAACAGGTGGTACAGGTGGCACCCATCGCGCACACCCACCGCGCCGACCAGCCCGCCGCCCGCCTCCGCGAGGTGGTAGATGAATCGCCCGCCCGAGATCGCTCCTCCGATGGCATCCGCGCTGACAGTCTCGAAGAACGGCGCCGCTGACCCCGTATCGTCCGGGTCCTCCAGCAGGTAGCGCGCCAGCGAAACAACCAACGCGCTGATCCCCGGCCCGTCCTCCGCCGTGGCCAGCCGAATCGTGCAGCCCGCACTCACCTCGCAGTCACCGGCCGCCCCGCCGCCGCGACCGCGACCCCCGCCGCCGACTCACCCGCCCCAGCCCCGCCCGCCAAGCACCGCGCCGCGAACTCAAGCTGCGCCGCCCAAGCCTCCCCAGCCTGCCTCCGCCCCGGCACCCCGTGAAACGCGTGGCCCGCGCCCTCGAACACCCTCAACTCAGCCCGCCCTCCATGCCGCCCCAGCGCCGCCGGCAGCCTCAGCGAATCACCCCTCACCGGGTCCCGGTCGCCGACCACCGTAAACGCCGGCGGCAGCCCCCGCGCAGGCGCCCCCGCCCTCTCCAGAAAGGTCAACGGATTCGCCAGGTCATGCTCGGCAACCCCCTCCGCGTGGTCGGGCAGGTAGATATCCGACACCTCGTGAATCCGGACCTGCATCCACTTGGGGATCTCGTAGGCCTCGGCGTGGCGCTCCGGCCGGCTTATCTCCAGGTAGCCACACGCTGGCAGCAGCGCGGCCGGGGCCGGGGCCGCGTCGAAGATCGCCCTTGCTAGGGGCTCGGG
This sequence comes from Myxococcota bacterium, assembly GCA_041389525.1. Classification (GTDB taxonomy): domain Bacteria; phylum Myxococcota_A; class UBA9042; order PHBI01; family JACKFB01; genus JACKFB01. The sequence goes on along the minus strand of JAWKRR010000022.1, from coordinate 83,569 downwards.
GCGGGGCCAGTGGGCGGCGATGGTTAGGGCTAGTACCAGGTTGGCGCCGGCGGATTCGCCTGCCCAGATCATTCGGGTGGTGTCGCCGCCGTATGTGCCGGCATTTGCTAGGACCCAGAGGAGTGCTTGGGCGCAGTCGTCGAAGGCTGCGGGGAAGGGGGCCTCGGTGGACGTGCGGTAGTCGACGTTGAAGACGAGGTAGCCTTGGCGGGCCAGGTGGCTGGCGATCATCCAGTGGGTCTTGCGGTCGAAGTAGCGGAAGCCGCCGCCGTGGATGTAGAGGGCGACGGGCAGGGGGCCGGGGGTGTCGCGGGGGCGGTAGATGTCGAGGCGTTGGCGGGGGTGGTCGGTGGCGGCGTAGGGCAGGTCGGCGATGACCTCGACGCCGGCGCGCTCGGGGCGCCACCAGGGGACGTGGCGGGTGGCGCGGGCGAGGCGCTCGATGTTGCCGATGAGCATGTGGCCGTAGAGCCAGCGGCTGGCGCGGGTGCGGGCGGTGAGCTTGCGTTGGGCGGGGGTGGCGGGGGAGGGCATGGGGGGCTCCGCGGGGTCGGGTGGCGCGATGGGCGTACCACGAGTGGGTGGGTGGTGGCCGCCAAGATGCGGCGCCGCCCGCGCTGTTGTTGGGGCGCACGCGGCTGTGAAAATTCGTCGCGATGGCGGCGCGATCTTGATGCGCGGCGGGGGCGATTTGTAGCAGAATCGGCACATACCCCCCACAGGCGCTGGTCGGTCGCGGTGCGGTCGGCGGCCGGCGCTTCGGTGCCACCCACGGAGTCATGTCATGGCTGCGTCTACGCCTGTTGCGGTCTTCTCCCAGCTTGCCGCCCTGGACCCGGTGCCCGACCTCATCGTGCAGCTTCGGCACCCGCTGACCGGCGGGCCGCTGGACGCGGAGCAGGAGGTCGCCGCGTGCGAGGCGGTCGCGGCGGGGTTTCGGGCGAGTCATCCGAACTTGCAGGTGCGGGCGCGGGCGGTCGGCGCGTCCGGGGCGGGGCCGGGGATGACCTCGGTCGGGATGTGGCGGCAGACCGCGGCGGGCGAGGGGATTGAGGCGCTGCGCGACGCGGCCCTCGACGGGACGGGGCCCGCGCCTGTGCTGGAGGGGGCCGAGCAGGTCGCGTTCGCCATCTCGCTGCGCTTTCTGCGCGGTGAGGCGCAGCGGACCATCGCGTCGGGCGAGGTGGCCACGCGCTTCACCACGGACGGCGAGCCGGACCCGAACGGCAAGATCGTGATTCAGGGGATCTCGGACGTGCGGGGCGGCACCGTCGGGGGCGAGCACTCGGCGATCATCACCGAGATCTTCGGGCGGCTGAACGTGGGCCGGAAGGGGCACATCGGGCGCGGCGACCCGCGGTTGGAGATCCTGGTCACCGAGATTCTGCGGGCGCAGGGCGGCGCGCTGAGCGTGCAGTCGACGCAGGTGGGCGCGCCGTCGAGCCGGATCTTGCGGGGGCTGGCGAAGCTGTTCAATCGCGCGGGCGACGAGACCGCGAGCGAGGGCGTCATCGGCGCGGCGCTGGCCGAGCGGCTGCCGACCGAGATCGCGGTGGAGAAGATGACCCTCGACTCGGGCGCGGCGCTCTTCCCGACGCTGCCGCTGGACTACCACCGCTTCGTCGTCGTCGGCGACCGCGTGGTGGCGGGGGCGCGCTTCGGTGCCCTGCGCAATCGCGCCGACACCGCCGAGGTGGCGATCGCCGGCCCCACGAAGGCCATCGGCCCGCGGCCTCCGTCGTTTCACATCGAGACGGTGGACATGCGCCCGCCCTTGGCCGTCGCGTGGTTCGGAGACGGGACGCCGCTGAGTCCGACCTCGCTTTCGACCAGGATCCGCCTGGATCTTCGCAAGGAGATCAACCGCATCGAGGTCACCGTGACCGACGCCGACGGGCTGGTGCGCTCCGACGACCACACGGTGACGCGGGGCGGCAGCGCGGGCTGAGGCGCGGGTGGGGCGCGTCCTGGTCGAGCGCTGGGCGTTCGCGCGCCGCCGCCAGCGCCCCGAACCGGTGATGGGCGCGACTCGCAGCCGGCCCAAAGCCCTTTCGCGAAATCGCTCCGGGCTGTAGCGTGGTCGGGTGCTGCGTCGCCTCTCTCGCGCGCATCGGAGTCCGCGTTGGTTGACGAGCAAAAGGCCAAACTCACGGTCCCCGCGGGGCTTGCGGCCGTGGCGTTCGCGCTGGGCAGCCTGGGCTTGCTGGGGTGGTGCTTCGACCTGGATTGGGCCAAGAGCATCCTCCCCGGCCTCAGCACGATGAAGGCCAACACCGCCCTGGCTATCGTCTTCGGGGCCTCGGGCATTCTGTTGCAGATCTTCTACGCCCGGGATTCCCGCGCCTGGCTCGCGAACCTGTCGCGGGTCGCCGGTGGGCTGGCCGCGGTGTTGGGCGCGGCGGCGCTGGCGGCCGAGTTCACGGCGCTGGACCTGGGCCTCGACGAGCTGCTCTTTCGCGACGAGGCCTCGCGCGCGGCGGGGCTGGCGCCCGGGCGGATGTCCCAGGGCACCGCGCTGTGCTGCGTCTTCATCGGGACCACGCTGGTCGTGCAGGCCCGCGGCACCTGGCGCCGACGCCTCGCGCTGACCCTCACGGTGCTGACCGGCGTGCTCGTGCTGGTCGCCATCGCCACCTACGGGTACGGGGTCGCCGACCTCTACAGCGTGGCGCTCTACAGGACCCTCGCCCTGCACACCGCGGTGGCGTTCGCGCTGCTGGCGCTGGCCTTGCTGCTCGTCAACCACGGCAAAGGGCTGGCCGAGGCGACCATGGGCTCCGGCGGGGCGGCCGTGCTGTGCAAGCGCTATCTCCCCGTCGCGCTCTTCGCGCCGCTGCTGCTCGGCGGCCTCATCGTTCACGACGACGAGCTGCTGGCGCACGGTCCGGCGTTTGCGGCGGCGCTGGTCGCCACGCTGAGCGCGGTCCTGGGGCTGGTCCTGGCGGTGCGCGCGGTGCAGCTCGTCGGCAACGCCGAGCAGGTCCTGCGCACCAGCGAAGCCAGCCTGCGGGCGACCTTGCGCAGCGTGGGCGACGCCATGGTCGCCACCGACGCGGACGGGTGCGTGACCCGCTTCAACCCCGTGGCCGAGGCGTTGACCGGGTGGACTGAGCGCGAGGCGATCGGGCGGAGAGCGAGCGAAATCCTCAGCCTTATTGACGAAGACACGCGCGCGCCGGTGGTCAGCCCCATCGAGCGCGTGCTGCGGACCGGGGTCGCGGCCAGCCTGCCGAGCGACACGCTGCTGGTGGCGCGAGACGGCCGCGAGATCCCCATCGCCGATAGCTGCGCCCCCATCCGCGGCCTCGACGGGGCGAGCTCGGGCGCGATCCTGATGTTCCGCGATATCAGCAAGGAGCACGAGGCCGAGCGGACGATTCGGCGCGAGCGCGAGCGCTTCCGGATTCTGCTGGAGGCGACGCCGGACGCGATGCTCATAAGCAACGCGGCTGGCGAGATCGAGGCGACGAATACGCAGGCGGAGGCGAAGTTCGGCTACGCGCGGGGCGAGCTGGTCGGGGCGACGGTCGAGACGCTGCTGCCGGGGAGTGGCGCGCACAGCGATGCGGCGCGGGCGCGGCAGGACGCGTCGCTGTGGGCGGGCCGCGAGTTCGTCGCGGTCACGCGGGACGGCACCGAGTTCCCCGCGGACATCTCGCTGAGCACGGCGGAGTTCGACGGCGCGAGCTGGGTGCTGACCTCGGTTCGGGACGTGACGGCGCGGCGGAAGCTCGAGGAGCAGCTTCGGCACGCGCAGCGGATGGACGCCATCGGGCGGCTGGCGGGCGGCATCGCGCACGACTTCAACAACCTCATCACCGTCATCATGAGCTTCTCGACCTTTGCCAAGCAGGACCTGCTGGAGTCGCCCGCGCGCGCCGCCGACGACCTCGACCAGATTATCGAGGCGGCGGAGCGGGCGAGCGGGCTGACGGCGCAGCTGCTGGCGTTCTCGCGGCGGCAGGTCATCAACCCGCGGCTGCTGGACCTCAACGAGCTGGTCGTGTCGATGGACCGGCTGCTGCGGCGGGTGCTGGGCGAGGACGTGGAGCTGGTGACGCTGCCGTCGCCGGAGCCGCTGGTGGTGCGGACCGACGCGACGAGCTTCGAGCAGATCCTCGTCAATCTGGCCACGAACGCGCGCGACGCGATGCCGACGGGCGGGCGGCTGTCCATCGAGCTGAGCCGGGTCGAGCTGGGCGCCGAATATGCCGCCACTCATCCGGAGGTGTCACCCGGCACATACGTCAAACTCGACGTGAGTGACACGGGGACGGGGATTCCGCCCGAGGTCGCCGAGCGGATCTTCGAGCCCTTCTTCACGACCAAAGAGCAGGGCAAGGGCATCGGGCTCGGGCTGGCGATGTGCTACGGGATCGTGCGGCAGCTCGGTGGGCACATCTGGGTTTACAGCGAGCTGGGGCACGGGACGGCGTTCAAGATCTACTTCCCGAGCGAGTCGGCGACGGCGGATCCGGTGGTCGACGCGATGGCGGACGGGAGCTTGGACGGCTCGGAGACGATCTTGCTGGTCGAGGACGAGCCGGCGGTGCGCGCGCTGGCGACGCGCAGCTTGCAGGACCGCGGGTACGAGGTGCTGGTGGCGGACTCCGGCGAGGCGGCGCTCTCGATCTGCGCGGCGCACGAGGGGCCGATTCACCTGCTGCTGACCGACGTCGTGATGCCGATGATGAGCGGGCGGCAGGTGGTCGAGCGGGTGTCGGAGGCGCGGCCGGGGACCAAGGTCCTGTTCATGTCGGGGTGGACCGACAACGCGGTGGTGCGGCACGGGGTGCTCGAGCCGGGCACGCACTTCCTGCAGAAGCCGTTCATGCCGAGCGAGCTGCTGCGGAAGGTGCGGGCGGTGCTGGAGGCCGGCTGAGGGGATCTCGGGCTGGCTTACCTCGCGCGGGCGGTCGGTGGCGGCCGAGCGCGCGGGTCATCGCGGTGACCGCTATCGGTCGAAGAGCTCGAGCAGGCGCTCCGGAGGGCGACCGACGACCGCGCGGCCGTCGAGCAGGCCGATGGGGCGCTGGACCAGCGTCGGGTGCTGCGCCATCAGGGCGATCAGCTCGTCGCCGTCTTCGTCGCCGCGCAGTCCCAGGGCGTTCGCGTCGCGGCTGCGGAGCACGTCGCGGGGGCCGACCGCCAGCGTGGCGAGGATCGCGCGTAGCTCGTCCGCGCTCAGCGGCTGCTTGGTGTACTCGCGGTAGACGTAGGGAATCTCGCGCTCTCGGAGCAGGGCGACGGCCTTACCGCAGGTGCTACAGGTGGATTTGCAGATGAGCGTCAGCACGGTGACCTCTTGGGGGCGGAGCGCGCGAGCGCGTGGCGGGTTCGCGAGAGGCTACAGCATCCGTCGGCGGCGGGCACTCGCTTGGGCCGCGCGGCGTCCTCGGGGCGGGGCTGGCGGACGCCCAGAGGACGCCGCGCGGCCGTTGCGCCCGCGTTTGGCCGGGCGCACTATCGGTCCACACCACAGCACACTCACACCCGCGGGCGTCCCTGGGCCCGCACCTCGCGGCGGGGGCAAGAGATGGCGCGTGCATCGACGGCTGCTGAGTTCTTCGCCACGGTGCGGCAGGTCGAGGTCCCGACCAGCGCGGGTCCCTGCGCGCTGCCGATTCTCTACCGCGACGCCAGCCTCATCGGCGCCTTCTTCCGCGTGGACCCTGCGCTGGCCGGCGCGTGCCTGCCCGCCGGCGACCTGGAGCCGTTGGTGGCGCTTGGCAAGGCGACGGTCTTCCTCTGCGCGTTCGAGTACCGCGACACCACGGTGGGCGTTTACAACGAGCTGGGCCTCGCCGTGCTGGCCAAGCGCGCGGGGAGCCGGCCCTCGCTGATGCGCCTCGCCTTGGACCTGCGCGCCCAGCCCGAGCAAGCGCTGTGGGTGGCCAGCCTGCCGGTGACGACGCCCGAGGCCTGCGCGGCAGGCAAGGAGATCTGGGGCTACCCCAAGTACGTCACCGAGATCACCACGGACTTTGGGGAAAACACAGCCGCCATCGAGATCCCCGGAGAGCTGCGCTACGTCCAGCCCAGCACCCGCGGCCTCACCACGCAGGGCGTCCCATTCGTGACGTTCACCCGAAAAGACGGCGTGCTCATCCGCACGGTCATCGAGACCAGTCACCCGGTGCGCTGGAGCAGCGGGTCCAGCAGCCGCCTCGACCTCACCGGCTCCGGCCAGACCGCCGACCTCTGCCGCGCGCTGGGCCTCGACGGCGCCAGTCCATCGCTGGTTTTCCGGGGCGACGCCCTCCGCGCCATCCTCCCGGCCGGCGAGACCCAGGCTTCCAAGTAGGTTGTAGGGCCTCCGCGGTCAGGCGCCGGCCGGCCTGACCACGCGCGGCGCTGCTCTCGAGCGGCTGGTCCCTGGTGTCGCTGGCGCGCGGGCGATTGGCACCATCCCGTCACCCCGCGCTGGGCCTTTTCGCACACCCGCGATGGCCGGGCGCAGGGCCGTGCGGCGGGGCGCTCCTCCGCCGGGCGCCGCGCGCCACGGGCGGCACGGAATTTGCTGAGTTTTCAGCGCGCTGACCCGCGCCGCCGCGTCGGTCGGGCGTCCCTCGCCGGACGCGCCGCGGGGAGCCTCTGGGAGGTCGACATGCGCTGGGTGTTCGCTGCAATCGTCGCGCTGCATGGTCTGATCCACCTTCTCGGGGTGGCTAAGGCCTTCGGCTGGGCGGAGCTACCGCAGCTCAACCTCCCCATCTCGCGCCCCATGGGAGCGGTCTGGCTGGCGGCGGCGCTGCTCTGCCTCGCCGCCGCCGGCGCCCTCTTCTTGTGGCCGCGGGGCTGGTGGATGCTGGGCGCGGCCGCTGTGGTGGTCTCGCAGATCGCGATCGTCGCGTCGTGGCAGGACGCGCGCTTCGGCACCGTGGTGAACGTGCTGCTCCTGCTCGGCGTCCTGCAGGGCTACCTGGTCCACGGCCCGCAGAGCTTCGAGGCCCGCTTCGCCCGAGACACGGCCGCGCTCGTCGAGACCCCCGCAGACCCGGGGCAGGTGACACAGCCCGAGATCGACGCGCTCCCCGCGCCGGTCCGCCGCTACCTGAGCCTCAGCGGGGTCGTCGCTGGCTCCCCGCGCGCGAGCAGCTACGCGTTGAGGCTACGCGGGCGCATCCGCAGCGGCCCGGACGAGGCCTGGATGCCCTTTGAGGCCGAGCAGCAGAGCGCGACCGCGCCGGCGGCCCGCTTCTTCCTGATGCGCGCGAGCACCCACGGCCTGCCTGTGGAGGCCTACCATCGCCTCGTCGGCGGCCACGCGACCATGCAGGTGCGCGTGCTGGGCGTGATCCCCGTCCAGGACGCGAGCGGTGAGGTGATGGACCGCTCGGAGTCGGTGACGCTGCTCAACGACATGACGTTGCTGGCGCCGCGGACGCTGCTGGATCCGGCCATCACCTGGGAGCCCATCGACGACGTGACCGCCCGGGCCCGCCTCAGCCAGGGCGCGCAGCAGGTCTCGGCCACGCTGCACTTCGACGCCGCCGGGCGCGTCGTGAACTTCGTCTCCGACGACCGCTCCCGCGCGACCAGCGCCCCCGGCGACTTCACGCTCACCCGCTTCTCGACGCCCGTCACCGCCTACTTCGACGACGGCCCGCCCCTGCGCGTCAAGCACGCCGAAGCCCGCTGGCACGCGCCCGAGGGTGAGTTCGTCTACGCCGAGTTCGACGTCCTCAGCGCGACAATCCGTTAGGGGTCGTGTCAAGACTTGAGACTTGCTCTCGACCTGCTCCTAGCCGCGGCCGACCACGCGTCGCCGCTGCTCGCGGTAGGCTCGCAGCGCAAGCTGGCCCGCGGGCTGGCTCTTCCAGCGCGCGACGCACGCCGCCGCCTCGCCGCCCAGGGCCGCCGGGTCTGGTGCGGGGAAGGGGTGCTCGGGCGGGCTGAGCAGCGGGGCGGCCAGCGACGCGAAGACCAGGTCGGCGGCGGTGAATCGCGCGCCGCACAGCCAGGGGCCGCCGGTCTTCAGGCGCGCATTGACCGCGTCGAAGCTCGCGTCGATGCGGGTCACGGCTTTCGCGGCGCGCTCGGGTGTGCAGCCGTAGGCGCGCACGATGAGGCTGAGCGCGGGGCTCCAGCCCACGCGCAGCAGCGCGCGCTCGACCGCCGGCGCGCCCTTGCCCGCGTAGGGCACCACGAGGTCTGCGCGGCGGCCGCGACCCTCTGGCCCACGACCCAAGTGGTAGTAGCACCACAGCCGCGCCTTGGGCCCCAGCACGCCGTCGAAGTCGGTGACCAGCGCGTCCACCTCAGCGCGTAGCTCCGGCGCCGCGGGGTAGAGGCGGTCGGGCTCCGCGAGGCCTTCGTCGGCCCAGCGCACGATGTCGGCGCTCTCCGCCAGCGTCTGCTTCCCCGCCACGAGCACGGGGACCGAGCCCGTGCCTCCCGCCGCCATGCTGAAGGGCCGGTGCACCAGCGGCACGTGCCCCTGCTCGCGGTAGGCCACCCCGGCGCGGTCCAGCGCCCAGCGCGCCTTCTCGCAGAAGTGGCTGAACGGGATCGTCACCAGTCGCGGCGTCGCCATCGGGGGCCTCGCGGGGGGCTGCGGGGTGGGGTGCTCGCCGGCTCGGCGTCGCCGGGGCCTGACACCGGCACTACCTCGTTCACCCGGCTCAAAGCGAGCCCAGACGGCCGGTGAGCGCCCCCGCGCCGCGCCGTACAAGCGCGGCGCGGAGGCCCCGGATCACTTCGTCGTCGCCGGGCAGACCGCGCCGCCCTTGACCTTGCACTGGCTGGCACCGGTCGCGCCGTTCGGGCACGCCCAGCTTCCGTCGCCGCAGCACTCCGCGTTGCCGATGAGGCAGAGCGGGAACTCCGCCTTGTCGCAGCACGGCGCCTCCACGGGGCAGGCCTCACCGAAGGGACCGGTGCTCAGCTCGCCCCCGCAGGAGAAGGTCTTGCCGTCGCCGATGCTGCACGACCACGACCCGTCCGGGCAGCAGGCGTGGCCCTCGAAGCAGATCGGATTGCCGAACGCGCCCGGCTCGGTCTTGGCGTCGCAGCAGCCCGGCTCGACCGGGCAGACCTCGCCGAAGGGCCCCTGCGTCAGCTCGCCCCCGCACGGGAAGGTCTTGCCGTCGCCGATGCTGCAGGCCCACGTCCCGTCGGGGCAGCAGGCGTAGTTCTCTTTGCAGCCCGAGGCGCCGTTGACGCCCGGCGCCTTCGCCTTGTCGCAGCAGGCGCCCTCGACCGGGCAGACCTCGCCGCCCTTGACCTTGCACTGGCTCGCGCCGGTCTTCCCGTCCGGGCAGGCCCAGGTCCCGTCACCGCAGCACTCGGCGTTTCCGATGAGGCAGAGCGGGAACTCCGCCTTGTCGCAGCACGTGTCCTCGACCTCGCAGATGCCGCCGAAGGGACCGGTGGTCAGCTCGCCCCCGCACGAGAACGTCTTGCCGTCGCCGATGCTGCAGGCCCACGTCCCATCGGGGCAGCAGGCGTGGCCCTCGAAGCAGAAGGGGTTCCCGAAGGCGCCCGGCTCGGTCTTGCCGTCGCAGCAGCCAGGCTCGGCCGGGCAGACCTCGCCAAAGGGCCCCTGGGTCAGCTCGCCACCGCACGGGAAGGTCTTGGCGTCGCCGATGCTGCAGGCCCACGTCCCGTCGGGGCAGCAGGCGTAGCCCTCTTTGCAGCCCGAGGTCCCCGTGAAGACCGGCGCCTTCGCCGGGTCGCAGCAGCCGCCCTCGCACACCTTGCCGGGCCCCGCCTTGCACTGGCTCTCGCCGGTCGCCCCGTTCGGGCACGCCCAGCTCCCATCGCCGCAGCACTCCGCGTTGCCGATGAGGCAGAGCGGGAACGCCGCCTCGTCACAGCACTTCGACACGGGGTTGCACTTGCAGATCTCGCAGCCGTTTTCGTCGGTGGCGAACCCGTTCTCGCAGAAGAGCTCGCAGAGCACGGGCTCGCAGCAGGCGCCCTTGCGGTCGATGCTCACGCCCGCGGCCGTCGCCATGCAGCCGTTTCCGTAAGTCACGCCGTCGCAGCCGCAGACCGGCGCGTACTCCTTGGTGCAGCCCCGCGGCGGCGTCACGCACTGCCCCGCGTTGTCCACGACGTCGCAGGTCCCGGCCGGGTTGATGCAGACCTGCCCCTTCGGGCACTCGTACCCAGCCTTTCCGCCGCAGAAGGGCGGCGCGCACTGCCCGTCCGAACCCACCCGCACGCCAGCCGCCAGCGACTCGCACGCGTTGCCGTAGGTCTCGCCATCGCAACCGCAGACCGGCGCGTAGACGTCCGGGCAGATCTCCGGCTTTGCCACGCAGATCCCGGTGACGATCTCCCCGCAACCCTTGGCGTTGCAGATCATCCCGTCGGGGCAGCTCCCGTGCTTGCCGCACGCAATCGGCGGCTCGACCGGCTCGCACCGACCCGAGTGGGCCACCGACGCGCCGGCCTGCGCGGCCTCACACGCGTTGCGGTAGCTCTTGCCGTTACACCCGCACACCGGCTTCACGTGCCGCGGACACGCCTTCGGAGCCTTGCGGCACACGCCCCAGCCCGCCTTGCCGCAGCTCCCCATGCGCTCGCGGCAGAACTCACCCGCGCCACAGGTCAACCCCTCCGGGCCGCCGCAGAGCTGCGCGCCAAGCGCCTTCGCTTGCTCCACGGTCAGCGCCGCCTCGACCGCGCCCAGCTCGGGCCCGGCCGTGCTCTCGTCCGCGCAGCTCGGGGCCACGAGGGCCATCGCCAACAGCAAACCCAGACAACAAGTGATTCGCCAGCTCATGGTGTTCTCCCGCGCGCGGAATAAGTTCGGTCGATGGATTGGGGCTCTCTGGTTCTGTTCGCGACCTAGCACAGCGTCGTTGAACTTTCTCGCCGATTTTTCCGCGCCGCGCTCAGCCCGACGCCCCGCCCCCCAGCTCGCATATGCGTTCGCGATAATACTCCCGCTCCGGCTCGCTCTGCGTCAGCGCCAGCGCCCGCCGATAGGCAGCCAGCGCCTCGTCGGTTCGACCCGCGCGCCGCAGCAAATCCGCCTGCGCCGCCGGCAGCCACGGGTAGTCCGCCAGCTCGCCCCCGCGCTGCAGCGCATCGAGTAAAGCCAGCCCGCGATCGGGCCCCTCCGCCATCGCCACCGCCGCCGCCCGGTTCAGCTCGATGACCGGCGAGGGCTGCACCCGCCCCAGCAACCCGTAGAGCGCGGCGATCTGTGGCCAGTCCGTGTCCTCCGCCCGCGCCGCCCCCGCGTGGAGCGCCGCGATGGCCGCCTGAATCTGGTAAGGGCCGACCCGCCCCCGCCGCAGCGCCGCCTCGACCAGGGCCTTCCCCTCGGCGATCTGCGCGTGGTCCCAGGTCGCGCGGTCCTGCTGCTCCAGCAAAATCAGGCGCCCGCGCGCGTCGGCCCGCCCCTCGCGCCGCGCGTCGTGCAGCAGCATCAGGGCCAGCAAGCCGCCGATCTCGGGCGTTGATTCCATCAAGTGGTGGAGCATCCGGCCCAGGCGAATGGCCTCTTCACACAGGTCGCGCCTCACCAATCGCGCGCCGGCGGAGGCTTGGTAGCCCTCGTTGAAGACCAGGTAGATGACGCCCAGGACGCCGTCGAGGCGCTCGGCGAGCTGGTCGGCGTCGGGCACGCGGTAGGGGATGCCGGCTTGGCGGATCTTGGCCTTGGCGCGCACCAGGCGCTGGGCCATGGTGGTCGCGGGGACCAGGAAGGCGCGGGCGATCTCCTCGGTCTGCAGGCCGCACAGGGCGCGCAGGGTCAGCGCCACCTGGGCCGGGCCGCTGAGGGCGGGGTGGCAGCAGGTGAAGATGAGGCGCAGGCGCTCATCGGGGAAGGTCTGGACCTCGTCGCGGGCCACGGCCTCGGCCTCCCGGCGTTCCTCGTCGCGCAGCCGCTCGAGGGTGGCCACGGCGGCGGACTTCTCGGCGAAGCGGGCGCCGCGGCGTAGCTGGTCGATGGCGCGGTTTCGGGCCGCGGTGTGGACCCAGGCGGCCGGGTTGGCGGGGAGGCCGTCGGCGGCCCAGCGGGTCAGGGCGAGGGTCAGCGCCTCTTGCAGCACGTCTTGGGCGAGCTGGAAGTCGCCGATGGAGGCGATGAGGGAGGCCAGGATGCGGCCCGATTCGGCGCGGTACAGGCGGTCGACCGCGACAGCGACCTCGGCGGCGGCGCGCATGGTTGAGCTCGGGAGTGGCGGGGCGTTTTCGGCGGCGAGCTCGCCCGCCCGCGGCCTGACGGCGCGCGGGCGGGCGATGCGCGGCTACTTATCCCACACCATGACGGGCCGCACCTCGATGGTGCCGTGCTTGGCCGAGGGGATGCGGGCCGCGATGGCCGTGGCCGCGTCCAGGTCGGGCGCCTCGATGAGGTAGTAGCCGCCGAGGTGCTCCTTGGTGACGGCGAAGGGGCCGTCGGTGACCACGGTCTTGCCGTCGCGGACGCGGACCGAGGTCGCCGTCTCCACGCCCTGGAGCGCGTCGCCGGCGATCATGGCGCCGGAGGTCTTGATGGACTCGGTGAAGTCGCGATAGCCGCCCATGTAGGCGCCCATCTCGGCGGGGGTCATGGACTTGGCGATGGTGGGGTCGGCGTAGATGAGGCACATGTACTGCATGATTTGGGTTCCTTGAGCGGGTCGTGTCTGGGGTGGCGAACGCGAAATTCGCGAGATTCTGCCTAGGGAATCGAGAGGGTCAGGACATCGACTCGGGGGCGGGCTTGATGACGCCGATGGCCGCGCCGGTCGCGTCGATGACGATGGCCATGCGGCCGATGCCGGGCACGTCGAAGGGCTCGGCGACCAGCTTGCCTCCGGCGGCGGTGGCCTTGGCGGCGGTGGCGTCGCAGTCGGCGACGCTCACCCAGGGCAGCCACATGGGCGGGGCGTCGGCGTGGGTCGAGGTCATCGCGCCGCCGCGGGGCACGCCGTCTTTCTCGAGCACGTGGTAGGTGCCCATCGGCATGTCCATGGGCTTGCTGACGAAGCCGAACACCTTCTTGTAGAAGGGGAGGACGGCGTCGACGTCCTTGGCCCACAGCTCGGTCCAGTGAAAGCCGCCCTCGCTGCGGTCGGTGTCCTCGGGCTCGGCGTTCGCGGACTTGAAGAGCGTCAGCACCGCACCCTGGGGGTCGGCGGCGACGGCGAAGCGGCCCACGCCCGGGATGTCCTCGGGGCCCATGTGGATGGTGCCGCCGAGCTCGCGCACCGCGGCCGCTGAGGCGTCCACGTCGGCGACCGCGATGTAGCAGTTCCAGAAGCTCGGGGTGTTTTCGGGGGAGGGCGCGACCCCGCCGATGGGGGTCTCGCCATTGAGGATCATCGGGTAGGAGCCGATGGGCCCCATGTCGACGTCGTTGATGGCCCAGCCCAGGACGCGCGTGTAGAAGGCGCGGGCCTTGGCGGGGTCGCCGGTGGTGATCTCGTACCAGCAGAAGGTGCCGGGCGTGTAGCTCATGAGAACTCTCCCTGTCCCAAGCGAATGGGGGCTAGTGATCGAAGGGCGGTCTGCCGCTTCAAGAGGACGACGAATGACGGGTGGGCGGATCGACACCTCCCGGCGGATTTTCTCGAGATTCTCGCGTTCGACACGAGCGAGGTGGCGCGCAAACGCGCGTCGGCTGCGGCCACGCGGGCTCGCCTCGTCACGGAGCACTCGAGGGATATCGGGACTGAGGGCGTAGGCTATCGCGCGGCGACGGAGAGTCAACCGAGGGGAATTGCCGCCGGTGGGCGGGGATGTGCCGGTAGATTCGGCGTGGGGCCGGGGGGGCCGCGGACCGGGTCGTGGTGGGCTGCCCCGAGCTTGACTCGCCCGCGCGGGGAGCTAGCTTGAAGGTTCCCGCGCACTCCGCGCGGGGCGGTTCCTCTCACCGTGTGCGGCCCTGGACGGGCGCCCCGGCGGAGGAGGAGTCGAATCGATTCAACGCACGCACTGCGCGTGAGGGAGCCCCACCATGCCTCAGACCCGACCCACCACCACCGCCCGCGAGGACGGCCGCTCCGCGAACAGCCCAGCGATTACCGTCAGTACGGTGGACTACGAGCGCCTGCTGCGGCTCATCGAGCGACACGCGTCAGGTCCGCAGGCGGCGCTGGCGGAGGCGCTGGACGACGAGCTGTCGCGAGCCACGGTCGTCGACGCGGAGTCCGTCCCGCCGGACATCGTGCGGATGCACTCGACCTGTGTGTTCCGCTTCGAGGACACCCGCGAGGAGCGGGAGGTCACGCTGGTCTATCCCGTCGAGTCGGACCTGGAGAAGGGCCGCGTGTCGGTGCTCGCGCCCATCGGGGCGGCGCTGCTGGGCATGCCTAAGGGGAAGAGCATCACGTGGCCGACGCCGAAAGGGCCGCGCCGCGTGCGGGTGATGAGCGTGCGCCACGATCCCGATCCTGAGCTGAGCACGACACCGCCTGTCCCATAACAGGCGCGGGGCAGGGGGGCGGTCGCGGCCGTTCCCCCTGCTGCCAGCTAGGAAAAGCGTGCGTGCGTGCCGCGTCGGCCGAGTTCGCTTGATACACTCCTTGACTAATCAACTGAGGAGTATATCTTGCCCGAACCGGGTCGACGGCTCTCGCCGGCGGCCGGGTCCGAGCAACTGCTCAGCGGGCGAGCGACGCCCCTGCGCACCGGGACGCCACGAGGTACGCATGAAATCGAACACACGAGCTCTCCCCGCTCTCGCCTCAGCCCTCGGGCTGTTGGGAGCCCTGCTGACAGCGCCCGCGGCCCTCGCGGCTTCGGACGCGGAGGCGGCAACTCACGGCGACAAGGCCGCCACGCCGCAGGTCGCCTTCGAGGAGGCCCACGGCGACTTCCTCATGCGCCAGTACGAGCTCGGCTGCCTGTCGCAGCTCAGCTACCTGATCGCGTCGGGCGGCGAGGCGGCGGTGGTCGACCCGCAGCGCGACGTGGACCACTACATTCGCGACGCCGAAGCCCACGGCGTGCGAATCACCGCGGTCATCCTGACCCACACGAACGCCGACTTCGTGGCCGGGCACACCGAGCTGGCCAAGCGCCTCGGCGCCAAGGTCTACATCAGCGCGAAGAGTGACTCGGCCTTCCCCTACGTCGCCCTGAGAGACGGCGACGGGCTGGCCATCGGCGACGCGCAGCTCACCTTCTGGGACACGCCCGGGCACACCCTCGACAGCATGACGGTGCTGGTCAGCGCGCCCGGCGCCACCCCGTCGCCCGCCTACGCCCTGACCGGCGACACGCTCTTCATCGGCGGAATCGGCCGCCCCGACCTGGTCGGCGGCGAGATCACCCCGTCGGTCCTCGCCAGCATGGCCTTCGA
Organism: Myxococcota bacterium; assembly: GCA_041389525.1. Taxonomy (GTDB): domain Bacteria; phylum Myxococcota_A; class UBA9042; order PHBI01; family JACKFB01; genus JACKFB01. The sequence goes on along the minus strand of JAWKRR010000022.1, from coordinate 68,319 downwards.
CTCGATTCAGCGCCTGAAGACCCTCCCCGACGCCACCAAGGTCCTGCCCGGCCACGGCGCCGGCTCGCTGTGCGGCGCGCACCTGTCGGACGACACCAGCTCGACCATCGGTGCCGAGAAGAAGACCAATCCTTACCTGCTGTTGACGGCCCGCGCCCCCTTCGTGGCCAAGGTGGTCAGCGGCCTTCCCGTCGCGCCGCAGTACTTCAAGTACAACGTCGCGATGAACCGCGAGGGGCCGCCCGTGGTGGATTGGGACCAGCAGACGCCGCCCGCCCGCACTCCGGCCCGCGTGGCCGCCGCGCTCAAGCAGGGCGCGTGGTTGCTGGACCTGCGCGACCAAGCCAGCTACGCCGCCGGCCACGTCAAAGGCTCCATCAACGTCGCCGTGCGGGGCCGCCTCGACACCTGGACCGGCATCGTCGTGCCCTTCGACGAGGACCTGTACCTGCTGGGAACGCTGGACGAGGTCAAGGAGGCGACCTTCCGCCTGCGCCGCGTCGGCTACGACCGCATCACCGGGTTCGTCGAGGGCGGCATCGACGCGTGGCGCGCCGCCGGGCAAGAGGTGCGGACCAGCAAGTTGGTCGACGGCGCCGACCTCGCGCAGGCCATGGCCCGCGGCGCCGAGCCGATGATCGTCGACGTGCGCACGGCCGGCGAGTTCGCCGAGCAGCGCGTGGGCAACTACGCGAACATCCCGGTCGACCAGTACCACCGCCTCGGCAAGACCCTCGACAAGTCCAAGCCGGTCGTCCTGATGTGCAACTCGGCGTACCGCAGCAGCATGGCGGTGGGCCTCGCCGAGCGCGAGGGCTTCACCGATATCGGCAGCCTCGAGGGCGGACTGCACGCGTGGGTCGACGCCGGGCGCCCCGTGATCTCCGGCGAGGGCACCGTCGCCGCGCCAGCCCAGGCCGCCAGCGGCTCGGCGGCGCCCCTGCTGCTGCTGCCCGAGGTCATCGACGCCCACGCCCTGGCGACCGCGCTGATGGACGCCCCGCGCCTCTACGCGGTCATCGACGTCCGCGCGCCGTGGCAGTTCGCCGAGTACCACGTCCCGGGCGCCGTCAATCTCGAGCCGGGCGCCGTCGCCGGGCACCTCGCGACGCTCCCCGCGGGTAGCCGCATCGTCATCGTCGACCGCGACGGCTCAGTCGCCTTCTCGGTGGCAGGCGCGGTCCTGAACCAGCTTGGCGCGGCGGCCCCGTCGCTGCGCGTGCTGTCCGGCGGCACCGCGGCCTACTACCACCAGGTCGAGCTCGGCGACGGCGCAGCACCCGCCGGCATCACCGCGACGCCCGCGACCTACGCGCCCCCGACGACCGCCCCGCGCGCCGCCCCCGCCGCCCCCGCCCCCAAACCCGCCACCAAGAAGCGCAACGCAGGTTGCTGAGGAGCCCCACGATGACCACAGCCACCATCCCCGCGCCCGTTCAGCCGGACACCCCGGGCGCGCAGCGCTACTGGAACCCGTACATCGGCGGCGCCGGCCTCGGCCTGACCCTGCTGGCCTCCTACATGATGCTGGGCACCGGCCGCGGCGCCGCGGCCACCCCCGCGCGCCTGTCGGTCGTCGCCGCCCACGTCGTCGCCCCCGCCGCCATGGAGGCCAACGCCTACGCCGGCGGCTGGTTCGACGGCGGCAGCCCGCTCGCCAACTACCTCGTCTTCATGAGCCTCGGCGTCATCCTCGGCGGCTTCCTCTCCGCCTTCGCCGCCCGCCGCACCAAGCTGGTCATCGAGCGCGGCCCTAGCGCCTCCGTCGCCCTCCGCCTGACCCTCGCGGCCGTCGGCGGCGGCCTCGTCGGGTTCGCCAGCCGCCTCGCCGCGGGCTGCACGTCGGGCCAAGCGCTCAGCGGTGGCGCCATGATGTTCACGGGCAGCTGGGCCTTCATGATCGCCATCTTCGCCGGAGCGTTCGGCGCCGCGCACTTTGTCCGGAAGGAGTGGACCTAATGGATGCCTTTCTCGGCACTTTCTATAGCGAAGGCACCCTGGACACGAGCCGCGCGCTGCTGGTCGCGGCCGCGGTCGGCGTCGCCTTCGGCTTCTTCCTCGAGCGCAGCGGCTTCGGCAGCAGCCGCAAGCTGGTCTCCATCTTCTACCTCAAGGATTTCGCGGTCTTCAAGGTCATGTTCAGCGCCATCGTCGTCGCGATGCTCGGCGCGCGGGCCCTGTCGACGGCCGGCCTGGTCGACCTGACCCAGTGGTATCAGCTTGAGACCTTCCTCTGGCCGCAGATCGCCGGCGGCCTCATCTTCGGCGTCGGCTTCGTGATGGGCGGCTGGTGCCCCGGCACGGCCCTGGTCGGCGCGGCGAGCGGTCGCGGCGACTCCTTGGTTTTCCTGGGCGGCGCAGGGCTGGGCAGCCTCATCTACGCCCTGGCCTTCCCCGCGCTCGAGGACTTCAGCGTCTCCGGCGCCCAGGGCGTCTCGACGCTCTCGGGCACCTTCGGCCTCTCCCCGGGCCTGACCGCGCTGCTCGTGGTCGTGCTCGCCATCGGAGCCTTCGTCGGCTCCAACAAGCTCGTCGCGTGGAAAGCCCGCCAAACCGCATGAACACAAGGACAGATAAGCTCATGGACAGCAAGCGAATCGTTTTTGCCATGGCGGTCACCGCGGTCGCGGTCGCCCTCATCATCGCGCTGGCCGACGGCGCCGGACGGCAAGAGGCCGGCGAGAGTGCGGACTGGGCCGCCCAGATCGAGCTCGAGGGCGACCACATCACCCCGCGCGCCCTGGCCGACCGAATGCTCGCGCAGCAAGGCGACACCGTGGTGGTCGACGTGCGCCCGGTCGAAGAATATGCCGCGTGGCATTTGCCGGGAGCGGTCAATATGACGGTGCCGGTCCTGCTCGGCGATGACGGCGCGGCCCTGCTCGCCGAGGCCGAGGGCAAGCTGGTGGTCCTGACCTCCAACGGCATGGTGCACCCCGGCCAGGCCTGGGCCGAGCTCGCGCGCCGCGGGCACGCCAACGTGCGCGTGCTCGAGGGCGGGCTGACCGAGTTCAAGCGCGAGGTGCTGACCCCGCCGTCGCTCCGCGGCCCCATCTCCGAGGCGCGCGCGGCCGCCGAGCGACCCCAGTACGAGGCCGCGATGGCGTTCTTCCGAGGCCCCGACAGCGGCTCCCGCGCCGCCAGCACCCCGGTCCGCACCGCGATGAGCCCCTAAGCTCGAGAGGCCGACCCCTGCCGCGCCAAGATCTCGGGCTGGCGCTCTCGTCACCGCCCGCGCCGCCGGACCTTAGGTCGACGCACCCGCGCGCCTGTGTACCTGAATGCCGCCCGTCGTGATAAATCCGGACCAGGGCGGAGCGCACACTCTCTCCGAAAACCCCTGCCGAATTGCCCCGATCCCCGGGCCGCCGAGGGCCAGCCATGAGCCAGAACACCGCCGAGACGCGCCGCGAGACGGCGCCTGAGACCCAGCTGATGCCGCCCGGCCTCGTCGTGAAGGTGGCCAGCCGCTTCCAAGCCCTGTCGGACCCCAACCGCCTCCGGCTGCTGCAGCTCCTGCTCGACCGCGACTGGGCGGTCACCGAGCTCGCCGACGCCGCCGAGCTGAGCGTCGCAAACACCAGCAAACACCTGGCTCTTTTGCGGTCCGCCGGCTTCATCGACCGCACCAAGCAGGGCACCTCGGTCATCTACACCCTGGCCAACGACACGCCGCGTCAGCTCTGCGACCTGATCTGCAAGGACGTCCTCGCCCAGGTCGAGCACGACCTCGCGCTGGCGACCTCGCTGGACGCTGACTGACCCGCGCGCGCGGGCCGGCGCGAGCAGCCGACCGCGGCCGGTCCGAGGGCCCCCGTCGCCGAGGGCCACCCGGACAAGCCAGCCCGAGATCAGGGCGTGTAGAGCTGATAGACGATGCGGCTGGTCACCCGCACCGGGTTGGTCCCGTAGTCGGGGACCCAGGCGGTGACGTGGTACGTGATGCCGTTGGACGGCTCGTTCTTCGCCGCTTGGTCGACGTAGGCGATCCAGTAGGTGAAGCCCTGGCCGTTCTCCTCGGGGTGAAAGAAGCTCAGGGGCGACTCGACGAGGAAGTGCGGGAAGGTGCCGAACAGCGTGCCGATCTCGGTCGCGATGGGCGGCCGGTTCGACGAGCGCGCGAGGTCTTCGTCCAGGTAGCGGGCCTCGATCATCATCTTGGCGTGGGTGTCCTTGTCGGCGTCCAGCGCGCCGTGGACGTCGTAGGTGTTCAGCTCGAACTCGTCGAGCGTGCGGAGCACCCGCATGCCCTGGATGCGGTTGGTGCCCGAGGTCGCGCGGCCGTACTCGCTGGTGCCGGTGAAGTCGAAGACGTAGTCGGGTTTGCCCGGCACGGAGGCGACGGCGCGCACGAAGCCCAGGTTGGGGTGTTGCCACAGCTCGCCGCTGGCGGAGTCGGCGCCCAGCAGGGTCAGCAGCTCGTTGCCCTCGGCCTTGCCGCTGCCCGTGTAGTGGCGGCACCCGTGCAGCGCTCCGGCGCCGGTCATCACCGTCACGTCGTCGCCGACCAGGGTGAAGCTGCCGGTGACGCTCAGGTCGACCCGGGTGCCGAGGATGTCCACGCTGACCTCGCCGTCGAGCGGCTGAGCCTCGCCGAGGGTGGGCGTGAGGTCCACGGTGATGGGGGTGGCGAGCTCGACGCGCGCTGAGGAATCGGCGGGGTTGGGGCTCGGGAGCAGCTGCTGCGACCACGCCTCGCCGCCCGCGATGGTCAGGGTCTCGGGGGTGGGAAACGAGACCCACGCCTCGATGCCGCTTGGCGCGGTGGGCGTGAACTCGCCGAGCCGCGTGCGCTGGAAGGTGCCGGTGGGCAGCGCGATCTCGCCGACGACCTCTGAGGTGATGGTCAGCAGCGTGCCGTCGTCGCGGTTTCGCTTGTACTCGTTGACCGTCTCGCGGGTGGTCGGGCCGTAGACCGACTTCGGCGCGGGCCCCGAGTCGCCCCCGTCCCCGCAGGCGAGCGCGCTGGTCGCGACGACGCAGCTGAGGGCGAGGGTGGAAATCCACAGGTGGCGCGTGGGTGCTGAGGGGAGTTGCACAGGGTGCATGCGGGAGCCTCCAGAGGCGTGCGTGGGCGGCGAACGCGAGCCGCGTTCTTCCCACGGGTTGGCGAACCGACCGCTCCGACCCCGTCAAGGACTCGTCAGATGGGTGATTCGCCCTCGACGACGCCCGAGGATCGCTTCAGGAGTAGGCACCGCGCGCGCCGTGACAGCCCGCTGTGGCGGCGACGCGGACGATTTCAGCGCGCGGGGGGCGGGCGACGACGGACGCGCGCGGGGCTCGCGACTAGAACCGGGCGCGGTCGACGACCAGGACCGTCCGGACTCCGCCGTCCATCGTCGGCACCAGCCGCAGCAGGCAGGTCACGGCCGAGCGGCCGGGCATCCCGGTGTGCAGCCAGACCCGCTGATTGCGTGCTCCGGGGCGGTGGTGCAGGCGGTCCATCTCGCTCTCCTCGCGGGAGAAGTGGCAGGCGCTGATTCGCGTCTCCATCGCTACGTAGGTCTCGGCCGCCTCGACCACCGTGGGGTAGCGCCCCACCTCGCACATGACGCCGCCGCCGCTGTATTCGCAGGTGGTGTCGGGGAGCCCGCGCTTGCTGGCGAAGCCGCCGTCGATGGGCGCGCCCTTGAGCCTAGCGGGGTCTTCGCGCACGTCGCGCTCGAGCTCGCTGAGCCGCCGGCACAGCGGGTCCGCGTTGACCCCGCGCGGCTCGTAGAGCAGGTCGTTCACGGCGTCCATGGCGTCGATCGCCGCGAGGGCGGCCGGCGTCAGCCCACCCGCCTCGCCGCAGGCCTCGAGCGACGCGATCGCCGCCGCCATCGCCTGGGAATAGCGCGTGAGTAGCTGCCGGTGGGCTGGGGTGTATTGGTAGTTCAGCTCGTGGTCGAAGATGTCGGTGATCTCGTCGCCCAGCGCCTCCAGGGGCTTGTCGTCGTCGGCGCTCCACTTGATGACGGCGCCGCTCACGGCTGCGCAGTCGGCGGCGCCGCGTTTGACCGAGTCGCGGAGTCTCTCGGCGAGGCCGACGGCTTGCTGCAGCTTGGCCTCGACGCGGGCGGTGGCGCTGCCGTTGGGCGCGGGCGTCCGTGGGGCGGGGGCCTGAGTGCGGGCGGGCTTATCTTGCTCGGCCGCGGCGGGCTTTGGTGCGGGCGTCGGCGCAGGCTCGGCCTCGGGTGCCGGCTTCGCGGCAGGGGCGGGGGCGACCAGCTTGGCCCTGGAGTCCGACACGATCTCGACGCGGCGGTTGGCCGCCTGCCCCTCGGGGCTGTCGTTCGACGCGACGGGGAGGTCGAAGCCGCGGCCCACGGCGACGACGCGCGACGCGGGGATCCCGATGCCAACGATGTAATTCGCCAGCGCCTCCGCGCGCCGCTTGGTCGCGCCGAGGGTCCACTCGCGGGTGCCCCCGGTGCTCCAGTGCACCGTCACGGTGACCTTGCCGGTGAAGCCCGCCATGGCCGCCCGGATGGAGCGGACCAGCTCGTAGCCCCGCTCGCTCAGCTCGGGTGATGCGCCCTGAAAGAGCGGATCGGCCTGCACGACGATGCGCCCGCGAGCCGTCAGGGCGGGCAGCGGCTCGGGTGTGTCATTGTCCTCGTCCTCGTCGTCGCCTTCGTCTTCGGCGACCCCCGACTCGTCTTCGGACGGCGGCGCGCCCTGGGCCCAAACCGGGCCGGCGACGAGGCAGAGGCTCGCCAGGAATATCCCTGCGGCGGCAGCTCGCATGATGTGCCTCCAATGTGCTGAATGCCCGCAGCATATCAGGGCGATGGAGGCACGGTAAGCGCGGCGCGAGCCCCGCAGCGTGATGCCCGGGGCGCGCGCCGCGACTGGTTCAGTCGCAGATCAGCGGCGTGTGGCAGGCCCAGCTCGCCGAGGTCGCGTCGTAGCGACAGGCGCCGGAGCTACCGAAGCACTCGGCGTCGCTGAGGCACTCGTCGCGGTCGGGATAGTGGCAGGCGTAGCGCTCGACGCCCCGATCGCACTGATCCTTCGATGGGCTGCAGATGCCGCCGGGGTCGCAGTCTGCCGAGCTTCGGCACTCCGCCGGGAGGCACTTGTGGCTGCATTGGGCGGGGAAGAAGCCACCGCAGGGTCCGGTGCCGCCCACTTTGCCGCAGGCGCAGGCCTCGTCGGCGTCGCAGCCGCTGTCGTCGAGGCAGCTCACCGGGTGACAGCCGCACAGGGTCTCGCCGAAGGAGGTCGGGGCGATCCCGTAGGTGTCGAGGCAGACCTCTCCGGCGCCGCAGTCGGCGGCCGTCTCGCAGAAGCCGGGCGAGTTCCCGGGGTTTCGCGAGGGGACGCACGCTGGGGCCGCTGGACGGGCAGCGGGGTCGGCGCACGCGGCCGGGACGCGCTCGGTGGGCACCGCGCGGGTCGGCTCGCCGGGTGCGGCGTCGCCTGGCAGCGGCAGGCAGGTGTGAAACGGGCTGTCGCAGCGCCAAGTGGCTTTTGTCCCGACCAAGTCTGGCACGCAGCGGCAGGCGTTGTCGGGACGCTCGCCCGCGGCACACCCAGGCGCGGGGTACGCGCAGTCGGTGGCGGAGACGGCGGTGTCACAGGCGATCGGCGCCTCGTTTCGCACCCAGGGGATCTGCGCCGGGCAGCCTTCCGCCGAGAGCTCGAGGCCGGCGCCGTCCGCGGCGTCGACGGTGTCTATCCAGCCCGTCCCGTCTGCGGCATCGGCGCCGCCCGCGCTGTCGGCGGTGTCCGCGCCGTTCGGTAGCTCGCTCCCGAGCGCTTGGCTCGAGTCGGCGACCGCTTCGGCCCCGCTCTCCGACGAGGCGCACGCTCCCAAAGCCGCCACGGCCGCCACGAGTCCCCACGCCATTCGTTGTGTCGCCTGCATCGCGCTCCCTCCAATTCTCGTGGCCTGGCCCCGGGCGCCCGTCCTGATCGTTGTGCATTGCAGCGCGCAAACGTCAGCGGCGCCGAGAGGCGTCTGCGAAAGCACCGGCCACGCCGAGTGACGCCCACCGCGCCTCCGCTCTGGTAGCCGAAACGCAACAAGCGTGCCATCCCCGCGAGCCGCCCGGCTCCAGGGCGCCAAGCCGTATCGCATCGCAAACGGTGTGTAGAGAAATACCGCACTTCTCAGCCCGAGATCGGGCCGTCCTCCCCATTTCTCCACACTGTGTTGCTCATGGCCGCCCGCCGCGCTCCGCAAGCGCCCGTGCATCCCGAGCTCGGCGCGCGCCTCGCCCTATGCCCGAAGTCGACGCGGTGCTACCTTCGTAAGGTCCGCGTGTCACGCGGCGCCACCGGGAGCCGCTGTGAAGTCGAATCGCTCGCTAATTCTCGGGTTCTTCGCCATCGCGAGCAGCTTCGCGGCGGCCTCTGCGCGGGCGGAGAGTCTCCCGCAGGAGGGTCACGACGGCGGCACCATCGTCCCGTGCACGACCGGCGCGTGGTTCGCCATCGTCCCGTTCGCCGAGAATCTGCACGGCCACGGCCCCACGGCCAAGGTCCCGCTGCCGGCCTACTGGCAATCCAGCGCGGCTCAAGATCCGCCGCCGGCTGACCTCGCCGCGGATCCCACGCTCAGCGTCATCGTGCGCGACACCGCGGGTGCAGTGGTCGCCGGTGTGCTCGGGGTCGGCTTTGGCGTCCCGGGAGCGCAGCCGCCCGACCACCCCGGACCCGCGGTGCTGAAGAAGGAGCTGTGGTGGCAGCCGCTGGCGCCGTTGAGCCCCGGCGAATACCGCGTCAGCATGTTCACGCAGCAACCGCCAACCGGCGTCAAACCCGGGTGCGCCTTCGAGTCGTTCGCCCGGACCGTCCCCTTCTTCGTCGTCAGCGAACCGCCGCTCCTGCCGCAGCTCGAACTACACAGCTACCTGCTGAAGCGACCGGGCGATAGCACGGCCTACGCGAAGACCGAGGAGTGCGAACAGCAAGCGGAGGTGACGTACTGCGAGAACCAGCCCGGCGTGTGCTGCTGGCGTGGGACGTTGGTTGAGTACTTCGTGGAGTACGCGGTCTCGGGGCTCGGCACGGCCGTCGGCTCGGACTACCTCATCTGGATCGAGTACACGCACGCGCCACCGTGGGGATACGTCGAGCGGCTGCCCGTGCTGCCGGTCCTCGACGGCCAGACCACGACGGACCGACTCGAGTTCTTTGTGGAGGAGGAGTTTGGCCAAATCCCGGTAGCGCCCTGGTGCGTCAAGGTGGAGCTGTACCGGCTGTCGAGCGGCGAGCTGGTGACGCAGGGACAGCACTGCACCACGCCGAGCGAGATGATCGTCCAGGAAGACCCCGGGCTGGTCTGTGATGCTGGCGTGTGTGCGGAGGTCGGTTGGGAGCCGCCGCCCGAGGACATCATCGACGCCGAGTCGCCCCCGGAGCCGGCGGCCGACGCGGCGATCGCCGAGCCAGCCGTTGACGCCGCCGTCGCCGAGCCGCTTATGGACGCCGCCGTCGCGGAACTCCTCGCAGACACCGCCGCCGCCGAGCCCGCCAAGTCCAACGCCGGCTGCAGCGCGACCGGCGCGCCCGACCGCAGCGCGCTGCTGATCCTCGCGCTGCTTGTCCTCGCGGCGCTGGCTCGCCCGCGTCACCGGGCGGCCAACATCGCGAGGCGCGGGCTGGTTCGCAGAGAACTGCTGCGGCTCGGTGAGCCGTCAGATGCCTGGGCTGTCGCTTGCCCGGCGACGACGGCTGACGCCGAGCGCCGCGAGCCCGAGCAGCAGCCACAGCGCCTGCCCTGACGGGGCCCCCGGCCGCGCCGCGCCGCAGCCCGACGCTGCGGGGCTGGCCGGCTGCGCGGACTCGCCTCGCGCCGCGGCCGTGCGGGTCGCCGCCTCGACGATGAGCTCGCCGGTCCACGGGTCGCGGGGCTCGCCGCCGGGCACCATCGCGAGGATGGGCGGCGCTGGCGTGCCGCTCGGGGCGACGTCGTCGCGGAAGGTCACGGGGGCTAGCTCCCAGCTCTCGTTCGTCGCGGGGTCGGTCGCGATGACGCCGTAGTGGGGGGTGTTCGCCGGCGGTGGGCTGAGGCTGACGACGAGCCCGTCGGGGCGGACCAGCGCGCGGTCCTCGAAGGGGGGGCCGCCCTCGGCGGGGGCGAAGTCGGAGGTGATCTCGGGCTGGCTCATCAGCACGCCCCCGGCGGTCTGGAGCCACAGCGTGCCGTCGGGGGCGAAGCGGCAGCGCGCCGCGTCGTGTCCGGTCCAGCCGTCGACGAAAACGCTAGGCAAACGCTGGTCAAAAGAGAGCGCGGCGAAGCGGAAGACCGTGCCGCCGTCGACGATGCAGAGGTCGCCGTCGGCGGTGACGTCCATGTCAGTGGGCGCGTCGAGCAGGCCCTGGGGGCCCGCCCACACTTGGGCCAAGCCTCCGCGCGCGCTGCTCCGCCAGAGCTGTGGCTCCGGGTCGTCGCCGGCGACCGAGCCGGCCCAGGTGGGGTCGCTGCGTGTCCCCAGGACCAGCACGTCGCCCGGTTCGAGGCCGCCCGGCATGCGGACGAGCTCGAAGAGGCCGTCCTGGCCGCTGCCGGTGTAGAGCCAGTAGAGCAGCGTGTCGCCCCAGCCGCCGAAGACCCCGGGGCCGTACATGGCGAAGGCCTCCAAGCGGCCGGCGATCGGCGCGCCGAAGGGGCCGCGCGTGCGCACGTCGGTCAGGACGTCGCCGTAGCCGGTGCCGTGCCACATGGCCTCGGTATGAATCGTCGGGCGTAAGAGCGCCCACGGGTCGCGCGGGTCGACGGGCTCGACGCGGAGGTCGACGTTGCTGCGGCGCAGCATGGGGGCGTCCGTGTGGTGAAGGGCCAGCTCGTAGGTGTCCCAGACGCCATGAACGACCACGATCAAGCGGCCCAGGGCCTCGTCCCAGCCCACGAGGTGCAGGTCGCGGTCGTCCAGGTCGTGGGCCGGCAGCGGGTCGCCGCACACCGCGCCGGGCAGGCCGCCGCCGCAGCTCTTGTGGGCGTTGGCGGCCTCGGGCAGCGGGCCCGGGTCGCAGGGCCCCAATCCCGCGTCGCAGCGCGCTTTCATCGGGTCGAAGGCCACCCGCGCGCCGCTTGAGTCGACGACCACCGCCATGGCCCGGGGCCACTGCGAGATGAACCAGGTTTCATCTGCGTCGACGGGGATGACGCGCACGCCCCAGAGCGCCGGTCCCGTGTCCACGAGCTCGAACAGGCTCGCCAGGGCGTCGCGCGCGACGATGGTCTCGCGCAGGCCGTCGGCCACGCGGATGCGCACCACGTCGTCCGCCGTCCAGATGACCACCCAGCGCCCGTCGACGGATTTGGTCGGGACCCAGGCCGTCGCTGGGTCCTGGCCGTCCCAACGCAGCACCTGCTCGCCGCGGGCGTTGTAGCAGCCGGTGGCGACACAGACCGGGCCCGCCGGCGCGTAGCTGATGCCCAGCGGGGGCGGGGCTCCGCCGCTCCAGAGGCGGCCGAGGCGACGACGAATCAGCGCGCTGGTCGAGTAGATGACCTCGCCGCCGTCCCGCAGCGCCCCCACCGGATCGTCTTGGGGGTCGTTCGGGTCGGTGCCCGCGAGCAGCTCTTCGCGGTCGCTGTTGCCGCCGCCGTCGCTGTCGGCCCACAGGTCGCTGGTGCCCGCCGCGGCCTCCTCGGCGGCGGTCAGGTGGTCGCCGTCGAGGTCCAGCTTCGCGTCGTCGAGCACCACGCGGTAGATGGGCAGGCCCGCGCCCTCGCGCTCGGTCTCCAGGGCGAGGAGTGGGGTCCCGGTCCCTGGCTCGGCGACGAGTCGCGTCGTCGCGGCGGTGGCGCAGTGGCCGAAGAACGCGCGCTCGCAGGTGAGCCGCCGGTCTAGGGCGTCGCCCAGGGGCAGGTCCCCCGCGCCGCCTCCAGCGCCCAGCGACACGACGCGCATCCCGTCGCCGACCCAGCCGACCGGGGTGAAGTTCGGGTTGGCCAGGTCGCCTCCCTGCGCGTCGCCAGCGTTCGCGTCGACCCAGTTCCACGCTTGCCCGCGGACGGGCCACGCGACCACGGCCTGCCGCCCTGGCCACTCCATTAGCTGAACGGCGTCGGTGAGCGGGTGGCTGCTCAGGGTCGAGCGATTGTCGTCGTATTTGACGTGGTAGGGGCCGTCGAGCACGTCGAAGGTGCCGTCGGGGTGCCGCTCGACCACCAGATGAGCGGTGTGCTCGCTCGCTCCGGTCGGATTCCACGAGGTGTTGAAGGGGATGGGGTCGCGCTTTCGCTCGATGAGCAGGATGTGGCGCCCCTCGGCGCGGGTCCACAGCATGTCGCGCACGATGCCGTAGCCGCCGCCGCCGACCTGTGGGTCCACGGGCAGGCCTGTCGCGAAGTCCTCCGGCCGGGTCAGCAGCTCAAGCGTCCCCTCGGCGGCCGTGGCGCCCGGGACGAGGCAGAACGAGGCGCCGGCGAACATCGCGCAGACCGCGCCGTCGGGCCGCTCGACCAGGCCGAAGCGCGGGTGGGCGACGTTCGTCTTGAAGTAGGTCTGCAGGGTCGCCTCCCAGCTAAGGCTCAGCCCCAGGGCCTCGCGAAGCGGTGGCAGCATCGGGATCTCGACGACCGCCTGCACGGGAAAGCCCGTGGGGGGTGAGTAGTCGGCCGCGCGGAGGCGAAACAGTGAGGCGGTGTCGCCGTTTTTGATGTCCAGCACCCACACGCCGTCGCCGTCTCGGGCCGGGCAGGCGCGGCGGCCGTGGGTGATGCTGGCGGAGGGCGGGCCGCCAAGCTGGACGCTGGGGAAGCGAATCGACGTGGCCGCGGCGAAGGGCGCGCCCATGGGGACCGCGGAGAGCCAGTATTCGTCGGACACATCGGCGAGCCAGGCCCAGCCTTTCGCGTCGACGGTCACCAGGGAGCCAGCCAGCGGGACGACGTCCACCAGCCCGAGATCGGGGTCGCTCGGAGGGGCGAAGAGGCCGCCGTGAGCGTGGGCCGGGCCGAGCAGCGAGAGCAGCGCCAGGGTCGCGCCGAGGGCCGGCCCCGTGTGGGTCCTGCGCCTCATAGGAGCCCCTCGCAGTCGGTGGGCTGGCCAGACGCGTCGAAGCAGGTCCAGTCGCCGGTGCGCTCGCCGTCCGCGTACTCGCCTTGTGCCGCCAACTGCCCGTTGGAGTGCCAAATCATCCAGGCGCCGTCTCGCTGTCCGGCGCTGTAGAAGCCGACCCACCAGGGCGTGCCGTCCTGCCAGAAGCCGCGGGTCGGGCCGTGGGGCAGGCCGCCGACGTAGGCATATTCCTCTTGCACGGTGCCCGCGCCGCCGGTCTCCCAGATGACCTTCCACGCGCCGACCGCGGCGCCGGACCGGAACTCGCCGGTGCGACGGCGTATCGGCGAGGGCAGCGCGTACTCCCAGAAGGTCCAGGTCCCGTGGGCGAGGCTCGCGACGTAGGGCCCCTCGAAGTCGGGTCGGCCGTCGGGCATCCAGCCACGCCACAGGCCGGTCTTCGTCCCGCGGTCGTAGGCGCCCTCGGTCTGTTTCTCGCCGCCGGGGTGCCACAGGGTCCAGGTGCCCTGGCGCCGGTCGGCCGCGTAGGTCCCGGTCTCCGCCGCGCCGCCGTCGGCGTAGAAGCGCTCGTAGAGCCCGTCGCGCAGCCCGGCCGCCCAGGTGGTGGTCTCGACGACCTGGCCCGCGGCCCCGTAGCGCGTCCAGACGCCGCCCCGCTCGCCCGCGACGTACGCGCCGGCTTCCGCGACGCCGCCGTCGCGCGCGTAGGTCTTCCACGCGCCGCTGAGGACCCCGGCCGCGTAGGTCCCGTCGCTCTCCAGCGAGCCGTCGGCCCTCAAGAATCGCCAGCCCCCATCTCGCTCCCCGTCCCGATAGGCGCCCGTCTCAGCGATCCCGCCCGACTCGTAGTAGGTCGCCCAGGTGCCGCTCGCCAGCCCGCCCGAGTACTGGCCGAGCACCTCGCGCGCCCCGCCGGCCTCAGGCCCGGGCGGATACCAGCGCCCAAAGGGCCCCGAGCGCTTCCCCCCGGACTCGCACCAGCGCGCGTGGACGTCCACCGGGTCCGTCGCCAGCGTGCCGCCGCCTGGACAGGTCTGCCCGTCCCACTCAGTGACGACGCCCGGCTCCCCCGGGTCGTCGGTTCCGGTCCCGCCACCGCACGCCAAGAGCACCGCGCACGACAAAGCCAGCAGCCCGTCGCCGAGCCGTGAGCAGACCATCGCCGCCTCCGTGTTTCGATGGCACGACGATACCGGCGCTCGCGGCCGACCGCCAGCCAGCCGTGGCGGGGCGGCGACCACATCGGGCAGCAGCCGCCGCGCTGTGGGCAGGCGGCGACGGACCAGCCCGCCGCCGCCGCGCCACGCCGATCAGGGAGCCGGCCCCGAGATGGTCAGGGTGTAGGGACCGGCCTCCTCGGAGAACTGTCCATCCACGATGATGTGGTAGGTCGTGCCGCCGGTCAGGGTCCACGTCACGGCGCCGCCCTGGTAGAGGTCTCCGCTTGCCCCGTCACAGGCCCCGTCGCACGCCGTGCGGTAGTGCAAGAAGCTCGGCGCGGCGCCGCTGCCACCCACGTCCAGGGTGAACGTGTAGGCCCCGGTCTCGTCGGGAGTCCACTCGTAGACGGCGTCGGCAACACCGCTGCCATTCCCGAAGTTCGTCGCGCAGGTGTCCCCGCCCGTGAACGAGTCGAAAAAGAGATCGGTGTCTCCGGTCAAGGTGATGGGGAGCGCGCCCGTGGCGACCAGGGGGTCGCTGCAGTCATTGCCCTGCCCGGGTGGCGCGCACTGGTTGTCGACGCCGCAGACCAAGCCCGCGTCGCAGGCGCACTGGCCGCCACATCCGTCGGAGCCGGCTCCGCAGACCCCCGGGGCGCACGCTGGCGTGCAGCAGGAACCTGCGTTGCACGTGTCCCCGTCGGCGCAACCGCAGGTCCCTCCGCACCCGTCCGCGCCGCCGCAGCTGACTTTGTCGCAGGAGCGGACACAGCAGGTCAGGCTGACGTCGATGGGATTGACGATTCCGGTGCCGCCACCCCCGGTCCAGCCGTCAAGGATGAGGTAGTAGCTCTTGCCGGCGAACGCGTTGAAGTCGGCGGTGTGCAACGTGGTGGCGGTGAGGCACGCGGCTGGGCTCGGCAAGCACATATCCACCGCGTCGGCCTCGACCACGAAGAGGTCCAAGTCGTCGGCGACGGCTGCGGCCCCGGTGAGCAGCGGGTCGTTGGTCTGCACGAAGCTGGCGGCGACGTCCTCGGTCGGGGTGAACACCCAGCCGATCTCGGGACCCTCGTAGTCCTCCGCGCCCGCGCACCCGTTCCACGTGGCGTTGTTCAGGGTGGTCAAGCCTCCGTCATTGGTCAGGCCGGTGAAGACGTCAGCGCATGCGATGGTCGGGACGTCCTCGCCGCAACCACCGCCGCAGCCGTCGTCGCCGCACAGCTTGCCCGTGCAATCGGGCGTGCAGCAGGCCCCTTGGTTGCACGTGTCCCCGGCGTTGCAGGCACCGCAGCTGCCGCCGCAGCCGTCGTCGCCGCACAGCTTGCCCGCGCAATCGGGCGTGCAGCAGGAGCCGGCGTTGCACGTGTCTCCCGCGGCGCAACCGCAGGTCCCGCCGCACCCGTCGGTGATGTCGCAGCTGAGGTTGTCGCAGGCCGGGAAGCAGCAGGTCAGGCTGACGTCGATGGGGTTGACGATGCCGGTGCCGCCACCGGAGGTCCAGCCGTCCAGGATGAGGTAGTAGCTCTTCCCGGCGACCGCTTTGAACTCGGCATCGTAGAATCGGGTGGCGGCGAGGCACGTGTCCGGGCTCGGCGAGCACATGTTGGCGTCGTCTGCCTCGACCACGAAGAGGTCTACGTCGTCGCCTATGCCCCCGATGCCTCCGAACGCCGGGTCGTTGGTCTGCTCGAACGTGGCGACGGAGTCCTGGGTCGGTGTGAACACCCAGCCGATCTCGGGACCGTCGTACGCCTCCGAGCTCGCGCACCCGTTCCAGGTGGCTGTGTTCAGGGTGGCAGGACCCCCGTCGTTGGTCAGGCCGGTGAAGACGTCAGCGCACGCGATGGTCGGGGCGTCCCCGCCGCAGCTGCCGCCACAGCCGTCGCCGCCGCACAGTTTGCCCGTGCAGTCGGGCGTGCAGCAGGTCCCCACGGTGCACGTGTCCCCGGCGGCGCATTCGCCGCAGGTGCCGCCGCAGCCGTCGTCGCCGCACACCTTGCCGGCGCAGTCGGGCGTGCAGCAGGCCCCTTCGTTGCACGCGTCCCCATCGGCGCACTCGCCGCAGGTGCCGCCGCAGCCGTCGTCGCCGCACAGCTTGCCCGCGCAGTCGGGCGTGCAGCAGGTCAGGCTGACGTCGATGGGGTTGACGATGCCGGAGCCGCCACCCGAGGTCCAACCGTCCATGATGAGGTAGTAGGTCTTGCCGGCGACCGCGTTGAACACGGCGGTGTGGAATGCGGTGGCGTTGAGGCACGCGGTCGGGCTGGGCGAGCACATGTTGGCGTCGTCCGCCTCGATCACGAAGAGGTCTACGTCGTCGCCGACGCCCCCGATGCCTCCGAACGCCGGGTCGTTGGTCTGCTCAAACGTGGCGACGGAGTCCTGGGTCGGGGTGAACACCCAGCCGATCTCGGGACCGTCGTACTCTTCGTTCACCGCGCACCCGCCCCAGGTGGCGTTGTTCAGGGCGGTCGCGCCGCCTTCGTTGGTCACGCCGGTGAAGACGTCGGCGCACGCGATGGTCGGGGTGTCCGCGCTGCAGCTGCCGCCACAGCCGTCGTCACCGCACACCGCGCCGTTGCAGTCGGGCACGCACTCGCAGGCGGTGCCGTCCGCGCTGCACGCTTGGCCGGAGGCGCACTCACCGCAGGTGCCGCCGCAGGCGTCGTCGCCGCAGATCTTTCCGGTGCAGTCGGGCGCGCACTCGCAGGCGGTGCCGTCCGCGCTGCACGCTTGGCCGGAGGCGCACTCACCGCAGGTGCCGCCGCAGGCGTCGTCGCCGCAGACCTTTCCGGTGCAGTCGGGCACGCACTCGCAGGCGGTGCCGTCCGCGCTGCACGCTTGGCCGGAGGCGCACTCACCGCAGGTGCCGCCGCAGGCGTCGTCGCCGCAGACCTTTCCGGTGCAGTCGGGCACGCACTCGCAGGCGGTGCCGTCCGCGCTGCACAGCTGGCCGGAGGCGCACTCACCGCAGGTGCCGCCGCAGGCGTCGTCCCGCAGACCTTCCGGTGCAGTCGGGCCGCACTCGCAGGCGGTGCCAGCGTCCGGCGTGGTGTCGGGGACCGTGTCCGGCGTGGTGTCAGGGGCTGTGTCCGGCGTGGTGTCGGGGGCCGTGTCCGGCGCGGTGTCGGGGACCGCGTCCGGCGCGGTGTCGGGGACCGCGTCCGGCGTGGCGTCGGGGGCCGCGTCCGGCGTGGTGTCGGGGGCCGCGTCCGGCGTGGCGTCGGGGGCCGCGTCCGGCGTGGCGTCGGGGACCGCGTCCGGCGCGGATGTCGGGGACCGCGTCCGGCGTGGCGTCGGGGGCCGCGTCCGGCGTGGCGTCGGGGGCCGCGTCCGGCGTGGCGTCGGGGACCGCGTCCGGCGTGGCGTCGGGGACCGCGTCCGGCGTGGCGTCGGGGCCCGTGTCCGTTGTGTCAGGGACGGTGTCCGGCGTGGCGTCGGGCGCGGTGTCCACGGTCGCGTCGCCGCCCGCACTGTCGAGGAATGTCGAGCCGTCGACCTCGGGGAGCGCATCGGCCGTGGCGTCGTTCGACGAGGTCGTGCCGTCTGGACAACCCGCCAATAAAGCAACGGCCACGAGCAGGCCAATCCGGAACGTCTGCTTACGCATCGTGGAGCCTCTTCCAAGTCATTGTGTGTGAGGCATTTAGAATGCGGACCCGCGGCCGGTGCGCCACGCGCATTCGCGCCGTCGATGTAACTGGCTCGCCGAGACGAAACCCTCGCGGCACTAGGTCCGGCCCTATGGGCGAGCAACCCCGGGGCCAGCGCGCCGCTGCCGAACGGCGAACCCCGACGGTCGGTCGGCGCGAAAAAGACCCGTCACCGCGGGCGAGTTCGGGCCCGAGGATCTCCGATCGGCCTGTCGCCGTCTCTAGATTCGCCTCGGACCCGGGCGGGCTTGTTCGCCGCGCGCCCGCTCAGCTCTTGGCTGCGCCGCGAGTCGACGCAGGCTGGGGGGCGGCGCGCAGCGCGGCGAGCACGGCCTGCACGTCCGCCCGGAACTCGGGGTCCTGAGCCATCGTCTTGCGGTAGCGATGCGCCAGCGAGGCGACGCTGGTGGGGTGCATCGCCAGGGCCCGGGCGACGTCGCGACTCGACATCTGCGTGTAGTCCAAGCAGACCAGCAGCGCGACGTGGCGGGCGGGGTTGGGCTGCCCGCGGACCGCCCGCTTGATGGCGGCCGGCTTGACGTGGAAGTGCGCGGCGACCGCGGCGATCACCTCGCGCGCGGCGCTACGAAGGCGGCCCGGCGCGTCAGCCGCCGCCGGGCCCGAGCCTGGCCGCCCGCGCAGCCGGTCGGCCCAAGCCGCCTCGAACGCGTCGTCGCCCAGCAGCTTCGGGTTGACCGCCGGGTCCAGCGCCGCCTTGACCTCGTCGGGCACCCGCGCGTGCACGAAGGTGTCGAGCCGCTCGGGGTCGCCACCGAACCGGCCCATGACCTCCCCCGTCGCGAGCCACGCGGGGCCCGTGCCGCGCATGTAGTGCCCGTGGCTGGACCACGGGTAGTCGCCCGCGTGCTCGGCGAGCCCCGCCTGCACCGGGTTCATATGGATGTAGCGCACAAGCTCCGCGAGGTACTCCTCGTGCTGCACCAGCCGCGACCGAAACCGCCCGCGAAAGAGCGACCCGTCGCGCCCGTGTCGCCGGTTGAAGCGCTGCGTGTAGACGCCGAGCACGTGCCGCATCCCCCGCGCGAGGTTTCCCTCCGTGTCCTCGACGAGCAGGTGGAAGTGGTTGCCCATCAGGCAGAACGCGTGCGTCCGCAGCCCCCACCGCTCGGCGACGTCCTCAAGCAGCTCGAAGAACCCGTGCCGGTCGTCGTCGTCGACGAACACATCCCCGCGCCCAACCCCGCGGTTCATCACGTGATGCCAAAGCCCAGGAGCCTGAATGCGTGCTGTACGTGCCATGGCCGCGGAGCCTCGCCCCCAACCCCGCCCTCGTCAAGAGCAAGTCTTAAGTCCGGACCCGACCCCTACGGCTCGCAGCGCCTGGGCGGTGGCCGCGCGGAGGCGGTCTCTGGCGGCGCCGTTCTTGCCCATCAGCAGCACGCCGTAGGTCTGGGCGACCAGGAAATCGGCGGCCGCGCCCAGGTCGGCCGGGCTGGGCAGCTCGTCGCGGCGCACGGCGTTCTCCAGCACGTTCCGGAATCGCTTCGCCAGGGTCTCGCGGCTCCTGCGGCAGATGGCGTTCGCGCCCTCGTCTTGGTCGCCAAGCTCCGCCACCGTGTTGACGACAAAGCAGCCCGCCCGCCTCCCGTCGCGGCCCGCGTGGTCCACCAGCGCGTCAAACCAGGTCCGCAGCTCCGCCAAGCCGGCGTCGGGGCCCTCCATGCCAGCCCAGAAGCTCTCGCCATCCTTCGCGTAGCGCTCCAGCGCCTTGAGAAAGAGCGAGCGCTTGTCGCCGAACGTGTCGTAGAGGCTCTGCCGCCCCACGCCGAGCTCGTTCTCGAGGTCGCGCATCGAGGTCGCCTCGTAGCCCTGGTTCCAGAACAGCGTCGCGGCCTGCTCCAGCACCTCGTCGACATCGAATGATTTGGGTCGCGCCATCGAGAGGTCCTCATCGTCTAAACACAGGTCGGGAGCGGATGACCGGGCGGCGTCGAGCTGGGCTGCGATCCCCAGAACTCCATCCATCTACGGGCACAACCCAGTCCCGGCAACCGAAACAACGCACCAAACGCGCGATTGCTGAATCTACGCCGCCGGCGCTGCGCGTCCCGTGTGCTCGACACCGACCGCCCAGCCAGTAAACTCCCCCCATTATACACACTCGGCGTCATCCTCGCCGCGGCCTCGGGGCTGGGGCGGCGCCCTACCCTCCAGGAGCCCCGCCCATGCTGCGCAAAACCGCCCTGACCGCCGCCCTCGCGGCCCTCGCCACCCTCGTCGCCGCCGACGCGATGGCCCTGAACCCAAGCCGCACCTACAAGCAGCGCCCGGACAAGTTCAACATGGCCTTCACCGAGGCCAAGGTCCCCACGAACGACGGCACCGCCACGCTCAACGTCTGGACCTTCCCGGCCAAGACGAAGACCACGAAGCTCGTGCTCATCAGCCACAACGGCGAGGGCAACATGGGCGACTACCTGCGCCGCGTCGACGCCCTCACCGGGCAGTTCAACGTGGTGGCCTTCGACTACCGCGGCTTCGGCGAGAGCAGCGAGTTCGAGATCGACAACAACATGTTCATCTACCCGCACTTCCAGGACGACTACGCGACGATGCTCGACTACTGCCGCAAGACCCACGGCAAGTCCTTCGCGGTCTACGGCTGGGGAATCGGCGCCGGCCTCGCCCTCGGCATAGGCTACGGCCGCCCCGAGCTGACGCGCATCATCGCCGACACGCCATTTCTCTCCATGGAGGATCTCGAGCGGCGCTTCTCGAGCTGGGACACGCCCATGGAGGTCCCCTTCGCCGGCTACGAGAAGCGTTACGAGCCCCAGACGGCCCTCGACGGCGCCCCCGGCAAGCAGCTCACCGGCATCACCCTCATCGTGGGCAGCAAGGACCAGCTCTTCTCCCTCAAGGACATGAAGGCCCTGCAGGCCAAGCAGAAGAAGCTGGTCGACAAGGCCATCTACGTCGTCGAAAACCCCGACCGCAAAGACAATTTTGCGGTCGACCGCGACGCCTACGCCAAGCGACTCCTCGCCGCCCTCGACGGCAAGTAACCCGCCCGGCCGCCCCTGCGCCGCCGCGCGCCGAGGCGCCGCCGCGCGGCCGGCGCGCAGGGCGGGCTAGGGCTTCGCCTTGAGCTCGTGGAGGAGCAGGCCGTTGCCCTCGGAGTCGACGATGACCGACATCCGGCACACCGGGGAGTGGATCATGTCTTGGGCGTAGGTGACGCCTTGGGATTTGAGTGTCGCGTTGAGCGCGTCGAGGTCGTCGACCTCGAAGGCGACGGTGCTGCCGGCGGTGTTGCTCGGCTGCAGGTCGTCGGAGCGGAAGAGCGCCAGACAGCCGCCTCCGGGCAGGTCGTACTCGGTCCACGTGCCGTCTTCGTGGTGGCTGCCGCGGGTCAGGCCGAGGGTGTCCTCGTAGAAGGCCCGGGCGCGGGCGGCGTCCTTGATCGGGACCAGGGTGAAGGCGACTTTCTGCAGCATGGGGGCCTCGCGGGGCGCAGGGGTTGGGGCGGCGGGGGCTACGCGATGGGCTCGACCTGGACGTCGACCACCAGGGTCTCGCCCAGCCCACCGACGTAGATGGTGCCGCCCGTCGGCGTGGCGTCGACGTAGTTGCGGCCGACCGCCACGCGGATGTGGTCGGTCTGGGTGACCAGGCCGTTCGTCGGGTCCAGCCCCTTCCAGCCAAGCTCGGGCAGGTAGCACTGCACCCACGCGTGCGAGGCCTCCGACTGCACCTGGTTCACCGCCTTGGGCCCCGTGTAGATGTAGCCGGCGGCGTAGCGGGCCGGCACGCCCAGCAGCCGCGACATCGCGATGAGCAGGTTGGCGAAGTCCTGGCACACGCCCTGGCGGTCGACGTAGGTCTCGAAGGCCGTCGTCGCCAGGGTCGTCGAGCCCTGCTCGTACTTGTACTCGTTGAAGATGGTCAGGTTCATGTCGAGCAGGGTCTGGACCAGGTCGTAGTCGTTTCGCTCGACGAAGTTCATCGCGTAGTCGGTCAGGGTGCCTAGCTGCGACTCGGGCAGCTCCGGCGGCAGCATGTAGGGCGCCAGCATGTGGCGCTGCCACGGCATCCAGACCAGCGGGATGCGGGTCCGCGCGCGCAGCGGCCGGTAGTGGAAGGGGTCGGTGTCGCGCACCTCGACGATGCTCTCGGCGACGATGCTCATCTCGGTGAAGGGCGTCTCGATGAGCAGGCGGCGGCAGCGATTTCCGAAGACGTCCTCGAAGTCGCGGGCCCGACCGTCGACCGAGACCTGGATGCTGTGCGAGTTCACACGCTGCAGCGCGTCCTCGATGGGGGTCAGCCGCAGCAGGTGGTCGCTGCGCTCCACCGCCTTCTCGTAGGTGTAGACGCTGCTGTGGCGGACGCGGAAGGTCTTGGGCTCGACGCCACCCGGCGGTGCGGGTGCGGAGTAGACGTGCAGCCGCGGCGCGATGTGCTGGCTGCCCGTGCGCAGCCGCACCGTGCCCTGGCGCGCGATGAGCAGCTCGCCGGACGGGATCTGCTGCCACTTCGCCGGCGGGCCGTCCTGCTCGAGCAGCTCGGAGCTCAGCACGATGCCGTTTCGGCTGGTGATACCTCGGCTAAAGAGGTCCACCTTCAGGTCCACGTCGCCGAAGGTCAGGCTGTTGTAGGGCGGCCGGCGCTCCCACAGATACAGCGGCGCCTGCCCCTGGCAGTCGGTGTACGCCAGCAGGTCCGTGCCGTCGCAGAGCACCACCGAGAAGCTGCCGTAGTCGTCCATGTTCCGCAGCAGCGCCAGCGTCTCGTCGATGTCGACCTCGCCCAAAGACCGCCAGCCGCGCTCGGCGATGCGGTTCATCAGGATGCAGAAGACCAGCTCGCTGTCGGTGCTGCCGACCGGCTCGAAGAGCGACGGGCCGCTGATGGCCGGCACCGTGTCCAGCGAGCCCGCGTGGGCGAACATCCAGTCGCGCCCGCCCCAGGTCCGCACGAAGGGCTGCGTGTTGGCGTCGCTGATGCTTCCCCAGCGCGCGCGCCGGATGTGCATCAGGAAGGTCGATGACGACAGGTGATCCCAGGACTTGATGAGCTCCGAGCGCATGCCTCCGGGGCTCGGCGCGTGCTCTTTTAGCACGGTGGCGGCTGGCTCTTTTCCACCGTAGAAGCCGACGCCCCAGCCGTCCGGGAGGGGGCCGGTGCGCAGCCCGCGCAGTTCAAAAGACGGGGCGAGCACGCCCTCGAAGGACATCGCGAGCATATTGGGCAAGACGGTCTCCGGACGGGGCGCGACGGCGGTAGGCGGCAAGGCCCGGGCGCTAGGCCTGGGGCGCGTCGCCGTGACCCAGGACCTCGTTTCCGAGGCCCGCGCAGATGGAGGCGGTCTCGTCGACGACGTGCGTGAGGATATCGTGGAATCGGTCGTGGGAAAGCCCTTCCGTCGAAATCCCCTGCATCCAAGCGTCCAGAGCCCGCACCCGCTCGAGGGTTTCGCCCCCGGGCAGGTTCGCGGCGGTCGGCGGCCGGATGCGGCTCAAGCACTCCCACGAGCGGCGCACGCAGAAGCGAACCGAACGCGGAAACTCCCGCTCCAGCAGCAGGAAATCGGCCACGCGGCGCCCGCTGATGACCCCGCCGCTGCTCTTCATGAAGGGCTCGAGTGCCGAGCACGCCCGCAGCAGCGACGGCCACAGCACCATGCCCACGCCCGGGTCGGCGGCGCGCGCCTCGAGCTGGGTCAGCACGTGGTGGTGGACGTCCAGGGTGCGCGCGGTCTGCCCGGTGCGCTCCAGCAGCACGCCCATCCAGATGAAGTCCATGGCGTGGTTGTGCAGCATGGTCCCGTGGATCTGCCCCAGCACGAGCTGCACCTGGCGGTTGATGTGCCGGTAGAAATCGTAGCGCCCGTCGGTCCAGAGGCCGCGCGCGGCGTCGGTACGCAGCCACAGGTGCAGCTCGTTGACGGTCTCCCACACCTCCAGGCTGATGACCTCGCGCATCGCCCGGGCGTTCCAGCGCGCCGCGTCGATGGACGCCAGCAGCGAGACGCCGCATTGCGGGTCCCAGGTCAGGTAGTCCTGCACGGTCTCGGCGTCGCCCGCGCGCTCTTCGTCGAAGCGCTCGAGGAAGCGCTCCTCTTCGCCCGACACGATGATGACAGGCCGCCACACGTCGCTGGACGCGATCTCCGTGTCCAGGGCCAGGTTTGCGGTCACGAAGAGCATCCGCGAGGTGCTCTCCGTTCGCTCGAGATAGCGCCCGAGCCAGAAGCAGTGGTCTGCGACGCGTGAAATCACTTGGTCACCTCCGTGAGGCCGAGAACGCCAGCCCGAGATCGGTCATGTGTGTCGGCCCCCATCACCGCAGCACCCATGTGTCCTTGGAGCCGCCGCCCTGGCTCGAGTTCACCACGTAGGAGCCCTTCGGCAGCGCCACGCGCGTCAGCCCGCCCGGCAGCACCCAGGGGCCGTCGGCGCCCGTCAGGATGTAGGGCCGCAGGTCGACGCGGCGCGGCTCGAAGCGCTTGGTCTCGGGGATCCACGTCGGGCAGGTCGACAGCTCCAGGCGATGCTGGGCGATGTACTTGCGCGGCGTCGCCTTGATGCGCTCGGCGAAGGCGTCGCGCTCGGCCTTCGACGCGCTGGGGCCCATCAACATGCCGTAGCCACCGGCCTCGTCCACCGACTTGACCACCATCTCGTCGAGGTGTTCGAGCACGTACTTGCGCTCGTCCTCGCGGTCGCAGAGCCAGGTCGGCACCTGCTCGAGGATCGGCTCTTCAGACAGGTAAAACCTGACCATATCGGGCACGTACGGGTAGATCGCCTTGTCGTCGGCGACGCCGTTGCCGGGCGCGTTGGCCAGGGCGACGTTGCCCTTCGCCCAGGCGCCGATGAGGCCGCGCACGCCGAGCAGCGTGTCGGGGCGGAAGGCGGCCGGGTCGATGAAGGCGTCGTCGATGCGCCGGTAGATGACGTCCACGCGCCTTGGGCCCTGGGTCATCTTGAGCCAGACGTGGTCGTTTTCGACGTAGAGGTCGCCCGGCTCGGTCAGCGGCAGGCCCATGGTGCGGGCCAGGAAGCTGTGCTCGAAGTAGGCGGAGTTGTGCATGCCCGGCGTCAGGACGACGACGGTGGCCTCGGAGGGGTCGCAGGGCGCGACGGAGCGCAGGCTCTCGGCCAGCTTCGACGGGTAGAAGTCGACGCGCTGGACCTGGGCCTCGCGGAACGCGGCGGCGAAGACGCGCTTGGTGACGAGGCGATTCTCCATCACGTAGGAGACGCCGGAGGGCGTGCGGACGTTGTCTTCGAGGACCAGCCAGGTCCCGGCGCCGTCGCGCACCATGTCGATGCCGCCGATGTGGATGCGCACGCCGCGGGCGGGCTTGATACCGCAGACCAGCGGCGTGTACTGGCTGGCGCCGAGGACCAGCTCTTTGGGGATGATGCCCTCGGCCAGGATGCGCTGGTCGCCGTAGACGTCGTCGAGGAAGAGCTGCAGCGCTTGGACGCGCTGGCGCAGGCCGCGGTCGAGGTGGCCCCACTCGGTGGCGTTGATGACGCGGGGCAGCAGATCGAAGGGGAAGATCTTCTCGGTGCCGGCTTGGTCCGCGTAGACGGAGAAGGTCACGCCGGACTGCAGCAGCACGCGGTCTGCGAGGCGTTGGAGGCGCTCGAAGTCGTTGTCGATGGCGCGCTCGACCTCGGTGAGCAGCGGCGCGAAGGGGTCTCGGGGCATCCCGACGCGACCGAAGAGTTCGTCGAAGGCGTCGGGTTCGGGCGTGTAGTTCTCGAAGAGCGTGGGGGTCACGGGTGGCTCCGTGGGCAAAGGCGGGGGCGGGGGCGGCAGGGCGCGGACATGGCCACGGGCTACTCCGCTTCGTCGGCGGGCGGCGCGGTGGGCATGGGGTGGTCGACTTGGAAGCGGCGGAGATCGAGGGTGTAGGGGGTGTCCGGGTGAGGCGCGACCGGGGTCGGGCGGACGGGCCAGGGCAGGGGGCCCTCTTGGGTGAAGCGCTGGGCGCGGCGGGCGGCGGCCTCGAAGCGGGTCAGGGGCTGGCCGTCGAAGGCGCGGCCCTCGGGGTGCCAGACGTGGTAGGCGGCGCCGCCCAGGCTGCGGTCGGCCCAGCGGTCGACGACGTCGATCCGGAGGGGGTGATGGATGCCCAGGTGGGGCTGGAGGGAGTAGGGCGGGGCCCAGGCGCGGAAACGCACGCCGCCGACCAGCTCGCCGGCGGTCTCGGTGGGGCGCAGTGGGACCTCGAGGCCGGCGACGACGATGGCGTGGCGCTCGGGGGTGAGGCCTTGGACGCGCAGCTCGACGCGCTCCATGGAGCTGTCGACGTAGCGCGAGGTGGCGGCGCCCGTGGTCTGCTCGCCCAGGACGGGCCAGGGCTCCAGGGCGTTGCGGACCTCGACGGTGACGTCGCCGGCGTGGAGCCGCCCGACCAGGGGGCAGCGGAGGTCGACGAAGGGCAGGTAGGCGTCGGCGGGCAGGGGCACGCCCTCGGCTTCGAGCCAGTCCAGGACGTCCTGGAAGTCGCGCCACAGGTAGTAGGGCAGCAGGAAGCGGTCGTGCAGGGCTTGGCCCCAGCGGACCAGCGGCGCGCGGTAGGGGGTGCGCGAGAAGGCGGCGATGAGGGTGCGGGCGAGGGCGGCTTGGGCCGTCGCCATGCGCGGGTGGGGCGGCATCTCGTAGGCGCGGAGCTCGACGAGGCCCTGGCGGCCGTGGGCGCCGCCGGGATCGAAGAGCTTGTCGATGGAGATCTCGGCGCGGTGCGTGTTGCCGGCGACGTCGATGAGCAGGTTCCGGAAGAGCATGTCGCCAAGCCACGGGACGGGCGGCTCGTCGTCTTCCAGGGTGTCGTGGGCGCGCTCCAGCGCGAGCTCGAGCTCGTAGAGCGAGTCGTGGCGGGCCTCGTCGACGCGCGGGGCCTGAGAGGTCGGGCCCACGAAGAGGCCGGTGAACAGGTAGGACAGCGACGGGTGGTGCTGCGTGAACGTGATGAGGCTGGCGAGCAGGTCGGGGCGCAGCAAGAACGGGCTCTCGAGGAGCTTCGGGCCGCCCATGGTCAGGTGGTTGCCGCCGCCGCTGCCCTGCTGCCGGCCGTCGAGCATGTATTTTTCGGAGTGCAGGCCCGAGGCGAGCGCGCAGTCGAAGACGGCGTGGATCAGCGGGTCGTATTCGGCGATGGACGCGACCGGCGGGAGGTTGACCTCGAGCACGCCGGGGTCGGGAGTTACGGCGAAGCGGAAGAGGTCGGGGCCCGACGGCGGGGAGTAGCCGCCGAGGCGGAGGTCCACGCCGGTGGCGTCGCGGGATTGCTGGATGAGCTCGACCACGGTGAAGAACTCTTCGGCGCTGGCGAGCGGCGGCATGAAGACGTGGACGGCGCCGTCGCGGGGCTCGACGCAGAGCGCGGTGCGGACCTCGCGCGGGTCATCGGCCTCGTCGCCCGCGTCCGTTTCATCGGGCTCCGGCTCGTCGACGAGGCGCGGGTCCTTCTTCACGATGGCGGGCTCGACGGGCGAGGGCACCGGCAGGCACTCGGGCAGCGAGCCCAGCGGCAGGCGCAGGCCCACGGGGCTGTCGCCTTGCAGCAGGAAGATGTGGCCGCGGCGGAAGGCCCACTTCGAGCTGTGCCAGCGGTCTTTGATGCGGATGAAGGGCAGCACCCAACCGGCCGGTTCACCCAGGCCGCGATTGAGGATTCGGGCGAGGCGGCGGCGGTCTTCGGGGTCGTGGAGGTTGGTCGCGAGGGCGTCCTCGTCGGGCGGCAAGCTCTGCTCGGCCATCAAGAAGGGCCAGGGGTCCTCGTAGGCGGGCTGCAGGAAGTCGGCGAAGCCAAGGCGGGTGGCCAGGTCTCGGGCGAAGGCCTCGGCGTCCTTGGCCAGCGCGGCGTCCGGGGCCGCTTTGGCGGCGGCGTGCTTGTCGGCCTTCGGCGGCGCGGCGGGCGCGGGCATCTCGCGCCAGATCGGCTCGCCGCTGCGGCGCGCGATGATGTCCAGGGCCCAGCGCGGCAAGGACTCGCCGGGGTAGTGCTTGCCTTGGCGTTGAAAGACAAGCCCGCCCGGAGCCAAGCGCCGCCTGAGCGAATCCGCCAGGGTCAGCCCCAGCGCCCACTTGGTGTCGCCCAGCGCCTCGGGGCCCCACTCGGGCTCGTCGGGGTGCTCGCGGCTGTTGAAGGTCGGCTCGCCGCCCAGGGTCAGGTGCAGGCCCTCCTCGACCAGGCGCTCGTCGGCGGCCGCGGCTTGGGCAAGCAGCTGCTGCCACGTCGCCTCGGTGTAGGGGGTGGTCGGGCTGGCCTCGTGGCCGACCCGACCGACGATCATCGCGAAGTCGAGCGCGCTGGCGAACACGTCGCTGGTGCCCTCCAGCGGGGCGGCGAGGCCCGGCGAGGGCGTGCAGGCCAGCGGAATGTGCCCTTCACCGCAGAGCAGCCCGCTGGTGCCGTCGATGCCGACCCAGCCGGCGCCCGGCAGATACACCTCGGCCCAGGCGTGCAAGTCGACGACGTCGCGGTCCACGCCGCGCGGCTGGTCGGGGATCATGCCCTCGTCGGCCAATTGTACCAGGTATCCACTGGCGAATCGGGCCGCCAGGCCGGCGCGTCGGAGGGCGGCGACCAGCAACACGGCCGAGTCACGGCACGAGCCGCGCCCCTGGGCCAGCGTCTCCTCGGGGGTCCAGACGCCGGACTCCTCGCGGATGACATAGCGCACGCTCGCCGCCACTTTCCCGGCCAGCTCGACCACGTAGGCCACCGTGCCGCCGTGGCCCGGGTGTGCCGCCACAAACGCCTCGAAGAGCGGGCCCGCCTCGTAAGCGGGGCTCGTGGTCTCGAGGTATGCCGCCAGACTGCGCGCCAGCTCTTCCGGGTAGGCGAATGGCAGATCGGTCGCGTACTCGTCGACAAAGAAGTCAAACGGGTTCACCGGCCGAATGTCCGCCGTAATCTCGACCACGACGTCGAAACGCTCGAAGCGGACTCCGTCGCGGAACGTGAGCCGAGCGACGTGATTTGCCTGGGGGTCCTGCTGCCAGTGGACCAGCGCTTCGTCCGGAACCGTGAGGCTGTAGCTCTCGATGTGGGCGCGGGCGTGGGTCGCGGGGCGGAGGCGGACTACGTGGGGTCCGAGGTTGGCGGGGCGCGGGTAGATGTAGGAAGTACGGTGCTGTATCAGTAGTCTCATCGACCGCTACGTTGCGCCTCGAGCCGCCGTCTTGCAAGGGCATCACGGGCTCGTCGGGGCGCTTGACACGCGATCTCGGGCGCCGCGCCACCCCCGATTTCCCCCCGGAATGACTGGCCCTTTCCCAGGCCGCGATGGGGGGCCGGACGCGGTCACAAAGGGCGCGAAAATAAACCGTTTTGTTACCTGCCGGAAACAATCGGACCGCGCTGAAGACCCCGAGCCGATCGTCCGGGGACGGCTCTGGAGAGGGCGCAACATCCGGTCGCACACGCCCAACCCAGTGGACGACCGCGCCCCCGCCGATATGATGCGGCCATGGCTGACGACGACGCAGTGACGGCGCTACTGGAAGAGCGGGACCAGATGGAGTTTGCGCTCCTGCTGCACCGGATGACTCCGCGGATTTGGGTCACGCCCCTGCTGGTGCTGGCCAACCTCGCGGTCTGGGTCACCATGGTGGTCAGCGGCGTGCACTTCTTCTCGCCGACCGTGCCCGACCTGCTGCAGTGGGGCGCCAACTACGCGCCGCTGACGACGTCGGGCGAGTGGTGGCGCCTCGCGGCGGCGATGTTCATCCACATCGGCGTCGTGCACATCGCGTTCAATATGTACGTGCTGTGGGACGCGGGCCGCATGGTCGAGCGCATCGTCGGCAACGCGAGCTTCGTGGTGATGTACGTGGCCAGCGGGCTCGCGGGGAGCCTGGCCAGCACGTGGTGGAACCCCTACGTCGTAAGCGCTGGGGCGTCGGGCGCGGTCTTCGGCGTCTTCGGCTGCCTGCTCGGCGTCGTGGTCATGCGCCGCGGCATCATCCCGCGCGCGGCGGTGAGCGGCATCGCCAAGAACGCCGGGCTCTTCGTGGTCTACAACGTCGCCTTCGGCATGGCCGTGCCCGGCATCGACATGGCCGCGCATCTGGGCGGGCTGGCGGCGGGCTTTCTGTGTGGCCTCGGGCTGGCGCCGACCCTGCGCGCGGGCGGCCCGGACCGGCGGCTGCTGCGGGCGCTGGGCGTCGGTCTCGCGTCGGCCGCGGCGATCTACGGCGCCACCCTGAACCTGCCCAAGCTCCCCGACCTGCAGGGCGAGATAGACCAGCTCGCGTCTGTCGAAAAGACGGTGGTGGCGGCTTACGGCGAGCTCATCGAGGACGCTCAAGCTGGGCGCATCACCGACGCGGAGTTCGCTGACGCGCTGGAGGCCCAAGTCATCTCGCCCTGGACGGCCGCCGAGGCGCGCTTTCGGGCGCTGGACCTCAGCCGGGCGCAGGACCGGCAGCGCGCGCTCCAGGCGGACCTGCTGCGCTACCTCGAGCTTCGTCGGCAGGCGTGGAAGATGCTGGGCGAGGCGGCGCGCAGCGGCGACGCAGCCAAGGTCGAGGCGGCCGCGCGCTTGCAGGCTGAGGCCGAGGCGATGAGCGGGAAGCTGGGCGGCTCCGGCGACGACTGAGCGCAGCCCCCTGCGCCCGCCCGCCCCGCGCTCAGAACAGGAAGCTCGTCCCCAGGTAGAGGGCGATCTCGTGAATCGTCGCCCGGCGCGGGCCCTCGCGGATGAGGTCGTTGAAGTCGGCGAAGGTGTCGCTCAGCGCGGCCCCGCCGAAATCGCCCTTGCCGTAGGCGTAGCGCAGCCCGAAGGTCGACCCGAAGGTCAGCCGGTCCCGCTTCTCGGTCGTCGAGTCCAGGCGCCGGTCTTTCAGGTAGGACAGGCCCAGCGAGAACCCGTAGAAGTCCACGTCCGCCGCCCCCAGGGTGCGCGCGGGCTGCTCGGGGCTGCGGTCGGTGAAAAACCCGCCGCCCAGGGTCATCGTGGAGCTGACGCGCCCCTGCAGGCCGGCGCGCAGATTCCACAGGAATCTCCTGTCCACTTGGAAGGCCTCGTTGCGCAGCTTGTGCTGGATGTCGGCCTCCACGGAGAAGCTGACCGCCTTGTATTCGTAGGCGACGCCGAGGCGAAGTCGCGTCGGGACCACGATGTCCAGGGTCGCGTCGGAGTTGGTGGTGTCGCTGGTGTCGAAGACGCCGATGCCCTGGTTTACGAACGCGTTTCCGAGGCTGCTGGACTCGCTGGCCGACGAGTAGATGAGCAGCACCGGCGACTGCACGCTGGCGCCGATGAAGAGGTCGTCGACGGGCTCCCACTGCACGCCCAGGGAGAGCGCCAGCCCAATGCCCGTCTCGGAGAGCTGCGTCGCGAAGGACACGAAGCCCGGCGAGGTGGAGTTGACGGTGCCGTCGTTGAAGCCGCCGGCGAAGACCGCTGACCCTGAGCTGGCTTGATACACACCCTGGAAGCTGAAGCCGACGCTGAGCCGCGCCGACGGGCGCCACGCCGCGCCAAGCACCGCGCGGTACTGCTGGGACTTGGCCTCGATGGCCAGCAGCCACTCGTTGGTCAGGCCGAGCTGCGGCTTGAAGGCCACCAGGTGCGAGCGCAGCTTCATGTTCTCGCTGTCCACGACGAACACGCCAAGCCCCACCCTCGCCTTACCGAAGGCGCGCACATAGGTGAGGGCGGTCGGGATGACCAGCACCTCGTTCATGCGCCCGTCCGCCTTCTCGCCGCCGTAGAGCTCGACCAGGCGCGGCACGCGGTACAGCCGCAGGGCGTAGGCCGTCCCGCTGACGTCCACCGTGTCGCGGGACACGCGGCTCAGCCCGGCCGGGTTGTACCAGAGCGCCGCACCCGTCTTGACCGTCGCCGTGACCGCGCCGCCGCTGAGGACAGCCTCGTCGCCGATCAGCACCGAGTCGTCGTTGCCGGCGTGGGCCGCCGGGGCGAGACCCAGGCCCGTCGCCGCGATGCAAAGGGCCAGGACGGCCGTTGAGGCGGCAGCTCTCATCGCGCGCTCCTTCTGGAGTGAACGTCCCCGAAATACCACGCCCACAGCTGCGATTCTGCGCGACCCGAGGGAATCTGCAAGCCGGCCCGCCCCTGTGCTACATGAACGCGAACCCGAGCCGGGGAGGCGCGATGCGAGCGTGGGAGTTCATCGACAAGGAGGAGGTCCCGGACGGGGAGGGGACCATGTTCCTGATGAACCGCGGGCGCGAGTACGCCATCCACATGAACGGGCGCGAGCTGATGGGCAATCGCGCGCACGGCTCCGAGGACGCGCTGGCCGACCTGGCGTGCGACCGGCTGGCGCGGCTCGACGACGCGCGGGTGCTGGTCGGCGGGCTGGGCATGGGCTTCACCCTGGCCGCGGTGCTTCGGCGCATCGGGCCCGAGGCGGCCACCACGGTCGCCGAGCTCATCCCCGCCATCGTGCGCTGGAACCGCGATCTCCTCGGCCGCGCCTCGCGCCACCCCCTGCGCGACCCCCGCGTGTCGGTCCACGTCGGCGACGTCGTCGACCTCATCGCCACGCCGCCGGCCCCGTGGAGCGCCATCCTGCTGGACGTCGACAACGGCCCGCGCGCCCTGACGCGCAGCTACAACGCCTGGCTCTACACCGACCACGGCCTACAGACCGCCCACGCCGCGCTCATCGACGGCGGCGTCCTCGGCGTCTGGTCAGCCGCCCCCGACGACGCGTTCACCGGCGCGCTGACCCGCGCTGGCTTTGAGGTCGAGGCCATCACCCACACCGAACCCGGCCGCCCGACCCCCGACGACAGCGGCGACCACTTCCTGTGGATGGCCCGCCGCCGCCCGTAGCGTCGCGCGCTACTCGACGCAGTCGGGGATGACCTCGGTCACGCACTTGCAGCCGTCGCAGCGATCGGCCGTGCAGCCGAACCCGTCGTCGCACTGCGCGTTGGAGTCGCAGACCCCGTTCCCGCCGACGCAGGTGCTGGCGAAGCACTGCCCGGCGTCGAGGCAGCCGCACGCCGCGCCGTCGGTCTTCGGCGTGTGCTTGCAGGTCAGCAGCGCGGTGTCGCACTCGTCGACGGTGCACTGGTTGCCGTCGTCGCAGCTCGGCGGAACGCACCCGGTGGGGCCGACTGGCACGTCGGTGTCGCCCGTGGCGTCGGCGACCGCGTCCGGCACCGCGTCGGCGACCGCGTCCGACGCGACATCCGCCACCGCGTCAACGCCAGCGTCCGCGGACGCCGAGTCGTCGCTGCAGCCCATGAACAGCAGGGTAGCGAGGCCGATCGCCCCGATGATTCGCCCACATCGCATCGTGCTCTCCTTTGGATTTTGGAGGGAGGTCTCGACTGTGTGGCGTATCGAGATTGTGGCACGGCCCCGCAACAGAGGCCAGCCGGGAGGGCCTCACCGCGCGCGGTCAAACTACTCGCGACGGGCTGCCGCCGCCCTCAGCCCGGGTCGGGCGCGGGGGTCTCGGGGCCGCTCGGGGGGAGCTCCGGCGCGGTGATCAGCTCCGCCGGCGGCAGCTCGCCGGTCAGGGCGTTCAGCCACGTCACGATGCTGGCGACCTGCTCCTTGCTCAGCTCTTTCGCCAGCTGGTGCCGCGCCATCAACGTGACCGCCTCGTTCAGGTCGGCCACCTTCCCGTCGTGGAAGTAGGGCCCGGTCCGCGCGATGTTCCGCAGCGACGGCACCTTGAAGAAGTGCTTGTCCGCCTCGTTCTTCGTGACCTCCATGCGGCCCGTGTCCTCGAGCCCCGGCCACGGCTTCACCAAGCCCAGCTTCTGGTACATCGAGCCGCCCACATACGTGCCCGTGTGGCAGGCCATGCAGCCGGCGTCGATGAACGCGTTGAAGCCGTCTTTCTCGGCCGCGGTCAGCGCGTCGGCCTTCCCGCCCAGGAACGCGTCCCAGCGCGACGGGGTGACCAGCTTGCGCTCGAAGGCCGCGATGGCCTTGCCCGCGTTCTCGTAGGTCACGGGCTCCGAGACCCCAGGAAACGCCTTGGCGAACAGGTCCGCGTACCCGGGGATCGACCGCAGCACAGCCGTCACCTGCTCGCCCGACGCCATCGCCATCTCGACCGGGTTCGTCATCGGCCCCAGCGCCTGCGCCTCGACGTCCGCCGCGCGCCCGTCCCAGAACTGCGCGAAGTGCCCGGCCGCGTTGTAGACCGTCGGCGAGTTGCGCCCGCCGCGCTGCTTCTTGTGCCCCTCGGACGTGGCCTGCCCGTCGACGCCGTAGGTCTGCAGCCCGTGGCACGAGTTGCACGACACGTCGTGGTTCTTCGACAGCCGCGTGTCGAAGTAGAGCATCCGCCCCAGCGACACCAGCTCGTCGGTCAGCGTCGCCGGGTCGGCCGCCATCACGGCCGGCAACGCCCCAAAGGCCTTCAGTCGGTCCGGCGCGATCTCGCCGGGCTTGGCCGCCTCGGCGACCGCCACCGCAGCGCCTCCGCCGGCCGCCTCAGGCGCCGCCTTGCCGCACGCCGAGACCGTCGCCACCGCCACCAGAGCCACCCACCACACGTTCGCGCTGCGCATCGTCATCCTCCGTGCTCTCGCCGCGCGCACCGACGCGGCTGTGGCCCAGCTATCGCAACGCCGCGCGGCTCGCAAGCCAAACCCGTGACCCGTGCGACTTCGCACACCTCCGCCGGCCGCGCTCCGAACCCCCGGAGCTCACCCCCGCGGCTTCGCGTGCTCGGCCACCAACTCGAGGATGGTCGGCCCGAACGCCTCGACCCGCTTGGGCCCGATGCCGTCGATGGCCAGCAGGTCCGCGTCGTCCTGCGGCTGCGCCCGACAGATCCGGCTCAGCGTCTTGTTGTCGAAGACCTGGTACGGCTTCCAGCCCCGTTTGCGCGCCTCGCGCGAGCGGTACTTCTCGAGCGCCGCCTGTAGCCCCTTCTTCTCGCGCTTAGGCGCAGCCCCCGCCGGCGCCGCCCGCCGCACCGGCTTGTCCGGCAGCCACACCGTCGGGTACTTGCGCCCCTTGCGCCCCAGCAGCCCGTCGTTCAGCAATCCCTCGATGGTGTCCAGCACCACGCTCTCCGGCAGGTCCGCCAGCGCCCCAAAGGACGGATTGCTCGCCAGCCCCTTCCGCTTCACGTCCTTCGCCCGACTCCCCCGCAGCCCCTTGGCGATGAGCTGCTTTCCGAGCGGCTTCTTCAGCGCCCCCACGAAGGCCAGCACCACGTCATTCTGCGAGTCGGTGACTACGTATTCGGCGTCCTGCGCCCGCTTCGCCGCCTTGGTCTCCATCCGCGCCGAGTGCTCCGCCCGCGCCCCGTCCAGCGCCTCCCGCACCACCTCCGGCGTCACGCACGCGTCGCACCCCCCGCACCGCGCCCCGTCCCGGTCCGTGAAGTACCGCACCAGCGCCTGCTGCCTGCACCCGGCCCCGTAGATGTAGTCCTGCATCGCCTTCCAGCCGGCGAGAGCCCCCGCGGTCGGCACCTTCCCCCGCAGCCGCGCGTGCGTGACCGCGTCAGCGCTCGAGTAGAGCAGCACACACCGCGCCGGCTCACCGTCCCGCCCCGCGCGCCCCGCCTCCTGGTAGTAGCCGGCGACGCTGCCCGCCGCGTTCGCGTGCACCACGTAGCGCACGTCCGGGTGGTCCACCCCCATCCCGAACGCCGTCGTCGCCACCAGGATCGGCTTCTTGCCCGATTCATACGCCGCCGCCGCGCTCTGCCGCGCCCCGTCCGTGCGCCCCGCGTGGTAGTAGCCGCTCGCCAGCCCCGCCTTCCGCAGCGCGTCGTGCAGCGCCTGCACCCGCTTGCGCGTCGCCGCGTAGATGATGGCCCGCCCGGGCCGCCCCGGCTTCAGCCCCGACTCGCGCATCAACTCCAGGATGCGCTCGGTCCGCGCCCCGTCGCTCTGGATCAACTCCACCGAAAAACTCAGGTTCGGCCTCGCGAAATCGCCCACCACCACCGCCGGCTCGACCAGCCCCAGCGTCTGGCCAATCTCCTCCATCACCTGCGGCGTCGCCGTCGCCGTCAGCGCGATGACCGGCACCTTCAGCTCGCGCTTGAGCACGTCCAGCGAGCGATAATCCGGCCGGAAATCGTGCCCCCACGCGCTGATGCAGTGCGCCTCGTCCACCGCCGCCGCCGCCACGCCGATATGGCCCAGCCAGCGTCGAAACCCCTCGTTCTGCAACCGCTCCGGGCTCGCGTAGATCAGCGTCGCCCGCGCCGCCTCGTCCCGAAGCTCGCGCCACTGCTCGCTGGGCTGCCCCGAGTGCATGGCGACGGCAGGGACGCCAGCCCGAGATAACGCCGCCACCTGATCGTTCATCAGCGCGATGAGCGGGCTCACCACCAAGGTCGGGCCGCCGCCGCGCTTTCGCCGCAGGATCGCCGGCACCTGGTAGCACATGGACTTCCCGCCGCCCGTCGGCAGCACGACCACCGCGTCCCGGCCGGCGTCGAAGGCCGCGACCGCCTCGCTCTGCCCGGCGCGAAAGTCCCCGTAGCCGAAGACCTCGCGCAGCACCGCCCGCGCGGCTGTCGCGCTGTCCGACGCGATCTCGGGCTGGCGCTTCTTCGCCGGCGCACCGGAGCCGAAGAGCGCGAGTTGGTCAGCGGGCATGGCACCTACGGCGAAGCGGACGGCCTGAAGCGGCGGTCGGGGGGCAGCCTATCACCGGGCGATCGGCGCGCAACTCGGGCCGCGTGACTGGCGGTCGGCCAGGCCGCGGCGACCCCTCAGCGCCGCGGGTTCGGAGCCCCGGGCTTGGCCAGCGGCGGGTCGAACATGCCGTTGCCGTCGACGTCCACGTAGACCGGGTTGGTGAACGCCAGCGACGTCACCGCCTGCTCGTCCCGCTCGCCCACGATGGGCCACAGGGCGTCGCGACCCTCGACCAGCACCGTGATGTGCGTGTCTTGGTCGACCGGCACTACGCGGCGCACGGTCCAATTCAACGGCTCGGCGAACCCGTGCGGCGTGCGGACGCGGCTGTTTGGGGCGCGCCAGATGCGGTCGACCCGCCCGCCCACGAAGAGGGTCACAGTCCCGACGCTGACCCAGGTGGTCGCCGCCACGTCGATGGCGACGGAGACCCAGCCGTCCTTTGACTGCACGGTGTCGCCGATGGTGCCGCCCTCGACCGTCACGCGCACGAAGGGGCCGGTCGTGAAGAAGGTGCTGCGCGAACGGATGGCCGCCCCAAGCAGCGCGGGCGTCATCGCCGCGGGCAGGTCGGGCGCGATGCGCAGGTAGTTTCGCGGGTAGCCGCCGATGTTGCCGCGCAGCAGGTGGGTGTCCGAATTCCCAGTCGCCGTCTTGATAAAACCGTGGTCGATGAGCGCGAAGAAGTCGCCGAGGTTCCGGTCCACCAGCCCGCGCTCGGGGTCGTGGAAGCCGTTGAGCACCTCGATGGCGTCGAAATCCCAGGAGAAATCAGCCCAGCCGGCGGTCCCGGTCTTCGAGTCCAACTGGCCGCGGTTGAAGTAGTCGCGGCCGCCCCAGGTCGGGTGATTCACGGCGATGGTGGCGTGGCGCGACGAGGCGTGGATGCTGTCGAAGAGGGCCTGGGGCAGCACGCCCTCGACCTCGGGCGCGCCGCCGTTGGGTCGCAGCGGGCTGCGAATCAGCGGGTAGCTGCCGAAGTGGCCGAAGGTCGGCGTCGTCACCTCGCAGCCGGGGGCGCTGGCCAGCAGGTCGGCGGCGTCCAGGGCGTCGATGGTCGGCTTGTAGTCGGTGATGACGTTGTGGTCGGTCGCCACGATCATCTCGACGCCCTCGGAGATGAACTGCAGCACGCGCACCGGCAGCGGCACCACCGAGTCGTGGGACGGCTCGGCGTGGACGTGCAGATCCGCCGACAGCCAGCCCGCGGTCTCGATGACGTGGGCAAGCTGCGCCTCGACCTCGACCGGCGCCCCGCCGATCTCGACGCGCTCGACGTAGTGGCTCCACTCCATGCCGCGGCTGACCCACAGGTCGTAGCGTCCGGGCGGCGGCTCGATCGCGCCCACGCCGCTGAGCGTGAAGATCCGGTTGTGCACCGCGTAGCCGTCGGCCGAATCCGCCAGCCGCAGCATCCCCGGGTTCAGGCCGGGATCCGCGGTGCCATCGACGCCGACCAGCAGCAATTTGGCGGGGATCGTCTCGCCGCTGTCCTGGTCCGTGACGCGCCAGGACAGCGCGGGCAGGGGGCTGCGCGGTCCGGCCGGGCCGACCTCGCCGGCACCTCCAGCGTCCGCGGTCGCCAGCCCCGCGGCCACGCCGGGCTCGTCCGTGTTCACCGTCAGCGTGCCGCCGGTGCCGCAACCGGCGACCCACGCCGCCGCCAGCGCGACCGCGACCGACGCGAGCCGACGGCGATGCGGCCGCGGCCCCGCGCTGAGGTCTGTGTAGTCCCCGGGCATCCCAACCCCTCTGCGGACGTGGCGGTCACCGCCGCAGAGCCGCGGCGATGTCCCTGCCGGCCAAGCTATCACAGCCCCTTCGCGGCCGTCGCTACCCGGTCAGAACCGGGCTGCCGCGCCCGTTCAGGCTCAACCGCAGCCCTTGCCGTTAATGCACTGATCCGTGCCCTCGCACACGCCGCACGTCTTCCCGCCCGACCCGCACTTGGACTTCTCCTTGCCGGACTCGCATGAGTAGTTGTTGCCACCCTTCCACTCGCAGCAGCCCGCGCACACGCCGCAGTCTTTCGGGCAGTTGCACATCGACTCGCCGGCGCCGCAGGTCCCGTTGCCGCAGTCGGGTCCCTTGATGCTGAAGGTCCAGGTGTACTCGCCCTCCATCTTTAACCCCGCCTTCGAGGTGAGCCCGCTCACGCGCGCGCGGTACGTCTCGCCGGGATTCAGAAACGGCGGCAGGTCCAGCTTGATGATGATCTCGTTGGCCGAGCTCCCCTCCGCGATCTTGACGTAGCTCTCGGGCTCGTCGGCGGCCTTCTTCACCGTGACCTGCACGCCATCCGTCACCGTCAGATCCATCGGCTGGTCGAAGAGCACGCGGATGTCAGGCTTTGTGGCGCTCTCGGCGACGCCACCCTCGGGGGGCGTGACGCTGACCACAGTGGGCGCGACGGGCGGGGGAATGACGATCTCGGGTTCGATGTCGGGAGTGGCGTCCGGCATGGGAGCGTCAGCGACCGCATCCGGCGTCGCGTCAGGTGTGGGCACGTCCGGGGTCACCTCGGGCGTCACATCCGCCGCAGGCACATCCGGTGCCGTGTCAGGCTGCACATCTGGAGTCGGAGTCACCTCGGTCGTGTCGCCAGCCGCGTCTGGTGTGACGCTGTCGGGCGTCGGCGCGGTGTCCAAGATGTCATTCAGCAGCACGGTCTTCCCGCCGTCGTCGCACGCGGCGAGGCCGAGCGACAGGGCCGCGCCGAGGCTGATCACCGAGGCGAGGCGAGATAGAACAGGGCGTTGGCGTCGTGGATGCGTGGAGATGGAGGCGCTCATGCGGGGGCTCGCTCGGTACGGGGGGCGACTTTCGAATTGGCGGCACTGTAGTTTGCCCGGCCAACGCACGCAACCCCGCGAAACTCAAGCGCCGTAAACCGTCGCTCCCATCGGGTCGACGTCGGTCGTGGCCGCGTGTGTCGCCGTGGGCGCCGCCGCCGCGCCCCCAAGCCGCGCCCCCTCGCGCGCCCACCATGCGGCCGCTCGCGCCTGCGTCCATTCGGCCGCCAGCGGCACGGCCTCGAGTCGCCGAGCCAGCTCGCGGGCGGTCTGCGGGCGCTCGGCCCGGTCCTTTCGCAGGCAGTCGAGCACCACCTGCTCGAGGGCCTCCGGGATCGGCTGCTTGGCCCGCGCCGACAGCCGCTCCGGCTCCGCGTGCACGTGGGCGAAGAGCAGCTGCACGTCGAGCTGCCCCTCGAACACGTCCACGCCCGTCAGCAGCCAGTAGGCGACGCAGCCAAGCGCGTAAATATCGGCCCGCCCGTCGATATCCCCGCGGCCCAGGACCTGCTCGGGCGCCATGGTGGAGGGCGTGCCTTTGATGGTGGTCTGCCCTTCGCCGCCGAGCTCGAGCTGGTGCTCCGGGTCGGCCACGTCGCGCTCGCGGACCAGCCCGAAGTCCAGCACCTTGAGGACGTCGAAGTCCTCGCCCAGGCGCGTCGCGAACAGGTTCGCCGGCTTGATGTCGCGGTGGGTCAGGCCGCGGCCGTGGGCCTCGCTGAGCGAGTGGCAGGCCCCCAGCAGCAGGTGGATCGCGCGCTCGGGCGGGACCGGGCCGGTCAGCTCGACCAACCGCTCGAGATCGCACCCGTCGAGCAGCTCCATGGCGAAGTAGAAGGTGCCGTCGTCGGTGAAGCCGAAGTCGTAGAGCTCGACGGTGTGGGGTGAGCGCAGGGCCGCCGTGGCTTCGGCTTCGCGGCGGAATTGGCGCATCAGCAGCTCGGCGCGGGCGGGGTCGGTGGCCAGCTCGTCGGAGCGGATGAGCTTGATGGCGGCGGGGCGGGCGAGCAGGCCGTGGCGGGCGCGCCAGACCTCGCCCATGCCGCCGCGACCGATGCGATTCTCCAGTGCGTAGCTGCCTAATTGGCGGGCGCGCTGGACGTCGGTGCCGAGGCGGTAGATGACGCTGGCGCCGAACCAGGCCATGCCCGCGCAGACGTAGCCGGGCAGGGTGATGCGCAGCATGAGGGGTAGGCCGGGCATGGGATTTCCGGCGAGCGCCATCACGCCGTAGGCCAGCGGGATGGCGGTGGCGCCGGCGAGCGCGACCAGCAGGGCGGCCTTGGGACGCGCGGGGACCAGCAGCGGCACGAAGAGGATGAGGATGCAGGGGGCGGCGACGCCGCGGTAGTGCTGCTTGAAGTCCACGGGGATCGTCGCCTCTTCGAGGGCGATGGCGAAGATGAGCAGCAGGACGAGGCCTTGGCCGATCGCGAGCTTGCGGCGGACCGGCATGTGGCCGTAGCGCATCACGAGGGCGAGGCAGAGGGCGGTGAGGCTGCCGAGGATGCGCGAGGGGTTGCTGGCGAGCTGGGCGTCGACGACGGAGGCCGGCAGCTCGAAGATGCGCGGGATGGTGTTGCTGAGCAGGAGCACCAGCAGGGATAGGCCGAGGAGGACCCACGCGATGCGGCCGAGGCGGTCGGCGGCCTCGCGCTCGAGCTCGGGGGGGAGGCCGAGGCCGGACGCAGCGGCGCCCAGCGCGCGGGTGGCGGGCCGCGGGACGGCGACGTGGCGGTCGTGGAGGCTCACGGTGGCTCTCGAAGCGTGTGTCGTGTCGGGATGCGCCACACTATCGACGCTGGCCGCCGCGAGGTCCAGCCCCCGAAGTGGGGGGCTGGCACCTGCGGCGCCCCAAACGAAAACGGCGGCGTCGGAGCTGGTCCGAACGCCGCCGTCACACTCGCTACAACGCAGCTACGAAGCTGCGGCGGAGCGGGCCCTAGCAGGTGCTAGTTGAGCATTCCGCCCATCTGCATCAGCGGGTCCAGCTTGCCGTCCTTCTCGACCGCCTCGAGGGCCGCGAGGACCGACTCGAGCATCTTCTTCGTGTCTTCCTTGTTGGCCGCGGCGGCCGCCATGCCCTCGCCGACGCTCTTCTTGGCGTTCTCGATCATCGGCTTCCAGCCCTTCGTCATGTCCTCGGGGACCCAGACGCCCTCGATCTTCACGAACGCGGCCTTCTCGGTCTTGCCGTCGGCGGTGATCTCGACCTCGGCCTTATCACCCTCCGACGAGAGCGTCTTCGCGGTGACTCCGTCGAGCTTCTTCATGCCGCCCTCGTAGTCCTCGCCGCCGAACTTCTTGCCGACCTTGGTGCCGTAAGCCATGAACTTCTCGCCGCTGTCGCCGAGGAAGTCCGCGACCTTGAGGCCCTTGACCTTGTCGTAGTCGGTCAGGCCCGAGCTCTTGAGCAGGCCGTGGAACTCCTTGACCAGCGCGACGACTTCCTTGAAATCGCCAGGAACGGCCTTGGCCATCGGGCTCTTGCCGATCTCCTCGCCGTGCTTGTCGAGGACGGCGACGGCCTTGTCGAGGACCTTCACGCCGAGCTCGAAGATCTCCTTGTCGATCTTCGAGGTTCCCTCGGTCACGACGCCCTGCACGTCCGCCTGGTAGGACGGCGGAAGCATCGCGTACACGTTCGCGGGCTTGTTGGCCTTGATCGCGGCGATGCCCTCGGTGACGACCTTGTCGGGCTCGGATGGGGCGGCGGGGGTGCTCTTGCAACCAGCGACCGCGACAGACAAGACGGCGGCGCTTAGAACGAGTAGGCGAACGGCTTTCACATTTCCCTCCGGGGAAGTTTTTGTTTGGAATCTGGCCTGTTTGGGCGTCCGCCCACCCTCGCCCGGCCACCCCGATGCGCGCAAGTGCGTCTTGAAAATTCTGGCGAATTATTGGTGAGGGGCTTGGGGCCGTAGGCGTGCCAGCGGCGGCGCGGGGTGGTGCCGGAGGGCGCGGTGTAGTGCCTGTGATTTCATGCGCTTGCCGGGTCCGGGTACACTCCGCTGTGCGAATGTGCCCGGTCGGCGTTGCTCCGGTGGGTCAACCGGCAGATCGTGAGCTCAGACCGGGGGGGCGCCATGGTCGACCGCGAGACGAATCCTTCGACCCGACCGGGGGCCGCGAGGCCGCCGTCGCAGCAGTACGACGTCGCCGAGACCATGCGGTTGCTGGCCGCTCGGCAGCGCGCGGTCAACGTGCCGGCGCTGGTGGCGGCGATGGACGCTGGGAACCCGGGGCAGGTGCACGCGGAGGTGGACCGCGTCGCGGCGAGCGGGCTGCTGGTCAACGCGTCGGAGGTGCTGCGGACGCTGCTGGACCTGTCGGCGGTGTCCCCGGCAGAGCGGCTGTGGTTCGACCCGCGGCGGCTCATCGCGTTCACGGTGAAGCTGCACGAGGGCGGCGACGTGGACGCGACGCGGGTGGCGGCGGCGCAGGACCTGCAGCGCAGCCTCGAGGCGTGGGTGAAGGCGCTGGAGGGGCGCAACCGGGCGGCGCTGGGGCGGGGATTCACCGAGCGTTTGCAGTACTGCGGCCAGCTGGCGCGGCTGGACGCGAGCTTCCCGGCGGCCCTGCGGGACGCGATCGGCCACGACATCATCCGGGGGCAGGCCTCGGGCGCGCTGGCGGCCATGGAGCAGCTCATCGCGAAGGACCCGAAGCAGGCCGAGTACGCGTTTCACCAGATGGAGCGCGACGCGCCGCGGCTCTACCGCGACCTGGCGCCGCTGGCCGAGCAGGCGGCTGCGCGCGCGCAGCGGGCGTATGGTCGCGTGGAGCTGCTGGGGAGGCCCGCGTGGGTGTGGGCGCTCATCGTGGTCGGGCTGGCGACCCTCGTGGTCCTCGCGTGGCCATCGGGCGACGCCGATGCCCCCGAATCGCCAGGCGGCGCCCCGCTCATCGCGGCCGCGGCGACGGTCTGCGAGGCGGTCGGCGCCGACACCGACGCCTGCAAGTGGGCCAGCCGCGCGGCCGACGCGCTGCGACTGGACCGCTGCCCGCTGGCGCAGGAGACCGTGGCGCGCATGGAGAGCGCCGTCGCCGCCGACACCGTTCACCTCGCCGCCGCCGACCAGAGGGCGGCCACAGACGCCGCCGCCCGCCTCAGCGCCGCGCTGCCCGTGCGTTGCCCGTAGCGCCCCGCGGCGGGTTGAACTCCTGCGGTGGCCTCTCTACGCTGACAGCTGGGGCGCGGGTTCTGCGAGCCCGGCTCTGAGGCCTCACCCCCCGAAGACGACAGCACGGAGGCACCGTGAACCTGCTGGTCATCGCGGCGATCATCGCGGTCGCCGCCGCAGCCGCCGCGGGCATTTGGTTCGGGTTGCGGCGATCTGGCGCGCCCCGGCCGGCCGCGCGCCGCGCCCAAGTCGCCGCCCCCGCCTCACGCCCCCTGGGCAGCACCGGCCTCGATTTTGACGAGGTTTTCTCTGGCTCCCAGGAGTCCAAGCTCGACTGGCTCATCGGCGTCGGCGGCGACGTGGCGGGCCGCGAGTTCCACGTCAAAGGCGGCAGCGTCACGATCGGGCGGGCGCCGTCCAACCGCATCCAGACGACCGAAGCGCTGGCCTCGCGCGAGCACTGCCGCCTGACGCCGACGGGGCAGGGCCTGCTGCTGGAGGATCTCGGCAGCGCCAACGGCACCCTGGTCAACGGGCAGCCCGTGCGCCGCGCCGTGCTGGCCTACGGCGACCGGATCACCATTGGCAGCGCGAGCTGGGTCTACGAGATGCAGTCGCGGACCACCGACGACGCCGACGCGGGCGCGGCCGAGCGCGTGCG
This sequence comes from Myxococcota bacterium, assembly GCA_041389525.1. Lineage (GTDB taxonomy): Bacteria > Myxococcota_A > UBA9042 > PHBI01 > JACKFB01 > JACKFB01. Next base: position 24,369 of record JAWKRR010000022.1, on the reverse strand, counting down.
CGGCGCCGGGGCCCACAAGCCGACGGCCATGGCCACCGACGCGGCCGCCGGCGACATCGACCAGGCCATCGCGGACGCGGACGGCGACATCGAGGAGGCCGCCCGCCGCCTGGGCGTCACCCCGCAGTTCATCCAGCGCCTGCTGGCCATGCGCCGCCAGAAAGGGTCTTCGTAGGCCGCCCACGCCGCGCCGCCCGCCGCGCCCGCGCCGCCCGAAAATCCTCCATCCACTTCGCCCCCGCCTTCGATTATGCTCGCGCCGTCCCCGCCAGACGGAGCCCGCGTGTCCACCGCCGCCGCCGCCCGCGCCACACCAGCCCGCGCCGAGCCCGCCCCCGCGGCAGCACCAGCCCGCCCCTGGTACATCATCGGCCGCGCCATCGACCCCGTGGTCTTCCTCGCCTGCCCGATGATCGCCTTCGCCGTGGTCGCCCTCCTCGGCGCCCCCCGCGCCCCCGGCGGCTCCATCGCCTACACCGGCGCCACCCCGACCTGGCTCATCCTCGTCGCCGCCATCTTCACCTTCGGCCACGTCAACCTCACGGTGGTCCGCAGCCACCTCAACCCCGCCGTCTACACCCGCTACCGCCGCCGCCTCATGGTCGCCCCGGCCCTGCTGCTGCTCGCCCTGGCACTCTCCAGCGAGGTCCTCTTCGTCATCGCCCCCATCGCAGTGCTCTGGGACGAGTGGCACTCGGTGATGCAGACCTTCGGCTTCGGCCGCATCTACGACAGCAAGCGCGGCAACGACCCCCACGTCGGCCGCCGCCTCGACATGGGCATGTGCTTCACCTTCGAGTGGCTGCCCTACCTCATCGCCCTGACCTTCGTGCGCCCCGCCGAGTTCATCCCCGCCACCGGCTTCGACCCCAACCTCGCCTGGCTCCACGTCGCCGCCAACTACGCCGCGCACCTCCGCTGGCCCCTCATCGCCTTCGCCGGCGCCTACACCCTCTTCTACGTCGCGTCCTACCTACGCCTCAGCACCCGCGGCTACCGCATCGCGCCCGCCAAACTCGCCCTCTACGCCTCCACCGGCGCCGCGAACATCCTGGCACTCACCTACTTCTCCATCCTCGACGGCGCCATCATCGGAAACCTCTACCACGCCACCATGTACGTCGCCCTGGTCTGGTTCAGCGAGCGCAAGAACGTCACAAGCTCGCTAAGCCTCGACCGCCGCCCCTTCGGAGCCCTCCTAGCCTTCGTCCTCGTCCTAGGCACCGCGGCCGCCTTCGCCTGGCTGCGCCTAGACACCATGCAGGTCTCCTGGCTCGTCGCCTTCTGGCTGATGACCTCGCTCGCCCACTTCTGGTTCGACAGCTTCATCTGGTCCGTCCGCCGCCAAGAAGTCTAAGACCCGCCACATGCCACGCCCAAAATCCCAGCAAGCCTGGACCGCCGCCGCCCTCCTCTGGGCCGCCCTCCCCGTGGTCCTGACAGCCTTCGTCTACGCCAAACCCGCCGGCTGCTGGTTCTACAGCATGCGACGCGGCGAGCAGTCATTCTCAGAGTGGGCCACCCTGGCGCAATATGCCATGGCATTCACCCTCCTGGCATTCCGCCTCCCAACCCTCCAAGCCCGCCCCCGCCGCGCGCTCATGGCAGCCCTAGCAGTCATCGCCCTCATCTTCCTAGAGGAGGCCAACTGGGGCCAAGTCCTCTCCGGCCGCCCCCTCTTCTTCGACCCCGACCAGCGCTCAATCCACACGCTGCTACAAACCACCGACTACGGCCCCATCAACACCGCCGCAGCCCTCCTAAGCGAGCTCCCCCCTCTAATCCTCCTCTTCCTAGTAGCCACCTGGCTCCCCCTCCTAGCAATCTACCAATCCAAAGCCCCCACACTCCGCCACCTAGCCCTCCTAGCCCTCCCAGCCCTATCAGCCGCCCTAACCATAGCCATCTTCCAATGGGGAGAATCCCAAACCGCCCTCACCCAACACTGCGCCCCCACCCTAATAGAGGAGATAATCGAACTAACCGACGCCACCCTCCTCACCTACCTGGCCATAGTCTGGCAAGCCAACCCCGAGCTAACCGCGCCGGCAGCAGCACCGCAGATCGGGACCCACAGCTGATCTCGGGCTGGCGTTCGATCGACCGCCCAGCGGCCCCGGAACTTCAAGTCCCGGACAGGCCGAACGACACGCCATTGACTTGCCGTAGCGTGCGAGCGAGGCTCCCCACCATGAACACCGCGAGACGAGTTCAAGCGCCATCGAACACCGCAAAGGCTGTCAACGGGGGCGGTCCGAGCGCCTTCGGCGCGGGGCAAGCGCGAACCTCTCATCCGCCCCCCGCCAAGTCTTCCCGCTGGCACACGTCGGGGCGCGATTAAAGTGAAGGAAGTCTCGGTCGAGAGCGCCAAACGGCAGGCGCCAAGCAGCAGCGGGTGCGCTGGTTCGAGCGAACACCGGCTCTTCGGTTCTCGGGGCAATGGCTGGTGAATTCGTAGCCGGCGCTCTGCAGCGCGTCGTGAATTCCTCCTCGGTGGAGTACGCTCGACCGTTCAGGAGCAACTCCTGAGAATGTGCGGCAGCACGCGATTTCTGACATTGACGACGCCATGGCGGCTTCCGCGATTGTCGAAGAACTGCTGTCGAAGCCGGAGGCGAGGAAATCGTCAATCCGCCAGGGGCTGGTACCAGATGCGGTCAGCTGGATCGGGCCAAGCATCCAGCAATCGCCTTGTTGGTTTCGGACTACGTCGGTGTGGGTAAGGAGGCGGATGCCTTCTTTCCGCTGTGCGGGGAGCGGCTACTCGCTTCTTTCCGGCTCCTGAGTTCAAGGCCATGCGCACAATCAGCGACGAGTACCTGAGGCGTCTCCCGACCGGATCCGGAACAAGGTTACTTGTGGCTGAGTCCGGAGACGAAGGGTTGCTGGGGCCGGCTTCCTGAGGAGAGAGCGTGATACTGGACTCAGTGGACGAGAGCATTTTCCTACAAGTCGCTCACGCACTCAAGGAAGCTCGCCTTGGCGCTGATGGTTGAGCGGAGCCGTTGGCGTCCAGATCCGACCGAGATGGTCCGATTCACGCGCAATCATCTGGAATCGCTGGGCCGTCCGCGACGATACCTGCTCGTGCCTCCTCCCCAGGAGTTCGAGCGAGCAAGGTTAGGGAGGTGGAGAACAGCGTGGGTGGCAATCAGGGATCCCGCGCCTGCGAGGCGCCCCGCGCGCGGGCGAAGTGGTCCGCTGGCTCGTTATCATCATGGGCAGACGCGCGCGACAGGCCGCGCCTCTAAACCGTGTGATCGAGGGGCCGACCGCGGACGTCAACCATTCCGCAACGACCCTGAAGGCGGAGACTAGGGGTCGGAATACGGTTGCTTCTCATATTTTGAGCCAGCAATTTCAGGCTCGAAACGGTCGGAACGTCGGGGGCCGGGGGCAGACTTTCTGCTTGCTCTGGCGCAGCCTTGCGGCGCGGGAGGACGATGGTGCCCGCCGCCCGCGCTCAGTTGGTCGCCATCCGGACCAGCTTCATCACCAGCAGCAGCGGGAGGCTGGCGTGGAAGATGAGGTCGAAGATGTCGATGGGGCGCGTCAGGGTGCCCTGGGCCAGCATTCGCACCTTCTCGAACAGGTGTGGCTCTGGGACTAGCGGCGCCAAGCCTAGCAGCAGCGCGGCCACGATGAGCAAAGTCAGGGGGATGGAGTCCAGCCAGGCCATAGGCACCTCGGTCCGGGCGAGCGCGGCGTGCGCCCCCGGGACGGTGCGCTTCTATCCCAACGACGGCCCGATGCCCAAGGGGCGAATGTGAGCCCGGCAGGCTGAGGTTCGGGGACGGACTTGGGGTTCGCTTCGCTGCGACGCGGGATGAGGGCTGCGTGGTTGCTGCGTCTCGGTGCCTCCGCTGGCCGTCCTTCGACACGTCATCCGTCGCCGACGTTGAGCCTTGCGTGCAGTAGGTTCTCTATGGCGGTGAAGACGCGCGGTCCATCGAAGTGCGGGGCCGTGGGGACCGGCGGTATCGCCCGCATGCGCGCGACGAGAGCGTCGGCCTCCGCACCTGCCAGTCTCTCGCAATCCTCGTAGAGGCCACCGGGATCCTCCTCGAGCGGGTTGTGCTCCACGAGCACCCTCCGAATGGTCGCGATGATCTCGTGCGTGGGGGTCGGGACGAGGAGCCCGGCCAGCGCCGCGTGATCGGCACGAAGCTGTCTCGCGACGTCCAGCGGTTGCCCGCCGCGGAGGCGCCGCGCCTCGGGGAGCAGCACCTTCTGTTCCATCGCGATGTGGCGCAGGAGCCCGCCGCGGAACGACTCGAACGCGTCGAAGTCGATGAGGTCAGGGAGGGCATCCGCTCGCCTCAACAACGCATCGAGCCGCGCGTGATCCTCCTGGAGAAATCGGTACACGGGACCGTGCATCACCGCCCTTCCGTCCAGCGAGCATCGCCACGCTGGGATGAATGAGCCTTCGCCGGCCGCGCCTCGCTCAGCGCTCCCCACCCAGAAGACCCCGTCGTCATCGGTTCGTCTCTCCGGCCATCGCGTCCAGTGCCGCTCGCGCCAAATAGCGGTCGGGGACAGAGCTGGCAATGCCCGGCGCGCGACGGTCAGCCGGCTCGCTTGAGGAACTCGGTCTTCAGCATGATGACGACCTTGTCGACGCGGCCCTCCACGTGGGTCGGGTCGTCGCCTAGGTGGATGTTCTTCACCAGCGTCCCGCGCTTGGCGGTGAAGTTGGCGCCTTTGACCGCCAGGTCCTTGATGAGGGTCACTGAATCGCCCTCTGCCAGTGGCGTGCCGTGGCTGTCTACGGGGACCGTGGTGGGCTCGCCCGCTGGCGCCAGGTCGCGCTCGGCCCAGGCGCGGGTCTCGTCGTCTAGGTAGACCTGGCCTAGCAAATCGGCGGCCCACGGCTGGCCGACCATGCGGTGGAGCAGGCGAAAGCTCAGGACCTGCACGGCCGGGACCTCGCTCCAGATCGACTGCTGCAGGCAGAACCAGTGCGCGCCCTCCAGCGGCTCGCCCGAGGTGGCGCCTGGCCCGCAGACTTTGCAGACCACCACGCTGGTCGCCGCGTCGCCCTCGACACCCGGGTCCACGGCCAAGACGCCCAGGCCCGCGGACGACCCGCACAGCTCGCAGCACCCTTTTGAGCGGGTCTTCAGTTCTTCCACGGGGCTCTCCTTTCTTGGTCCGAGTCTGCGCAGCTCGTTCCGCAATGGCGGTCGGCCTCTGGCGCGGCGAAGCAGGCCCGCCCGAGATCGGCTGCGCGAGAGCCATACAGCATGAGGCCGAGGTCGGGTATTCGAAAAACCGGCCCCGGGCGTGCGTCCGGTCGGCCCCCCGGCGGTTTGAGCGCCAGGTGAGCGCGTGGCGGCCGTGCTCGGGGCCGTCTTGGGGCCTGCCTAGCGGCCGCCCGCAGCGCGGTGGGGGCGTGCGGTGGGGCGTGCCGAAGAGCGGGGTAGATTTGGGCCGAAGTGTAGTATCTACGGGGATGATAAAATGAGAATAGAGTGGTCTTGACCCTAGCCGTGCGGCGGCGGTGGCGGCGGTGCGTGCCTGCGGCTACTGGCTGACGGCGACGCCTGCGGGCTGCATCTCGACGAGGAAGGCGCGCCGGTCCTGGATCAGGCGGCCTTGAAACGATGCCTTTATCGACGCGCCGGTGAGCGTGAGCTGAAGCCAAGCCCGCCCGTCGCTTGCGCGGGTGACGCGGCGGAACTTGAAGCCGCCGCTCCACTCGAAGTAGAGGGATTCGTCGTCGAGGAATCGGACCGCCACGGTGTTCGCCGCGGGCGCGCGGAAGGCGCCGAAGGTCGCCAGCCAGTAGCGCGCCTCCGGGCGGGTATCGAAGCCCACGACCGCGCCGAGGCCCGAGCCGAGCTCGACGCTCTCGCGGGCGGCGCCCGTCGCCGGGTCGAAGGTCCTCACCTCGCCGTTGGAGCCGCCGGGGATGGTGCTCCTCGTGATGGTGGCGGGCGCGGGGCCGCCGGCGTCGAGCCCGTGGATGACGTCGCCCGTGCCGACCTCCCAGCGCTTCTTCCCGTCCACGACGTAGGCCAGCAGGCCGTCGGCGGCGGCCAGGACGGCGTCGCCCGAGGCGTCCACGCGGTTCTGGCCCAGGGTGCCGGCGACCACGCCGCCGACCGACTCGTTGTCGAAGGTGTGCAGGGTCGCGGTCCCGCCGTCGACGACGATGAAGCCGCGGCGGGTGAAGCCCTCCGCGGTCAGGGTGCTGCCCGTCTCGACGAAGAGGGCCTGGGCGCCCGTCGCGTCGCCGGCGGCGTCGCTGACGTAGGCGGGGCTCTCGAGCGTGAGCAGCGACTCTGGGGCGCCGATGACGCCTTCGTCCGTGACCGAGACGCGCACGACCGTCGACTTGAAGTCCGTGCCGACGGGGGCGCCGCCGAGGGTGCGGGCGTTCGTGACGAGGTAGAGCAGCTCGAGATCCTTCCCCGGAGCGAGGCGGGCCAGCGATGGGTCGACGTCGATGCCGAGCTCGACCGCGCGGAGCTGGGCTGGGCCGCCGAGGGGGCCCGTGAGCAGGTAGAGGCCGCCGGCCGATTTCGCAGGCGCGGTCAGCGTGGCGTCACCGTAGTGGAAGGTCCCGTCGGGCGAGCGGACGAGCATGGCGACGCGGGTGTCGTCGGTGGCCATGGAGACGACCTCCTCGCCGAGCGTCAGGGCGCCAGCGTCGAAGATGCGGCCGGTGACTGACGCGTCGAAGATGACCGTGAACTCCACGCCTTTCGAGCCCGCGAGCGTGCCCGTGCGCAGCGAGCTGCCGCCGCCGCCGCCGATCGGAGCGCCGGGGCCGGAGAGGGCGAGGGAGCCGGCGTCGGGAGTCGTCGTGAAGCGCAGGTAGCGGTCGACGGGGACCTCGACGGTGCAGGTCTCGGTGCAGTCGACGAGGCCGTCGTCGCTGCGCACGCGGCCGCTCCCCGTGCCTTGGAAGTTCAGGGTCAGGGGCGCGGTGGGGCGCTCGCGGGCGGGGTCGAAGAGCGCGTCGAGGTCGGCGACGCCGACGGTGATTCCTTGCGCGGTGTAGGCGACGCGGCCCGCGCCGACGGCGACCGACGGGACGGTCCAGGCGTCGAGGGTGCCGGTCTCGGTGACGCCCTGGAGCACGCGCCAGGTGTCGAGGGTGTCATCGGGCAGGACGCGGGTGAGGTAGTAGGAGACGGAGCCGCCGCCCTTGACCAGGGCGTGCAGGATGATGGGCTGGCCGGCTTCGGTGACGGCGACGCGGGAGCGGCCCAGCAGGCCGAGCTCGGTCTCGTGCCAGGTGGTGCCGTCGTAGCGGGCGTAGACGCCGTAACTGCCGCTGACGAAGCCGCCGCTGCTGACGATCTCGTAGGGGTAGGCGGCGTGGACGACGCCGTCGGGGCCGATGGCGAGGCCGTAGCCGAGGCCGTTGTCGCGGTTCTGGCGGGGCAGGGGGACGGCGTCGAAGGCGCCGGGTTCGTCGGCGCGCTCGATGAAGAGGTCCTGCGCGGACAGGGCGTACAGGCGGCCGTCCGGGCCGAAGGCGCCGCTGGACAGCGAGGGGGCGCCGACGCCCGGGAGGGTGGGGGTGACCGCGGTGAAGGTCTGGCCGTCGCGGCGGTAGAGCGTGTTGCCGGCGACGACGGTGCCGGTTTCGCCGCGGGCGTAGACCAGCGAGGCGATCTGGCGGGTGCCGGGGGCGTCGTCGGGCAGCGCGAAGGTCTCGGCGTCGTCGGGCGAGCGGATGTCGCGGATGCGGTAGAGGCTGCGGCTCGGTTGGGCGGAGTCGTCGACAGCGTGGACCGAGTGGACGGTCATGGTGGTCGGGTCGACCGTCAGCGCCTGGCCGTCGGAGTACTCGGTGAGCCAGCGGCGGGCGTCGCAGCCGCCGCTCCAGTAGGCGGCCAGCGGGGCGCAGGGGTACAGGCTCGTGCCGTTGAGGCTGAGGTTGTTGTCCGTGATGGTCGTGACGCTGTGGACGCCGCCGTCGGGGTCGACGGCGACCTGGGCGAACCCGACGAAGAAGGTGCCGCTGCAGGCTTGGTTGCCTTCGCTGCCGTAGTCGACGGTCGCGCGGTAGGCGAAGTGCCCGGGGGGGACGAGGTCGGCGCAGGTGGCGCCGTAGGTGAAGGTCTTGCCGGACTCGAGGGTCATCGCTTCTTTGGCGCGGAAGCTCTTGATCTGCGTCTGGTACTGCGTCCCTGCGCCGCCGAGGAAGCCATTGGCTTCGGCGAGCACCGTCTGATCGATGTGGCCGCCGGAGACGCTCCAGGTCGCGGCCTGTCGGACGTCTGCGGCGCCGCTGCCGCCCGACGCCGGGCCCGCGTGGAACCACGCCGTGGAGATCGGCTCGTCGAAGACCTCGTCGATCCACGTGAAGGTCTCCCAGAACGCGTCGGCGGCGGTCTGGAAGGCCAGCACGGTGCCGGTCTCCTCGTGGTACCAGTAGCCCTCGAGGTCGCTGGATTTCACGCTGCTCGGCGCGATGGACTCGCCCTCGCCGGCCTCGCCGCCGCACGCCGCGAGTCCAAGCCCGAGGATCACGAGCGGCGCCAGCAGCGCCCGGATGAATCGATGATGCGGTCCCTGCGCCATGCTGCTCTCCGTTTCCAGCGTGGCGGGGACCCTATCGAGTCGGCTGGCCTCCCGTCGAGGGCGTAGGCGCGAATTGATCAAACCTTACTCCGCCGCGCGCTGGAGGCAGGTTCGCAACTCCCCATTCCCTGGGCGCGGCGGGGCCGACCGAGCGCGATTTTGGAACTCGTTCTAGTTCACTCGCGCCGTCAGTGGCAGGGTGGCCGCACCATGCTCACCCTGCAACGACTCAAGCGCATCAAGCTGGCCACCATCCCTCGCGGACAGCAGCTGCTCGCCAACCTCGTCCTGCGCTTCGACTACCGCCTCCCGCGGCGCACGAAGATCGAGCTCGTGGGCACGGAGAACCTGCCCGACCACCCGGTCATCTTCGCGATGAACCACACCGACCGCTACAACTACTGGCCCTTCCAGTACCAGCTGTACCGCGCCGGCCACGGCTTCACCGCGACGTGGGTGAAGGGGAAGTACTACGAGAACCCGGCCATCGGCGCCTTCATGGACAGCTGCAACAACATCCCGCTGCCGTCCCGCGGCTACGTCATCGCCACCGAGTTCCGCGCCGCCCTGGGCCGCGTCCCCACCAACGCCGAGTACCGGCTGCTGCGCGACGTCGTCGACCGCCACCGCTCGCTGGACGATCCGCTGCCCGAGGACACCTCGGCCGACCTGCGCGGCTTCTTGGGCACCGGCGATTTCCTCGCCCGCTTCGACCGCCTCTTCGGGGCCATGATGGACGAGGTGCTGCGCCTGTGCCGCTCGGCCATCGAGGAGCAAGACGTACACCTGCTGGTCTTCCCCCAGGGCACCCGCTCCAAGCGCCTCACCCGCGGCCACACCGGCGTGGCGCAGGTGGCGCAGCACCTCGGCGCCACCATCATCCCGGTCGGGTGCAACGGCAGCGACCGCGTCTACCCCGGCAACTCGCCCCTGGCCCGCGGCGGCCGCATCGTCTACCGCATGGGCCCGCCGCTCACCGCCGACGGCCCGGAGTTCGCTCCTCACCGCGTCCCCGCCTCCGCGCGCCCGTTCAGCCACGAGGCCACCGCCCAGCACGGCGCGGCCTACCAAGCGATCACCGACATCGTGATGGACCGCATCAACGACCTGCTCGACCCCGAGTACCAGCGCCAAGAAGGCGTCGAAGCCGAGGCGACCTCGGTCTCGCGCTTCATCGAGTAGGGGTCAAACGCACTCCATTCTTTTACCCAGGGATCGAATAGGGGTCAAACGCACTCCATTCTCATTTTTGTACCCAGTAGCTACGGTGGTTCACCGCCGATTTTATGCCGCGCAAGCCCAGGCTCTAGACCGCATCTCGGCTTGCTATGCGCGGCACCCGGAATAGGGGTCAAACGCACTCCATTCTCATTTTCGTACCCAGTAACTACGGCGGTTCACCGGGTCAGGGGTCAAACACACTCCATTCTCATTTTCTAGACGAGCAAGCACAAGGATTCTCTGCTCGACTTCCCCCAGTCGCCCCCCCGGCCATTGACCCCCTCATGGTTCGTCGTGCACCGCGTGCGACGCTCGTCTGCCAAGGCGACCGCGACGACCCGGGCGACCGGCGCGCGAACGCGGTCGACGCAGCGACTCGGGGGCCGTGCGGTATGCTACGGATCAGGGCGAGCTTCACGCGAACCCGCCGCGCACAGGGAGGAGGAACGAATGAACCGAGGGATCACCCCCTACTTGCAGGTCGTCGACACGGACGCGGCCATCGCTTGGTACGTGCGTGTATTCGGGGCGACCGAGGTCCGGCAGCGGCTCGTCGCGCCGGATGGGACCTGCATGAACGCCGAGATCGAGATCGAGGGCACGCGGCTGCTAGTGGCCGATGAAATGCCTCGGATCGGCTCGAGGAGCCCGGCGGCGATGGACGGGACCTCGGTGGTGTTGAACCTGCATCTGGCGGACGTGGACGCGGTGTTTCGTCGCGCGCTGGAAGCCGGGGCCGAGCAGATATTCCCCTTGGCGGACCAGTTCTACGGCGACCGCGCCGGGCGCGTGCGTGACCCCTTCGGCCACCACTGGATCCTCGCCACGCGGGTGCGCGAGGTGCCCGAGGCGGAGATGGTCGCGGCGTTTCAGGCCATGTTCGGCGAGTGAGGGCCGCCCCAGGAGCGGTTCGAGCGGCGTTCGACCCCTGACGCCGCCGCCCTCAATGCGCTGGTCCCGCGGGCTACCGCGCCCCGCGGCGCGCCCAAGTCGAAGCAGCCGTCGACGCAGCAGAACGCCCAGCCGCGCCCAGCCCGCCAGCGCCTAGCCCGCCCGGGTCAGCCGCGTCTGCATCATCGTCCCGAACCGGCCCAGCGGCTCGGCGTCGAAGCGCTGTAGCCGCGTCCCCTGGTAGAGCGCCGTCCCGCGGCCCAGCAGCACCGGCACGACGGTCAGGATCAGCTCGTCCACGCAGCCCGCGTCCAGCGCTTGCGTGATGAGGGCGCCACCGTCCACGTACACGTTCTTCTCGCCCGCCACCGCCTTCGCGCGCTCGCACAGCGCGTCGATCCCCCCGCGCACCGCCGACACCGTCGCCGGCGCCTCCCCCAGCGCCCGCGTCGTCGCCACGAACACCGGGACGCCCCCGTACGCCCACTCGCCGCCAAACCCCTTCACCACATCGAAGGTGCGCCGGCCCATCAGCATCGCCCCCGTCTGCGCCATGAACTCCGCAAAACCCACCGTGCCGGGCTCGCGCGCCGGCTCCGGCTCCGGCTCGCCCAGCCAGCTCAGGTCGTCGCCTTCCCCCGCGATGAAACCGTCCAGCGAGACCGCGCAATACACCTGAACCTTCGCCATCGCCGCGCCTCCTCCAGTTCGCCTCCCACTGCCGCGCGCCAGCACCCACCGCGCGTCTCCCAACCCACCATACCGCCACCGCCGAACCCCGCAACCGGCCACACCCGCCAGCCCCCACCTGCGGCGCCGCTGCTCCACCTGGGGTAGACGCCATCCACTTTCGCGAGCGACCAACCGGGCGCTCGCTTGGATCCACGCGCTGCATCGCGTTGGCACAGCTCTTGCTCACCCAGTCGCCTGTCCCAAAAGCCTTAGGAGGCGACCGTGCGAATCTTCGTGGCTGGATTATTGTGCGTTGCAGCATTGGCGCGAACCGGCCCAGCGCGGGCTGACGACGAGCGCATCTGCGTCGAGGTCGTCACGCGCAGCCACGGCGAGGCCCCGCCCGCGCTCACCCCCGAGCCCGCGCCGCCTCAGCCCCCGGCCGCCGCCTCCGACTCCCCCCCGCCCGAGTCGCCCCCCGCCCGGCCCCGCGCCAAGCTCCCGCGCCTCGCCGACGGCGGCCCGCCCGAGGCAACACAGCCCGAGATCGGCTCCTCCGAATCCCCCGCGGCCGCCGAGGCCCCCGCCCCCCCGCGCCGCCGCCGCGCCGGCCCCATCCTCCGCGCCTTCCCATACCCGCCCGAGCCCTACCTCAAGCGCCTCATCGAGCACTACGTCACCCACGAGCGCGGCTTCGCGGCCGCCGACACCGCCTGCACCCAAACCCTGCGCGTCGAGCTCTACCCCCTCGGCGACGGCTGGACCGCCTTCGCCCGCTACAGCGGCTCCGAGCGCGAAGAGAAGGTCGACCGCCTGCGCTACGAAGAGTTCTCGCGCTTCGCCAGCCGCGTCGCCCTGGCCCTGCTCTACGACCGCCCCATCGTCGAGACCGTCCGCCGCGACAACGTCCTGGACGCCGATTCCACCCACGAAATCGAGCGCATCCGCGGCTCAAACCACTTCGTCGCCGAGCTCGGCACCACCATCCGCGTCCCCACCCACGGCATCGCCACCAGCCGCGACCCGTCCAAACCCGTCGAAAACCGCGTGCGCATCCTCAGCACGGTCGACGCCTCCATCGGCTACCGCGGCAGCTTCCGCGCCTGGGGCCTCGACATCCGCATCGGCGTCGGCGGCAACGCCAGCCAGCGCGCCGGCCAGCGCTCGAACCCGCTCGGCGGCCACGTCGACCCCACCGTCAACCTCAGCACCGGCCTGAGCTTCTTCTGGTACCTCGCGCCCCAGGCCGTCAATTCGCTCTACGCCGGCCTCGGCACGCGCCTGGACGTCAGCTTCTTCCGCGCCGTCGAGGCCCGCCTGCCCGACCCCAACCTGCGCGACGGCGGCCCCATCCTCGGCGCCGGCCTCAGCGCCATCGGCGTGCTGGGCTATGAGCTGCTGCGCACGAACTCGGTGCGCCCCTTCGTCGAGGCCAGCCTCATCGTGCCGGCCTACGTCGTAAAGGCCGAGAACGACTACGGAAAAGTCGACAGCTGGATGCCCGGCTTCGGCCTCAAGTTCGGCGCGATGTTCTAATGAGTACCGAAGCCCCCCACCTCCGCAGAGGCCCGCGCGGGCTGGCGATTCGTCGACGGCCGGCGCGTCTGGGAGCGAGTCGCGGGCTGGCGATTCATGCAGGGCCGGCGCGTCCGGGAGCGAGTCGCGGGCTGGCGATCTATCGACGGGCAGCGCGTCTGGCAGCGTGGTGCGGGCTGGCGATTTTGGCCTGCCTGATCGCGCCGACGGCCGCGGCCCGCGTCCCGACCTGCTTGAACCTGCACCTCGCGGGGCTCGACGACCCGGCGGCGTGGGAGCTGTGGGTGGCGTCGGAGATTCGGCGCCACCCGACTCACGAGCCGGTGGAGGCGGACTGTCAGGCGACCCTGACCCTGGAGGCGTTTCGGGTCGACGGGCAGCTCGTGCTGACGGCCTGGTTCGAGGGTCAGGTGCCCTTTCGGCAGGAGGTCGCCGAGGGCGCCGAGCTTCGGCCGGCCGTGGCCGAGCTGCTCGTCCGCGTCTTGGGGACCGAGCCGATGGCGCTGGCCAACGACACGGACCGGCTGCTGGCGCGGCTGTCGGACCAGCGCCTGCCCCTGGGGCGTGGGCCGATGCGCTTCGGCGTGGAGGCCTTTCAGACCGTGCAGCGGCGAGCGCGGGCGGGCGACGGGTCCAGCGTCTTGCCGGGCGTGGCGCTGCGTGTGGGCCGGGAGTTGAGGCAGATCCTGGTCGGCGTGCGCGTCGCGGCGTCGTTTATGCCGCTGCGCCCGGTGCCGGGCGACCCCCCGCGGCCGGCAGCCATCGTCATCATCGAGCCGGAGTTCTCGTGGTTCGCCAGCGCGCACGCCCCGACGACGGTGTACGCCGGCGCGTCCCTGGGCCTCACGGTGCAGCACCACGTCGGGTACACCGAGGAGCTTGGGCGCGAGCGCATGACCACGGTCGGCGCGGCCCTGGGGGTGCGGGCGGGGCTGGAGCTGCTGCGCACGTCGAAGCTGCGCGTCGACATCTTCACCCAGGCGACGGTGCCCCTGCACAAGACGCGGAGTGCGGAGACGCCGCTGGTGGACGCGTGGCTGCCCTCGGTGCACATGGGCGCGGGGGTGGCGTTTTGAGGGCGGCGGGGCCGGTGGCAGGCGGCGCGGGCTCAGGGGCCGAGGGCTTGGTCCACCGCGCTCTCCCACAGCGTGGTGATGCGGTCGTAGCCGGCGGCGTTCGGGTGGATGCCGTCGGCGTCCAGCAGCGGCAGCGAGTCGAAGATGCCGGCGCTGAAGAAGTCGACGGTGCGGGCGCCCTCGGAGGCGGCCAGGGTGGCCAGGAAGGCGTTGTAGCGCCCGACCTGCGCGGTCATCAGCTTGGCGGCCGCGGCGTCGAGGCCCGGGAGGATGTCGTCAAAGGCCGGGTCGGCGACCACGGGGCGCTTGGACTGGTCGTCGAGCAGGGCGATGACGACGGTGGCGCCGGCGGCTTTGAGCGCGGCGACGCTGTCGGTCAGGTTGGTCTTGAACTCGGCGATGTTGTCGGCCTCGCAGGCCGCGTTGTCGGGGGCGTGGCACCAGCCGTAGAGGCCAAACAGATCGTTGCTGCCTATCCAAACGGCGGCCACGGCCTTCCGGCCACCGGCCACGGCGGCTTTGACCGCGGCCACGGCGGGGCCAAGCTGGCCGGGCAGCTTGGGCTCGGCCCAATCGACGCCTTTGACCATGTCCGAGGAGGTCCAGCCGCTCTTGCCCAGGTTGGTGACCTGCACGTCGGCGCCGCGGGCGACCAGCTTGGCGCGCAGGCGGTCGGGGTAGCCGCGCTGAACGCCGGCGTCGGTCCACTCGGTGTCGCCGATGCCTTCGGTGAGGCTGTCGCCCAGCGCGACCAGCGTGACCTTCGCGCTGAGCGCGGGCCCCGGCTCGTCAGGCGTCGCGTCCGCCGCGGTGTCGACGGTCCCGCCCTGGCCGTCCCCGTCGCCGCCGTCGCCGCCCGAGCTCGCGGCCCCGTCGTCGCACCCAAACCCCACGCCGAACACCACCAACCACACGCCCAAGACGCGCTTCATGGAGACCTCGGTCGCACCCGGTCGTGCGAAGTCACGGTGCTGTGATGACGCCCCGAATATCGTCGCGATCCGCCCGCCGGGTCAACGGAGCGGGCAGCCTGCGTCGCCGGAATCGGCGGGCGGCGTGACGGATCTGGCGGCGTGGACCCAATCGTCTGTGCAGCCGGCTGGCGCGCGATGTGCGGGCATCCGGGGGCGCCCGTGCGGTAGGCTAGGTTTCAGCAAGGTCAGTGGAGGTCGGGATGCGGCGTTTGGGGTTGGGGTTGCTGTTGGTGTTCGTCTGGGGCTGCGACGGCGGTGAGCAGGCGGGCGGCGCGGTGGACGCGTCGCCGGATGTGGAGGTCGCCGACTCGTCGGGTGGGGCCGTAGACGCCGAGGTCTCCGATGGGCCGGAAGCGACCGCGGACGCTACGCCGGACGCTACGCCGGACGCTACGCCGGACGCTCCGCCGGACGCGGCGGTCGGCGCGCGGTTGGAGGTCCTCCCCGAGCAGCTCGTGTTCGGCGCGGTCGCGCTTGGCGACCAGAAGGTCCTCAGGGTGGTCCTGCGCAACACCGGCGACCTGCCCTTGCAGGTGAGCGGGTTCGTGCTGACGGGCAGCCCGGAGTTCTCGCTGTTGCGAGATCCCCCCGGCGATGGCCCCGGAGATGCGTGGGCTGCGTCGACCGAGACCGCCGCGGGGGTCACCTTCGCGACGCCAATTCAGATCGATGCGGGCGCCCTGATCGAGGTGTTTGGCGTCCGCTTCAATCCCGACACAGGCGGGGCCGCGGCCGCTGAGCTTCGTTTCACCCACGACGCTGCGGTGCAAGATCCGGAGCGCGCCGTGGGCCCGGGCGGCGACCCGCTGGTGAAGCTCAGCGGCTTCGGCGGCCCCGGGCAGCCCGCCGTCGTCGGCGGCGCCGCGCTCAAGGTCCGTCCCCAAGCCGTCCTGCGCCTCACCGCGCCCAACGACATCACCGCCAGCGGCAAGGTCGCCCGCTACGAGTGGCGCGCGGTCCAGCCGGTCGGCTCGCAGTCGGTCCTCTTGCCGTCCTCCGACTCCCCGCAGCCCAGCTTCGAGGCCAATGTCGCCGGCGCCTACGAGTTCGAGCTGCTCACCTGGGACCAAGACGACCAGCCCGCGTTTCAGCCCCTCTATCTCGTCGTCGAGGCGGTCCCGGACGAGGCCATCCATGTCGAGCTGCTCTGGGACACCCCCGGCGACTCCGACCAGACCGACGCCGGCCCCGAGTCCGGCGCCGACCTCGACCTCCACTTCACCCACCCCTTCGCGACGGGCCAGGACATCGACGGCGACGGCACCCACGACGGCTGGTTCGACCAGCCCTTCGACACCTTCTGGTTCAATCCCCACCCGAACTGGGGCTCCTTGAACCCCTCCGTCGACGACAACCCCGGCCTCGACCGCGACGACACCGACGGCGCCGGCCCCGAGAACCTGAACCTCGCCGTCCCCGAGGACGGCCGCACCTACCGCGTCGGCGCTCACTACTGGGACAGCCACGGCTTCGGCTGCTCCACGGCGACCGTCCGGGTCTACATCCACGGCGAGCTCGCCTACGAGAAGGCCGGCGTCTCCATGGCGCCCCTCGACTTCTGGGAGGTCGCCACCATCGACTGGCCCTCCGGCGACGTCACCCCCATCCTCGACGCCAGCGGCGCCCCCCGCATCGTCCCGGCGGCGGCGTCAGCGGTCTCTCCCAACCCGGGCGAGCCGACCCTCGTCTGCCCCTGAGGGCGCGGGCGCGGTGGCGGCCAGCAGCCTCAGTTCGCCCAGGCGGCGACTGAGAATTTCACGGTCAGCCCGGCCTGCGCGGTGGCCTTGCGGTCGGCGATCTCAGCGCCGCTCGCGCTCTTCTCGACCGTGGCCCACGAGCCCAGCGTCGCCTTGAACGCGAAGGGGGTGCCTGCCGCCACCGCGATGATGCCGCGCCACACGCCGCCGCCGCTGTTGGTCAGCGCGATGCCGACGCCGTCCCACGCGCCGAGGACCGGCAGGTCGCCGCTGATGTGCACCGTGGCGCCGGCGGGTGTGGACGCGGGGACGCTGACCTCGAAGCTCACGGCGACCTGGCCGGCGCTCAGCACGGGCAGGGCCAGCTCGCCCGAGACGCCCAGGACCTTCGCGCGCAAGACGCCGACCCCCAACGCCTTGGCGGTCACCGCGCCGTCGTCGCCTAGCTGGAGGATCTCCGGCGTCGTGTTCTCGAGCGCTGCCAGCGCGGCCGGCCAGGTCAGGCGCTGGCCCGACGGCCATTTCGCTTCGACGGCGACTGAGGTTTTCGTCCCCGGGTTCGTCCCGCTGAGCGCCAAGCCCGCCGCGTAGGGCCGCAGCGTCACGAAGGCTGGGGGCTGCGCGTAGGGCCGCTCGAGGCCCACGAGGAACCCGAGTATGCTGCCCAGCCGCCCGGCCCACGCCTGCTCGTTGTGCGCGACGCCGAAGTCCTCCAGCGCGCCGAGGCGGTCGCCGAAGCCCAGCCCCGCCTCGCCCGCGATGTCCCGCACCTCGCGCGTCGCCAACAGGATCGAGGCCGGCGTCGGTCCCCCGCCCTCGCCGCTCTCCAGCGTGCCCATGTCCACCCACAGGCGCTCGGGCCACGGCCCGGCGAAGGCCCGCAGCACCTCGACGATCTCGCCGTCTTCCCACCACAGCGAGGGCGAGACCGCGGCGACCCGCCCGAACACGCCGGGATGCCGAATCATCAGGTAAAGGCTGGCTAATCCGCCCAGGCTGGACCCGCCGATGGTGCGCTGGCTGCCGTCACAGCGCGCGCGCAGCGCAGACTCGGCGAGGGGCACGACCACCTGGGCGACGAAGTCCGCGTAGACCCCCGCCTTGCCCGGTCCGCCCGCGCCCGCCGCCAAGTTCGGCGCGTATTCGTCGATGCGGTCGGCGGTGTTGTCGATGCCGACGACGATGTGCGGCTCGATGAGGCCGGCCTGGGTCAGGGCGTCGACGGTCTCGTCCACCCGCCACTCGCCGAAGGCCGAGTCCGCGTCGTTGAACAGGTTCTGGCCGTCGTGCATGTAAATGGTGGGGTAGCGCCGCGCGGGGTCGTCGCCCCAGCCCACGGGAAGCCAGACGCGCAGCCGCCGCGAGAGCAGGCCGGGGTGCGCGATGGGCTCGGAGACCCGCGCGCGCCCGGAGCCGTTCAGCACCAGCGCAGGCAGACCGGGCGCGGGCGCCGAGCAGGTGGTTCCGGGGACGACGTCGGGGAGCGCGTCCGCTGGCAGGTCGGGAGCCACGTCGGGCAGCGCGTCGGCGACGACGTCGGAGTCGGCGCTTGTGTCGGCGTCGGCGGCGGCGTCGGGGGCAGGGGAGTCCGCGCTGTCTGCGTCGGCACTGGAGTCGGGCTCGATGTCCGAGACGATCTCGGGCTGGCTTGTCTCGTCCGGCCCGAGGGTCCCGTCGGCGCCAGGGGCCGCGTCGCCGGCCGCGTCGCCGCTCGCGTCGTCGGCCGCGTCGGGCTGGCCGTCGGCCTCGGCGCCGGAGTCTCCGGGAGACGCCAGCTCGAGATCGGCTGCTGCGTCGCCGGTGCTGGCCCCGTTCGAGCAGGCCGCGCAGAGGGCGAGGATGACCGTGGCGAGGAGAGTTCGCATCGCTGAGAGGAGACCACGAGTGGGGATTCACTCCCAGCGCGCGCTGGATTTTCTCGGCGGCCGCGTCTTACTGTCGACGCGATGAGCGAGTGGATTGCGCTGCTGCGAGCCGTCAACCTCGGCGGAACTCGGAAGGTCCCGATGGCCGAGCTTCGGACGGCGCTGGGCGGGCTTGGCTACGCGAAGGTGCGGACGCTGCTGGCTAGCGGGAACGTGGTGTTCGAGGCGGACGGCGCTGACGCCCAAGCGCTCGAGGCCAAGCTGGAGGCGGATTTGCTGGCGGTCGCCGGGGTCCGCACCGAGGTCATGGTGCGGGACCCGGGCGAGTGGGCGGCGCTTATGGCGGCGAACCCCTTTGTCGCCGAGTCGGAGAGCCAGCCAAGCCGCCTGGCGCTGCTGGTGATGAAGACGGCGGTCGACCGAGCGAAGGCGGACGCCTATCTGGCGGGCTACGGCGGCGGCGAGAAGGTCGCGTTCGTGGGCCGCGACGCCTTCATCTACTTCCCCGACGGCATGGGGGTTTCCAAGCTGGCGACTGGGAAATTCGGGGTCGGGACGGCGCGGAACTGGAACACCGTGCAGAAGCTGGCCGCGATGGTGGGTGTGTAGGGGCCGCCGGCGATTGTGCGCCGCCGAGGGCGGCGGTAGGCTGTCGTCACACGTACACACCGCGCGAGCACGCGCCGCAGTCAGCGGGTCACGGCGAGACGGCCGGGCCCGGTGGCGAGGGGAGAGCTGATGGGCCTCATTTCTGCGATTTGGCTGATCCTACTTGGTATTTTGGGCGCTTCGAGCCTCATCATCGCGAAGAAGCCGGACGCCAAGGAGATCATCGCCAAGATCGCGCCCTATCAGGGCTGGATCGGCGCGGTGTCGGCGCTCTGGGGCGTGTGGGGGCTGATCTCGACCGTGCTGGCGCTGGGGCTGCTGGGCAGCGCCCCCATCGCGTGGTTCACGATGCTCGCCGTGTCGGTCGTGCAGCTGGTGCTGGGGCTGATCCTGGGCATCGGCGTGCTCAAGACCTTCATCAAGAACCCCGAAGCGCAGAAGAAGATGGACGAGGCGTTGACCCAGCTCGCGCCGCAGCAGGGGGCCTTCGGGCTCGCCGCCATCGGCTGGGGCGTCTGGGCGCTGATCCGTAGCTTCCTGTAGGGCGGCTCGGGGCGCTCAGGACTTGGCGGCGCCGGCGGCGCTCGAGGGCTCGGGAGGCGCGGCCTCCTCGGCCACCGGCGGCGGCGGGGTCTTGGCATCCGTGCGGATCAGCGGCAGCAAGATCGTGAACTCGGTGCCCTCTCCGACCTCCGAGTGGACGTCGATGTGGCCGCCGTGGGCGCGCACGCAGCCGTAGACGCCGGCGAGGCCGAGGCCCGTGCCCTTGCCCGGCGCCTTGGTCGTGAAGAAGGGCTCGAAGATGTGCTCGCGGACCTCGGCGGGCATGCCCTCGCCGGTGTCGCTCACCACGATGCGGACGTAGGTGCCGGCGCGTAGCTCGGGCGGGAGGCGGTCCGCGCCAAGCTCGACGATGGAGGTGGCGAAGGTCAGCGTGCCGCCCTTGGGCATCGCGTCGCGGGCGTTGAGCCCCAGGTTCAACAGCGCGCTCTGAAGCTGCGCGATGTCGCCGACCACCATGGGGCCGTCGGCCCGCACGCTGCTGTCGATGCGGATGTCGCTGCCCAGGCTGTGGCTCATCAATTGGATGGCGCCGGCCACGGCGACGTTGACGTCCAGGCGGCTGGTGCGCGTGCGCTCGCGGCGCGCGAAGGCCATGAGGTGGCCGACCAGGTCGCCGGCGCTCTCCGCGGCTTGGACGATCTGAAGGATGGAGGGGTCGGGCTCGGTCCCGGCGCGCTCGGCGCGGGCGCGCAAGAGCTGCGCGTGGCCCGAGATCCCGGTGATGATGTTGTTGAAATCATGGGCCATTCCGCCCGCGAGGCGGCCCATGGCTTCCATCTTCTGCGACTGGCGGAGCTGCTCCTTGAGGCGGCGCCCGGCGTCCTCGGCGCGGATGCGCTCGGTCAGCTCGTAGGACAGCTCGCGGGTGCGGATGCGGACCTGCTTGCGCAGCATCCACGACCAGATGAGGGCCACGACCGCCAGGAAGGCCACCGCGGTGAGCGCCCAGCCAGCCCAGCGCAGCATCTCCCGCGAGACCCCGGACGCCGCGTCGTCGTACACGCCGAACCAGCGCTGGCTGATGGCCTCGTACTCGCCGGTGGTCTTGATGATGCGCAGGCCCTCGTTGAGGACCGCGGCGAGCTGGGCGTGGTCCTTTCGCACCGCGAAGCCGTAGCCCGAGTCGTCGGCGAGGGGCTGCCCGACCGGGCCGATGTTGTTGAGCCCAAGCTCACGCGCCAGGAAGAGCCCCTGGTACTGCGGCACCAGGGCCGCGTCGTGCTGTCCGGCGGCCAGCTGGCGCAGCGCCTCGCCGACCGAGGTGGTGGTCGCGATCTTGTCGGTCATGTGACCGCGCTTGAGCATGTCGTGCATGATCGTCGCGTCTTGCACCACGAGCGCGCGGTTTCGGAGGCCGCGATAGCCGCGAATGTCCGAGTCGGAGCGGACGAAGATCGCGTGCTGAATCGAGGTGTAGGGGTGCGAGAACGTGATGACGCGCGAGCGCTCGCGCGAGATGTGCATGCCGACCAGCATGTCGATCTCGCCGTCCTCCAGCGAGCGGCGCACGCTGGTCCAGTCGCCCAGGCGCAGGTCGATGTTGAGCCCCTGGGTGCGCGCGACGGCGCGGAGGATGTCGACGTCGAAGCCGGCGGGCTCGCCATCGTCGTCGAGGAACTCGTAGGGCGGGTAGTCGGCGTCGCCGCGGACCACCAGGACGGGGCTGGCCTCCGGGGCGGCGGTGGCCCGGGCGGGCCGTGACGCGATGCACACGAAACCCAGCGCCAGAACGCACGCGATGGTCGCCAGATGAGCGCGAGTTGTAGCTACCGCGGTGCGGCAAGACGCGCTAGGCGCCATCAGTTCCACGAGCGCTGTCCACGAGCCTTGGGGGCGAGGTGGCGCACTGTAACACCGGTGACGCCACAGGTGACACCGCTCCGTGCGACTCACCCCCGCTTTTCAGTCGCCGGGGCCGCGGCCGGTGCCTTGCCGCCGCCGAGGGACACGATGAGTTCGAAGTGCGCCTCGCTCACCGGCGACACCGAGAGCCGCGACTGGCGGAGCAGCGCGAGATCGGCCAGCCGGGGGTCCGTCTTCAGCGTGCTGAGGGGCACCGGGACGACCAGATGGGCGACGTAGCGCAGGTCCAGGGCGGACCAGCGCGGATCGTCGGGCGAGGACTTCGCGTCGAAGGTGGCGCTGGCCGGATCGAACTGGGCCGGGTCGGGGTAGGCGGCGCGCGCGACCTCGGCGAGGCCCACGATCTGCGGGGATTTCCCTGAGTGGTAGATGAAGACGGCGTCGCCGACCGCGCAGGCGCGCATGTGGTTGCGGGCCGCGTAGTTGCGCACGCCGTCCCAGCGGCCCACGCCAGCGGCTCGGAGGTCGTCCAGCCCGTACTCCTCGGGCTCCGTCTTCATCAACCAGGGCATGGCTCACCGCCGTGTGTGTGGGCGTGGGGGAGATGGTGCCACCGCGGCGTCGACCGCGCGACGGTGAACGCCCAGTGAATGATCGAACTTGCTCCGCCCGCACTTCGCTGAAAGGCTGGCGCTCGCGAAGGGGACGGGACACGGGGCGAGGTGGACGGTGCAGGCTGAGATTACGTGGAAGGGCGCCGTGAAGTTCGAGGCGGTGTCGGGCACGGGGCACACCGTGATCCTCGACGGCGCGCCAGAGTCTGGGGGCGAGAACGCTGGGATGCGGCCGATGGAGATGGTGCTCATCGGGACCGGCGGCTGCTCGGCCTACGACGTGGTGCACATCTTGAAGACCGGGCGCGAGCCGGTGGAGGGCTGCGTGGCGCGACTGACCGCTGAGCGGGCCGAGGAGCCGCCGAAGGTCTTCACGAAGATCGCGATGCACTTCGTGGTCAGCGGCAAGGGGCTCAGCGAGAACAAGGTCGCGCGGGCGGTGGCGCTGTCGGCGGAGAAGTACTGTTCGGCGTCGATCATGCTGACCCGCGGCGGGGTGGAGGTGACGCACACCTTCGAGATCGTCGAGACCCCATGAGGATCATCGACGACATCTCGGAGCTGGTCGGCGCGACGCCGATGCTGCGCTGCGACAAGCTCTTCCCCGGGGCGCGGGCGACGGTGCTGGGCAAGCTCGAGCTGTGCAATCCCATGTCGGTGAAGGACCGGCCGGTCAAGCACATCATCGAGAAGGCCGTGGCCGAGGGGCGCATCACCAAAGAGACGGTGCTGGTCGAGGCGAGCAGCGGCAACACGGCCATCGCCATCGCGATGTTCGGGGCGGCCCAGGGCTTCCCGGTCAAGATCTACATGAGCGAGCTGTGCAGCATCGAGCGGTTCCAGATCCTCAACGCGTTCGGGGCGACGGTGGTGCTGACGCCGGGGGTCGAGCACACCAAGGGCGCGCGGCTGCGGGCGATGGCGTTTTGCGAGGCGAACCCGGACACGTCGTACTTCTTCAATCAGCACTCCAACCCCGACAACGGCGGGGCGCACGAGGCGACGACGGGGCCGGAGATCTGGGAGCAGACCCAGGGCCAGATCGGCGCGATGGTGATTGGGCTGGGGACGTCGGGGACCTTTGAGGGGCTGTCGCGCTACTTCCGGTCGAAGAACCCGGAGATCCGGATCGTGGGGTTTGAGCCGGCGTCGAGCCCGGTGTACGCGGGCGGCGAGATGGCGAAGCACAAGCTCATCGGCATCGGGCCGGGCTTCGTGACGGAGAACTTCCTGCGCGGGCAGGACCGCATGGACGAGCTGATGGCGGTCAGTGACACCGACGCCTTCGAGATGACGAAGACCCTGGCGCGGACCATGGGCGTGCTGGCCGGGGTGACGTCCGGGGCCGCGCTGTGGGTGGCGGGGCAGTTGGCGCAGCGCGAGAGCTACGCGGGCAAGACCATCTGCTGCATCCTGTGCGACAGCGGCGAGCGCTACCTGTCGGTGGACGGGCTCTTCCCGGCGGACAACGTGATTCGCGAGGAGTGATCTCGGGCTGGCCTGCGTCGCGCGGGCGCGGGCTTGGGCGCGGGGGACAGGCTTCGGGACGGGCGGGAAGATGCTGCGAATCGACCCGGCGCTGCGGCGCTTCCCGGATGAGCCGGACGCGGGGCTGCAGGCGTGGGACAGCGCCGACGCGCTGATGCTGGCGCACGCCGGCGGGCTCGGGCTGGCCGGGCGGCGGGTGGTCGTGCTCAACGACAGCTTCGGGGCGCTGGGCTGCGCGCTGGCGGGGCTGGCGGGCCTGGACCTCACGTCGTACTCGGACTCGTTTGTGAGCGGGCGGGCGGCCGAGCTCAACAGCGGCGGGCGCGTGCGGACGCTCAGCGAGCTTGACGCCCTGCGCGGGCCCTACGACCTGGCGCTGATTCGGGTGCCGAAGTCCATGGCGCTCTTTGAGGACCAGCTCTGCCGGCTGAGCGCGCTGCTGGCGCCGGGCGCGCAGGTGGTGTGCGGCTACATGGTCAAGCACTACGCCAAGGCGAGCTTCGAGCTCTTGGGCCGCATCATCGGCGAGACCTCGACCAGTCTCGCGGAGAAGAAGGCGCGGCTTGTGTTCGCGACGCTTCAGCGCCCGCCCACGCCGACGCCCTACCCGCTGAGCGTGCGGCTGGACGGCTTCGAGCAGCCCTTCGTGCGCCACTCCAACCTCTTCAGCCGCGAAAAGCTCGATGTGGGCACGCGATTTCTGCTGTCGCACATCCCGAAGGGCGAGTTCCCCGTGGTCCTGGACCTGGGCTGCGGCGACGGGGTGCTCGGCGTCGCGGCGAAACGTCAAAACCCCAGCTCGCGCCTGGCGTTTTGCG